>JAFYQR010000026.1 GCA_017559825.1 Thermoguttaceae bacterium | reverse complement strand
GGTCTTGCGCGTCGACGAATTTGCGAGCCGGGCGGCGATTTCGGTCGTCGCGACCGCTTTTTCCGCCGCGTCCGCCGCCGAAACCGCGTCCGCCGCGTCCGGAACGTTCGTCGGAGAACTCGCGCCGTTGTTTGTTGTCGACTTCGACCGGCTCGACTTCGAGCTCGATCGGCTTCCCTTCGGCCAGCGCTTGCGCGCGGCGCTCCATTTCTTCGAAGCGGCTCTTGCGACAGAATTGCAAAATAACGCTGTTGTGTTCGGCGCCGGGGTTCTCGTATTCGTCGATTTTGCGCAACGCGACGTTGTTCAGAAGGTTGTAGTGGCGCGCTTCGCCCCGTTCCGCCGGCCAGTTCGGGCCTTTAATCATGAGGATGCGGTCGAACGCGTGCCAAAGCGGGGCGAACGTCGGCAAAAGTTTCGCGATTTTGCCGACCGCGCGGATCGTGAGGGTGTGGAAGCGGTGAACTTTCAGCAAATCTTCCGCCTTCGCGTACCAAACGTTCGTTTCGAGGCCGAGCGCGTCGACGATCGCGCCGAGCGCCTCCGCTTTCTTGCCGGTCGAGTCGCAAAGTTCGACGACGACGTCCGGACGCAAAATCGCGACGACGAGACCCGGAACGCCGCCGCCGGAGCCGACGTCGAGGACGTGTTCGCCCTTTTGAAGACAAGCGGCTAAGCGAATCGAGTCGACGAGGTCGCGGGAAACGAACTTGTCGTAATCGTCGTGCCGGGTGAGGTTGACGCGCTCGTTCCAAATCCAAAGAGTTTCGCAATATTCTTTGAGAAGACGAACTTTTTTCGCCGGAAGCTCGATTCCGAATTTTTCGAGCGCTTCTTCGAGCGTCGCGGAGGGCGGGGCGACCGGCTCGGCGTTTTCGCTATTTTCAGCGGCTTCGCTATTTGGGCTGTTTTCAACGTTTGCCGGCGCGTCGGCGAGTTCGGTTTTGACGGTTTCGTCGACTTGAACGGCGTCGACGGCGGGCGTTTCCGCGGTTTGCGAGTCTTGGACGGGAGCGGTCGTTTCGACGGGCTGTTCGACGGGGGCGCGGTCGTTAGATTCCAACATTTCGATTCGTTTTTTCCTTGTTCGAGGGCGTCGACGCTTTTTGTGTCGTCATTAATTGATAAAGAGGAAACGACGGGAGCGTTTTCGACGTTTTTCGGCTGTTCGTCTTGCGCGACTGCGCTTCGGGCGGCGAATCGAGCGAGCGTTTCGACCGTCCGCGACGCTTTCTTTACCATTATAACCCGAATTTGTAATTTTGTCTTCCCCCCCTTAACGAACCGACGCGATTTTCTTGCAGAGGAACGCCGAAGCGGAAAAAGTCGACGTTTTCTCGCGCCGCCCGTCCTTGCGTTATTTCGCCGAAGAATTATAATGAAAACGGAAGAGTTTGAATTGTCGACGTTAAACCGCGCCGACCGAGTCTTTCCGTTTTTACGAGCGTCGTTAAAGCCGACGCGACCGTTAAAGTTGTCGCGGGCGAGGCTATTAGCCGCCGTTGAAATCGCGACGACCGTTAAAATCGGTCGTCGGCGCCGTTTCGCCGCTCGTTTTGGCCCGTTTCCCCCCAGCGTTCCGTTTTTACGAGAGTCCCGAATAATGGAAAAAGCGACTTACAAAAGTTCCGGCGTCGACTTGGATATTTACGCCGAATCGATGTCCCGTTTGCCCAAATTGGTTGCGAAGACCTTTTCGCCGCGCGTGATGCGTCTCGACGGCGGGTTCGCCGGTCTTTTCCGCTTGAACGGCCTCCTCAAAGACGGCGGCCCCGAGCGCAAGTACGAAGACCCGGTGCTCGTCAGCTGCACCGACGGCGTCGGGACGAAAATCAAAATCGCCTGCCAAACGAACCGTCATTCGACCGTCGGGATCGACTTGGTCGCGATGAGCGTCAACGACGCGATCTGCTGCGGCGCGGAACCGCTCTTCTTCCTCGATTACGTCGCGACGCCGAAAGACGACCCCGACCAACTCGAAGAACTGGTTTCCGGTATCGCCAAGGCTTGCGAAGAAGTCGGTTGCGCGTTGATCGGCGGCGAAACGGCGATCCTCTCCGGGATGTACAATCCCGGCGAATACGACTTGGCCGGTTTTTGCGTCGGCGTCGCGGAACGTTCGAAAATCATCGACGGGAAGGCGATTCAAGAAGGCGACGTTCTGATCGGCGTCGCGTCGAGCGGCTGCCACTCGAACGGTTATTCGCTGATTCGCCGCGTCGTTTTCGACATTGCCGGCCTCCAACCGGACGAATTTGTTCCGGAATTGAACCAAACGGTCGCCGACGCGCTTTTGACGCCGACGCGCCTTTACGTCAAACCGGCCCTCGCGCTCTTCGAAAAATTCGGCGCGAACGACGGTATCCGCGGCGTCGCGCACATCACCGGCGGCGGCTTGGTCGAAAACCTCTCCCGCGTCTTGCCGGAAGGCGTCGCGCCGGAAATTACCCCGAATTCTTGGGACGTTCCGCCGGTTTTCGGTTGGTTGCAAAAGCTCGGCTCGATCGACGACGCCGAAATGGAACGCGTCTTCAACATGGGGCTTGGTCTCGTCTTGGTCGTTAAGCCGGAAATCGCCGACGACGTTCAAGCGACGCTCGCCGAAATGAATCTGCAAAACTGGAAAGTCGGCCAAATCGTTAAAAAGTAACGCCGTCTTTTCCTATTCCGCTTTCCGCTCTCGCCGCGACGTCGTTTGAACGTCGCGAAGGGCGGAATCGACGCTAAGCGCCAACGCGCCGAAATCCGCTTTTCGCCGCGTCGGGCGTTTGTTTGTCTTGTCGAAACTTAAAAAGCGAGAAGGGGAGCGAAAACGATGAAAATCGAAACGCGGCGCGATTTCCGTTGGCGCAAAAGCGGTCGTTTTCGCTCGCTCGACGTTTTCTTGAGCGGGTCGCGCGTTTCCGGCGACGGTTTTACGTTGGTCGAGCTTCTCGTCGTGATCGCGATCGTCGCTATTTTGCTCGGCTTGCTTTTGCCGGCGGTTCAAGCGGCGCGAGAGACTGTTCGCCGAACGACTTGCGTTTCGCGTATGCGCCAAATCGGCTTGGCGATTCATTCGTATTTGGACGTCAACGGCGTTTTCCCGCCGACGAAGACGACGTACGTCGCGCCAAACGGCAAGCGTCGCGATCGACATAACGTTCTGACGATTCTTCTCCCGTTCGTCGAGGAAAGCGCGGCGTATTCGGCGGTCGATTGGACGGCGACTTGGTCGGCGGCGGTCAACCGCGAGGCGACGGAGAAGCGGATTCCCGTTTTTCTTTGTCCGACCGCGCCGGGCGACCGGGATTTCGGAACGAAAAAGTATTATCCGACCGATTACGCGAGTTGTTATCTGATTCGGCGCGGCGTTCGGATGAAACTTGGGCTCCGCGAGCGTTCCGAATGGACGAGCGTTTTATTGCCCGACTTTTCCAATTCTTCCGAATTTTCAAGGCGCGCGCCCGTTTATTCGAGCGCCGTTAGCGACGGGCTGAGTTCGTCGTTCCTCTTTTTTGAAGCGTCCGGTCGTCCGTATAAATTCTTGCGCGGCGGACGTCGCGGCGACCCGAACGCGACGCCGAAGGAGCCGCTTCTTAACTCCGATTGGGCCGACCCCGGTTCCGGCTTTGTGATGGACGCCTCCGTCGTCGCCGAAGACGGTCGCTTTTTCAACAACGCGAACAACAATGAAATTTTCTCGCTTCACCCGGGCGGCGCGAACTTCCTTTACGCGGACGGTTCGGCCCGTTTTCATTCCGACTCGATCGACGCGGAGACGTTCGCCGCCCTTTTCACTTGCGCCGCCGGAGACGTCGTTCCCTCCGGACTTTGAGAAACTGGGGAATTAAGCGAAAAAATAAGGACGAAAGAAAGCGGACGAGTAAAAATTTCGCCGTTTCATTTTTGTTAAAAAGGGTAAATTGAGCCGATTTTAATCGTCGTTTAGTAATAAGGAGAATCGCCGTGCCGACTTCCGCTTCCGACCCGAACGCGAACCGCCGCCGTTTGCCGCCCGTCGAAAACGCCGATTCCGGCGACGACGAAATTTACTCCGCGACGCCGACTTCGGAGCCCGCGTCGCCGGTTCGATACCGTTCGTTCGGGTGCCCGCGTTGCCGAACGCGACTCTCCGCGACGAAAGCGGACGTCGGCAAAGTCGTCGTTTGTCCGGACTGCGACGAAGAAATCGTCGTCCCGAATTATCTCGATTTTGAAACGGAAACCGATTACGAGCGCTTTAATAGTCCGCAAAAACGCCGGCAAGACAAACTCCTTTCTCCGGCGCGCAACCCGAACCGCGTCGGAATCGACGTCGCCGGGGCCGATATTTACGGCGTTAAAGGAAAAGTCGCCGCGACCGGCAAAGTCGGCGTTGAAAGCGGGAAAAGCGCCGAAAGCGTTCAAAGCGGGGGCGGCGACGCGAGCGAGTCGACCGCCGCTCCGGAGCCCGTTTATTATCCGGTGCGCTGTCGCGTTTGCGAAACGTTGACGCAAGCGCCCGCCGAACTTCTCGGCAAGACGGTTCGCTGTCCGGATTGCGGAACGGAAACGCTTGTAACGGCGGCGTTTAAAGAACAGCTCGCGACGACCGACGTCCGTTTCCAACCGCGCGATCGGGGCGTTTACGATCTCGGCGAAATTCCGGAGGCGCCCGACCGCGTTTATCAACGTTTCGACGGAAAAACGGTTTTTGTTCCGAATTCGGCGAAAACGGTCGCGCCGACGCCGCCGAAAAAGCCCGACGCTTCGGCGCAATATCCGGATAAACGGAAAAGTCGAGTCGACGGCGCGAAGACGAAGAACGGGGACAAGCGAAAACGGCGTCGATTGTTGGAAGAATTGAAAGCTGAATTTGGCTCCGCGGCGGTCGAAGAAGCGTTGAAAAAGACGGCAAACGATAAAACTGGCGAAAAGGGGGAAACGCGAAGCGTCGGAACTTTAGGCGGGAATCGCGAGCTTGACGGGATATTGTTCTTTTTGTCGGTTTTGACGGCGCCGTTTCGGTTTGCGAAAAGCGTTCTTCGCCGCTTGGCGACGCCGCCGGAAATAGAAGATCCGACCGCGTTTTTGCCGCCGCTCGTTCTCCGTTATCGGAACGGCGAGGCGATTTGGACGCGTCCCGCGCCGCCGCGCCGGTTTCCGCTCTTCAACCGAACGTTTCAAGCGCTCGCGACGAACGAGCTTTGGGCGCGGGCGGGAACGGTCGTTTTAATCGGTTTGACGCTAACGGTTTACGTTCTTTACTCGTTGGCGCCGACGATAGCGGCGCAAGGAGGCGGCGGCCCGTTTGAGAAGTTCGAGTTTCTCGTTTTGACGATTTTCGCGTTCCCGACGGCGCTCTTTTGGACGTATTGGACGGCGAGTTTTTTTGAAGCGATTTTTGGCGCCGGGGCGTCCGGAGCGCGCCGCGTTATTTCTTGGCGCGACGACGACCGGCTCGACGGGCTACTTTACGCGCTTTGGTTCGCCGCGCTTGTCGGAGCGTCTTTTTCGCCGGGCGTCGCGGTCGCCGGGGCGCTCGGTTGGTTCGAAAACGGGGACGGGGCCGCCGAAATTGTCGACGGCGTTCAACTCGTCGACTTGCGAATCGCCGCGACGCTCGCCGGTTCGTTCGCCGTTTGCTTCCCGATTTTTTACCTTTCGACGCTTTACACCGGCTGGCCGTTCGCGCCGATTTGCGGGGCGGTGTTGGCGAGTTTTCTTCGACGAATCGTTGTTTGGGCGCAATTTTGGGCGGTTTCGGCGGCGCTCGTTTTCGCTCCGCTCGCGCTCGGAATCCGATATTTCCAAACGACGGCGTTTTGGCGGGCGGCGCCGTTCGCGCTTGTCGTTTGGGCGGCGCTTTACGGGCTCGTTCTCGGACGGCTCGCTTGGATTCTCGACGAAGACGAGCGAAGTCTCGATTACGACGATTGAATCGGTCGCGCAAAATAAAGAAATTGACGAAAACGCGCTTTGACGGCAAACAGCGAGATTTGCGTCGAGTTTAAGCCGGTAAAGCGCGTTTGTTCTCGTCGATTGGCGTTAATTTGGAGAAGACGCGGCGTTTTTAACGCGAGCGCGGTAAAGAAGGAGCGTTTGCATCGCGACGGCGAGCGATTCTTCGTCAAGCGGCGCCAACTTGTCGAGGTTGTCGACCGAGTTGAAGAGTTGGTCGACGAGCCCGCAAAGTTCGAAGACCGCGCGACGCGCTTTTTCCGAACGCAGTTCCTCCGCCGACGCGGTCAGCGTCAGCCAACGAAGAAGCGCGCCGTTGACGTAAAGGCGCATATGCGGCGTCGCGGGCTTGGTTTTTTCGTCGAAAAAGAGCGTTTCGGCGAACGGTTTGTCGTCAAAAAGCGCCCAACCTCGCCCTTTTAACGCGATCAACGTCGTTTCAATCCGTTTCAACTCCGCCGAATCGCGGAGCGAACCCCGTTTCAACCGTGCGAGAAGGAACGTCAGCGCGAGGAGCTTGTCGGTCGCTTCGGTCGACCCCCAGTCGACGGAACGTTCGATTTCTGCTTCAAGAATCTTCGCAAGCGACCAGGTTTCGCCGAAAGCGTTCGTCCAAGTTTCGTCCGGATTTTGCGAGTAATGCGCGAGCCCGACGGCGACCGTCGAAAGGTTCGCGTTTTTCGAACAAGCAAGCTTTTCCGCGTCGACGAGGTCTTGAACGCGGAATTTTTCGCCGTCGATTTGAATTTCGTAATTTCGGTCGATTTTTGCGAACGCCAACGCCGCGAGAAGTTCGCCGCGTTTCGATTGGAAACCGTATCCGACCGCCGCGCTCGGCCGTCCGTCGACGACGCGCAGAATCCGCCGTCCGGCGCAAGGAACGTTCCAACAAAGCGCCCCGAGCGCGTAAATCGGTTTCAAATCCGGCGTCGAATCCGGCAAAGTCGGCGCGTTTTGCCCGGTTTCCGGAGGCGCGGCGCGATCCGGCGCAAGAAACGTCGCGTCGGCGCCTCCGATCAGCGAGTAACGAAGAAGGCGCCCCGGCGTCGAGCCTTCGACGGAAAGAGGCGGCTTCGAGAAACGACGCGCCAACGCTTCGACGCGTTTCTCGAAATCGGCGTCGGTTTGCGGAACGTTTAACTGAGGAAGCGGACGCGGCGCGTTCGGCTGCTTTTGTTCCAGCAACGGAATCGAATTTATGTCGCCGGAAAACGGGATTTCGCCAATAATTTGCCCTCCAAGCTGGCCGTTCGCCGGAATCGCGCCGGAAAAATCGGAAGAGACGGGAAAACCGGAGCCACCGGGGAGCGCGGTTGCGTTGGGGACGCCGAACGAATCGTTAAAAACGGGCGCGGCGTTCGGAAAAGCGTCGCCGACGACCGGTGCGCCGAACGACGTCGCGCCGGGAACGAAGCCGTCGTCGAATTGCGGAGACGGATAAGCGACTTGCGCCGTCGCGTTCGCGTTCCAAACGAGAACCGCCGCGCCAAGCGCCGTCGAAAACGCCGTTCGAAGAAATATCGTCGCTCGTTCGCTCGCCAAGAATCGCCTCCGTCGCCCTAAAAAGCGTTAAAGTTTTGCCAAAACGCCGCGTTCGCTTGAAAAAACGGCGTCTATTCGTTAGAACGTCCAAACGCTCGCTCGACTTTAGCGTCGATTTGAGAAAATATCGCGATTCTCGCGATTTTAACGAACGACGACGCAAAGCGGTTAAAAGGCGAAATAGGGAAGGCGAGGACAAGAAAATTGAACGCCAAAAGATTGGTTGAAGCGGCGAAAAAAAGCTTCGACGGCGGCGAGCGAGAATAAAAAAGGCCGCCGCGTCGACAAGGAGTCGAAACGCGGCGGCTTTTTTCGTTTTGACAAAGGAAAGAGATAGAAGCCCCTGTAAAAACGGTTTAACCGACCCAAGTTTCCATTTCGACGACCCGATTTTCTCGCAACGAACGTCGAACGTCGATAAAACGTTGGTTCGTCGAACCGGCGAATTTCAGCGTCCAACTGCGCGCCGCCAACACGAACGGGCCGTCGACGACGACGTCGAGCTCGGCGAGAAGCGCGTTCCAAGCGGGATCGTTCGCCGCAAGAAGCTCCTCCCAAAGATAGCCGGTGTACGCGGCTAAATTTAGGCCGCGCTTTTTGATTTCTCGCGCCAACTCGGCGAGCGCCGCCGCCTGCAGGAACGGCTCGCCTCCGCTGAAGGTAACGCCGTCGAGAAGCGGATTCGCGTCGATTTCGGCCAAAATCGTCTCGACGGTCGTCTCTTCGCCCCCTTCGAGCGGTTGAGTTTGCGGATTATGACAACCGGGACAGGCGCGCGGGCACCCCTGCGTGAAAAGCGCGTACCGGAGACCGGGCCCGTCGACGATCGAGTCGCCGACGCGGCCCGCGACGCGAAGTTTCATTCGTCTCCCCCGTTTTGCGCGACGCCTGGGCAGGCGGTCGAGTGCGCCACGCGGTCTTTCACCTCGGAACGTTTCGCGTCGTTGAAGCGGTCGAGCGTCCCGACGAGGTAGCCGGTGATGCGGCGAACGCGTTCAAACGGAACGTCCGGCGTTTCTTTGCGACCGCATTTCGGGCAGACGTCGCCGTTAATGACGCCGTTGAAACCGCAAACCGGGTCGGAGTCGATCGGGTGGTTGATCGCGCCGTAACCGACGCCCGCCTTGCGCATCGCGCGGACGATCTTCTCGAACGCCTCCAAGTTTTGCGAGGCGTCGCCGTCCAGCTCGACGTAGGTGATGTGCCCGGCGTTCGTCAGCGCGTGATACGGCGCTTCGAGGCGAATCTTTTGCCAACACGGAACGCGGTAGTGAACCGGAACGTGGAAGCTGTTCGTGTAGTACTCGCGATCGGTGACGCCTTCGATCGCGCCGAACTTTTTGCGATCCAACTTGACGAAGCGGCCCGAGAGCCCTTCGGCCGGCGTCGCGAGGAGCGAGAAGTTCAACTGTTTCGCTTGCGCGACGTCGTCGAGATACTTGCGCATGAAACCGACGATTTCAAGGCCGAGCTTTTGCGCCTCTTCGCTTTCGCCGTGGTGGACGCCGATCAGCGCTTTTAGCGTTTCCGCCAAGCCGATGAACCCTACCGACAGCGTGCCGTGCTTCAGGATTTCGCCGACTTCGTCCTCCGGTCCGAGGTTTTCGCTATCGAGCCAAACGCCTTGTCCCATCAGGAACGGGAAGTTTTTCACCTTCTTTTGGCATTGAATGCGGAAACGCTCGAGGAGTTGGTCGACCGCCAAGTCGAGCTTCGCGGTCAGGTCGGCGTAAAAGGCGTTCATGTCGCCCTTCGACTTCAGCGCGATTCGCGGCAGGTTGATCGACGTGAAACTCAGGTTGCCCCGCGAGTACGTGATTTCGCGTTCCGGGTCGCAAATGTTGCCGACGACGCGAGTGCGGCACCCCATATAGGCGATTTCCGTCTCCGGGCGCCCCGGTTGGTAGTACTGCAGGTTGAACGGCGCGTCTTGGAACGCGAAGTTCGGGAAGAGACGTTTCGCGCTGACGCGGCAGGCCAACTTGAACAAATCGTAATTCGGATCGCCCGGGTCGGCGTTGATTCCTTCCTTGACGCGGAAAATATGGATCGGGAAGATCGGCGTTTCTCCGGCGCCGAGCCCCGCTTCCTGCGCGAGAAGGACGTTTTTAACGATCATGCGGCCTTCCGGCGAGACGTCCATTCCGTAATTGATCGACGAGAAGGGCGTTTGCGCTCCGGCGCGGCTGTGCATCGTGTTCAGGTTGTGAACGAGCGCTTCCATCGCTTGGAACGTCGCGCGGTCGGTTTCGCGCAACGCCAAGTCGGCGGCTTGTTTTTGCAGCTCGGCGAAACGCTCGGCGGTCAGCGCCGTCGACGCGTCGACGTTCCAAGCGGCGAAGAAACGTTCGGCGACCGCTGCGCTTTCGGCGGCGAAGAACGCGTCGCGCTCTTCGAGCTTCAGCTCGACGCCGGAATCGAAAATTTCGCGGTGCAACGCCTTCAAGTCGTCGGAAATCGCGGCGCTCGAACCGGTCGCGAAGGCGACGCCCTTGGCGAGGTTGTCGCGATACAGGCGGCGGAACGTTTTAATCACGCCCGGCGCGAGGCCGTAGTCGAAGTTGACGATCGACTGGCCGCCGTGTTGGTCGTTTTGGTTCGACTGAATCGCGATGCAGGCGAGCGCGGCGTAGGATTGCACGTCGTTCGGCTCGCGCAGGACGCCGTGGCCGGTGCCGAAACCGTTCTTGAAAAGGCGAATCAAGTCGATTTGGCAACACGTCGTCGTCATCGTGTAGAAGTCGAGGTCGTGAATGTGAATATCGCCTTCGACGTGGGCGCGCGAGTGCTCCGGTTTCAAAACGAACTTGTGGAAGAACTCCTTGGCGCCTTCGGAACCGTATTTGAGCATCTGGCCCATCGCGGTGTCGCCGTTGACGTTGGCGTTTTCGCGCTTGACGTCGCTCGTTTTCGCGTCTTTGAAGGTGATGTCTTCAAAGGTGCGCATCAGCCGGGAGCCGAGTTCGCGGACTCGCGTGCGCTCGGCGCGATACGCCATATAGTTGCGGGCTGTGCGGACGTGCCCGTTTTCGATCAACACCGATTCGACGCAGTCTTGGACGTCCTCGACTTCGGGGGCGACGTAACCGGCGTCGACGACGCGAGCGGCGACTTTGGCGGTCAGAGCCTCGACGTACTCGTTCGGTTGCGGTTGCCCGGTCGCGACGAACGCCTTTTGAATGGCGGCGCCGATCTTTTCCGGGGCGAAGCGCGCGCGGCGACCGTCGCGTTTGACGATATATTCGATCGTTTCGATCGCCGTTTCGGGAGGATTTTTTAGTTTAATCATCGTCTCGGAAATAGTAGACATTATTATCTAGGAATAAGTTTTCTGGTTAATGCGTCGTTTTCTCGCTCCGTCGCGTTAAACGAAGCGAAACGCGTTTCTCGAAGACAAAACAGAAACGAACGTCAACTTCGCGCCGTTTTTTTCGCGTCTTCGAAGTCGAGATACATCATGCTGGCTTGAACGCCGCGATTATTTTGGTACTTGCCGCCGTCGTAGGGAACGTAGTCGCCTTCGATCGTGTGGTAGTAAATTTGGCAAATCTCGACGCCGGCGTAAACGCGAATCGGCTGGACGCAGTGAAGTTCGAGCGTCCAGTAGCCCTTGAATCCGACGTCGCCGAAGCCGGCGGTGATGTGAATCGACAGTCCAAGCCGTCCGACCGACGAGCGGCCTTCCAACATCGGCACGAGCGTTTTTGTTTCGGTGTACTCGATCGTGCGGCCTAGGTAAACTTTGCCGGGTTCCAGGAGAAGGCCTTCCTCCGGAATTTCGATCGAGCGGTACGCGTTCGGCGTTTTCATGTCGAGCGCGGGCCCGTCGTAAACGAGAAGCTCGTTGTGCAGACGCAGGTTGTAGCTGTTCGGGTTCAGCCGCGAGCGGTCGAAGGGATCGACGACGACGTTGCCCTTCGCAATTTCTTTTTCAATTTCGAGTCCGGAGAGGATCATCGGCGTTCCTTCTTCGATTCGGGCGCCCGAGCGGAAAACTTTTTCACTTTAGCTCGAACGTATCGCGGCGTTTTCTTCGGCGTTTTCGACAAGTTTTAACGGTTTTCCGTTCGACGACGCAAACCGAGTCGACCTGCCAAAACGCGTAAAATAGGACGGTTATAACGATGGGACGCGTTTTTTGCGTCGGGCAAAATAAACGTTTGTCGCCGTCGTTATTTAGATAGTCGGTTTTTTGACGCGCCTTATTTAGCGTTTCTCCCGACCTGCTAAGCAAATTCTATCAAATTTTGTTTTCTTGTAAAGGCTTTTTTTTCCGCCCTCGTTGTGTTAAAATAGTGTTCGACAGAGCGCTGCGGGACGCTCGAAACGCGCCTTTATCGCGGTAAATTCCGCGTTTACCGTCTAGCGTTCCGCGTCGGAAAATCGCCGAAGAAAATTTCGAATTTTTTTCGAGGCGGTAAAAAGCGGAGCGGGGAAATTCCGTTCGTTTTTATCGCTATCCGCAAAAATTATACCGCGGATAAAAAATGGATTTTTGAAACGGAAAAGCGGAGATAATCGCGCTTTTTTCGATTAACGCAACCTAAATAAGGAGTCGAAAGATGAAACGAGTAAAAACGAAACGAAGCGCGACGCTCGCGCCGACGGTTTGCGTCGCCTTGGGGCTCGCTCTTAGCGTCGCCTTGGGGGGAGAACGCGCCGAGGCCGCCGGGGCGAAAGACGCTTGCGTTGCGGCGGAAAACGATTCGACGGCTCAAAATAGCGAAACCGCGGCGAGTTTGACGCCGGTCGATCTGTCGCCGCTTCCGACCGGCGAGGAAAAGCTTGCCGAACCGATTCCGCACTTTCCGAACCGAACCGCGGCGTTTGTTTGGCGCAACTGGAACCTCGCGACGCTCGAAGCGATGGCGCGAACGCTCGACACGAAGCCGGAAAAGATTGCGCAAATCGCCGAGCTTCTCGGATTGCCGACGTATAAAGCGCCGACGTGGGAGCCCGACCGCGTTTACATCACGCTAACTCGACGAAATTGGTCGATATTGCCTTACGAACAACTTTTAAGGCTTCTTGATTTGACGCCGGTCGAGTTGGCTGAAAAGCTCCGCGAAGACGATTTTCTTTGGGTTAAATTAGGACGTTTGAAGCCGGTTTGCGAAACATTGCGGTTTGAAGAGCCGACCGAAGCCGACGTCGCGGCGATGCGTAAGATCGCCGCCGACGTTCGCGAAACGCTCGGGGACGAACTCGACGCGCCGGAAACCCCTCGTTTCGCGTTTCTCGACGAACTCGGAACGGTCGACGCGAAAGAAACGACTAACTTAAATAAGAAAAATGCGCGAAACGAGCAAAATAAGCAAAACGCGCAAGACGAGTCGAGTGAAGAAACGGAGGAAAGCGGAGGAGAAAACGAACAAGACGTTTCAAATGTCACGAAAAACGGTTCGCGGTTCGAAATTTGTTATTTACACTCGTATTTCGCGGTCTTCGGCGACCCGCTTTTGCAGGACGACGCGAAACTTTGCCCGGACGGTCTGCTCCAAAAGTTGAGCGAACGAGGCGTGAACGGCGTTTGGCTGCACGCGCTCCTACGGGATTTGGCGCCGCCGACCGCCGAATTTCCGGAGTTGGGCGCGAAATCGGACGTGCGTCGCGAGACTTTGCGCAATTTAGTGAATCGGGCGAAGAAATACGGAATCGACGTTTACCTTTATATGAACGAACCGCGAGCGCTTCCGGCGCCGTTTTTTGGAAATCGCTCGCATATTCGCGGCGTCGCGCAGGAGAAATATTTCGCGATGTGCGCGTCGGCGCCGGAGACGCGGCGTTGGCTCGTCGACTCGTTGGCGGCGGTCTTCGCGGACGTTCCGGGGCTCGGCGGAATTTTTACGATCACCGGCTCGGAAAACTTGACGACGTGCGCGTCGCATATGCGGCAAGACGAGTGTCCGCGCTGTTCGCAACGGGATTACGTCGACTTGATCGTCGATCTGAACGCCGCGATGGCCGAGGGCGTTTGGCGGTCGGCGCCGGACGCGAAGGTGATCGTTTGGGACTGGGGCTGGCGCGGACACGGGCTCGCGACCGATATTATCGGGCGGTTGCCCAAGGGCGTTTGGCTGCAGTCGGTCAGCGAATGGGCGCTTCCGCTGAATCGGGGCGGCGTTCCGGTTTCGGTCGGCGAATATTCGATTTCGGCGGTCGGGCCGGGGCCGCGCGCGGTTGAACATTGGGCGGCGGCGAAGAAGGCCGAGCTCAAAACGATCGCGAAGTGTCAGTTCAACGCGACTTGGGAGATCGCGTCGATTCCGACGATTCCGGCGCTCGATTTGGTCGTTCGGCACGCGGCGAACCTTTCGCGCTCCGGCGTCGACGGAGTGATGGCCGGTTGGTCGCTCGGCGGGTATCCGTCGATTAACTTGGAGGCGCTCCAAGAGTTTAAGGACGAAACGACGACCGAAGCGGAGGTTCTCGACCGCTTGGCGACGCGCGTTTTCGGGGAAAAAGGCGCCGCGACCGGGCGAGCCGGTTGGACGAAAGTTAGTCGCGCCTTCGAGGAGTTCCCTTATTCCGGAGCGGTCGTTTATACCGCGCCGAATCAAATCGGGCCGGCGAATTTGCTCCGCTTGGAGCCGACCGGGTATCGAGCGACGATGGTCGGGATTCCTTACGACGACGTCGCGAGTTGGACGGCGCCGTATCCGCCGCTCGTTTTCGCCGAGCAGATGGAGAAGTGCGGACGCGGTTTCCGGGAAGGCGCCGCGCTCTTGGCCGAGGCGGCGAAAAAAGCGCCGGAAGAGCGTCGCGTCGAGGCGGAGCGGCAAGCGCGTTGCGCCGACGTCGCGGGCGTCGTTTATTTGAGCTGCGCCAATCAAACTCGATTCGCGTTGTTGCGCGACGAACGGCTTGCGTTGCGGAAAGCGGAAAACGCGGGGAATAGCGAAAACGCGGCGAGATTGACGGCGGTCGAGGCGGAAATGGCGGCGATCGTTCGCGACGAAATCGAGTTGGCGAAAGCGTTGCGTCGCGCCGCGGCGGCGGATTCCTGCGTCGGGTTCGAGTCGACGAATCAATACTGGTTCCTTCCGAACGATTTAGTTGAGAAAATTATTTCCTGTCGTCACATTCTCGACGAGTTGGAGAAAACAAAGTAAGAGCCGCGAACGTCTTAAAACGCAACGTGCCGACGCGAACGTTAAGAAGCGCGTCGGGCGTTTGGGACGGCGCGCTGAAGATTTTGGCGCCAAGGGAAACGTCGTCGCCGACGTTCAAGAACAAGAAAACGCAAACGCCGGAGCCGCTCGCCTACAAGACTGCGCTCCGACGTTTGCGTCGAACGGGAAAAACGCCGAACGGTCGCGACGGCAAGAGAATCGCCGCGACGGCTCAACGCGGTTGGTTCCGCGTCGTTACTTTTTCTTCAGCGATTGCGCCAAGTGCCAATGGTTCGGGAGAACCGCGCCCTTTTCGACGCAGATAACGCCGTCGCGAATCATCCCGAATTCGCGTTCCTTCGTGTTTTGAACGGCGTCCGGGTTGATGATGAAGACGTTCGAACCGATTTGGCAGTTTTTGTCGACGATGGCGCCGTCGATGACCGTATGGTCGCCGATCCCCACCGGCGGACGACCCGCCGCGATTTCCGCCGCGTCTTCTTCGGGACTCGTAACGAAGTCTTGCCCCATCACGATGGAGTTGCGGATAACGCAGCCTTTGCCGATTTTGCAGCGAATGCCGATGATCGAGTTTTCGATGACCGCGCCTTCGCCGATCAAGCACCCGTCGGCGATGTAACTGCACCGAACCGTCGCGTTGTCGAAACGGCTGGCCGGGAGGTAGCGGAGTTGGGTGTACGTGGGCGCTTGCGGCGTCGAAATTTCGAAGACCGGCGGGTTTTGAGCCAACGCGAGGTTCGCTTCGTAGAAGGAGCGAATCGTCCCGATGTCTTCCCAGTAACCGTCGAAGAGGTGAACGCAAACGCGTTTCGCTCGAATCGAGGCCGGAAAGACTTCTTTCCCGAAGTCTTTGTAGTCGGTCTTTTCAAGCGCTTCGACGAGCGTGTCGCGGTTGAAGAGGTAGACGCCCATATTGGCGAGGTAATCGCGACCTTGCGGGTCGAGACCGCGTTCGCTGATGAACTCTTGGCCGGTGTAAACTTGCTCGAGTTCTTCGTCCGTTTGCGGTTTTTCGAGGAAGCCGAGGACGCGGCCCTCTTCGTCGATGCGCATAATGCCGAGTTCGCCGGCGCGTTCTTTAGCGACCGGAACGGAGGCGATCGTAACGTCGGCGTTCGAGCGTTCGTGCGTTTCGATCATCTTTTGGAAGTCCATCCGGTAGAGTTGGTCGCCGGAAAGGATCAAGACGTAATCGACGTCGCGTTGTTGAATGAAGTTGAAGTTTTGGCGAACCGCGTCGGCCGTCCCTTGGTACCAAGAGTCGCTGTCGTTCGTTTGTTGCGCCGCCAACATTTCGACGAAGCCGCCGCCGAAGGCGTCGAAACGGTACGTTTGCAGGTGTTGGTGCAAACTGACCGAGTTGAACTGCGTAATAACGTAAATCTTGTTGAGACCGCTGTTAATGCAGTTCGAGACCGGAATGTCGATCAGGCGGTATTTACCGGCGACCGGAACGGCCGGTTTCGCGCGCATTTTGGTCAAGGGGTACAGGCGCGTGCCGCGTCCGCCGCCGAGAATCAGAACGATAACGTTTTTCTTCATTGGTAACGAGTCCTCAATAGTTCGACGTCGAGAGCGGGGAACGAAACGGGCGCGCGGCGCATGTCGCGAACGCTCGTCGGTCGGAACGTCAAAATTACGTCCGCCCGCTTTTCTCTCCTTATTAATATATAGTATAAGCTATTTTTCTTCGTTTGGGAATAACGTTCTTTTCGATTTGCGCAAATTTAACCCGATTTTTCCGCGTCGTTCGCCGAGCCGAAATTCGACTGCGGGAACGGCGCGAAGTTTAACGGTCGGGCAAACCGCGTCGAATCGTTTTAGTCGAGCGTCGGGAGTTCGAAGCCCTTGCGTTGTTCGCGGGAAATGAAGGAGGCCGCGACGTCGTCCCCTTCGATCGTTTCCGTTTCCGGATTCCAACGGATAACGCGCCCCAAACGGGCGGCGACGGCGCAAAGGTGGCAGGAGTTCATCGAATACGTGTGGCTGAACGCGTCTGACGACGGGAGCCCGCCTTCGCGAATGCAGCGGAAGAAGTTTTGCTTCGTCCATTCGACCGGCTTATTATGGTTCAGCGCGACGAAATCGTCTTCCGTCAGTTTTTCGTGCAGTTTTTCTTCGATCGGTTTGCCGGTGATGCGTCCGCGGTTGACGTAAATTCGACCTTCGGTTCCTTCGAAGAGAATCCCGTTCGAGTTCGGCTCGCTCTTGACGATCATTTCGACGCCGTCGGCAAATTTCGTTTTGATTTCGAACGTCGTCGCGGTGTTGTAATGGTCGTCGACGGTCGGTCGTCCGAATTCGTCGAGCGGCGACGCGTGTTCGGCGACGCGTCCGTCGAATTCGACCGGCCCGGCGCCGCGTTTGTCGCGGTCGAGCGCCCAAAGAGCGCAGTCGATGTGATGGGCGCCCCAGTCGGTGAACTGACCGCCGGAGTAATCGTACCAATATCGAAACGTGCCGCGCGCCCGTTCCCAACGGAATTCGGTTTCCGGCGCTTGGCCAAGGAACATATTCCAATCGAAGCGGCTCGGGTCGGGGAGTTTGTCGACCGGGAAGGGGCCGCGGTTCGGGCCTTGGTCGAGCGAAACGACGACGCGCTTCATTTTGCCGAGCATCCCTTTGCGAACCATCAGCGTCGCCGTCATAAAGTGCCCGATCGCGCAGCGTTGCTGGGTTCCAACGAGGAAGGTTTTGCCGGTTTTTTCGACCGCTTTGCGAATGAGTTGGTTTTCGGCGATCGTCAGCGTCAACGGCTTTTGGCAGAAGACGTGTTTTCCGGCCAACAACGCTTCGACGGCGATTTTAACGTGCCAGTGGTCCGGCGTCGCGATCCCGATCACTTCGATATCGTCGCGTTCGAGGACGCGACGGTAGTCTTGAACGACTTGCGTTTCGTTCGGTTTTTTGGTAACGAATTCGTCGTGTTGGAACGACTCCGCGTGTTCCCGGTCGACGTCGCAAAGGGCGACGACGTCCCCGAAATGCGCCAACTCGCGAGCGTCGCCGCGCCCCATTCCGCCGCAACCGACGAAGCCGATTTTGAAGCGTTCGTTCGGCGAGTCTGCGGCGTAACTTTGCCAACGCGGGGCGAACGTGGAGAACATAGCGAGCGAAATCGCGCCCGCGCCTTGCGTTTTGAGGAAATCGCGACGAGTCGAACGATTGGACGACATAAAGCAACCTCGGCGGCGGTAAAACGGTAAGAAAAACAAAAAACGCGGCAAAATTTTCGTCGTAGAAACGGCGCACAATTTTAGACGCGGCGTCTAAACTGTCGAAGCGTATTATACAAGATTTTCGGGCGAATGGGAACGGCGCGACGCTCGATTTTCGCGATTTTTTCGATTTTTTTGACAAAAGCCGCGTTGATTGCCGTCGAGTTTGACGGTCGCGACGGATTTAACGCCGTTGCGTTTCCTGCGGCGCAAGAAAAAGACGCGTCCGACTTCCCGGCGAGTCGACGGAATGTCGGACGGCAAACGTTCGCGGCGTTGTCAAGCCGCTCTTAAAACAGGTCGGGCGTCAGCGAAGCTTGTCTTCGTATTCGACTTTTTCGATTTTCTTAAGAAACGCTTCCATCGACGGGCAACGTTCTTTCGGGTCGGCCTTGAGACACCAGTGAATCGCGTCGGCGAGGCGCGGATCGATCGCCGGGCGGTACGTTTGAATCGGCTCCGGCGGCGTGTCGTGCGTCATCGCGGCGAGCCCGTTCGTGCCGCGCGGCCAAGGAAGCTCGCGGGTGCAGAGCTCGTACATCGTAACGCCGAACGCGAAAATATCGACGCGTTCGTTCGTCGGACGACGGCGGACGAGCTCCGGCGCCATGTAGTTCGGCGTTCCGGTGCGGTTGCCGGGATCGGTGAAGGGCGGTTTGTTCGGGACGGAGAGGCCGAAGTCCGTCAACTTCAGGACTTCGCCGTCGCCGGTGAAGAGGAGGTTGCGCGGGCAAAAGTCGCGGTGGATAAAGCCCGCTTTGTGAACGACTTGCAACGCTTCGGCGCATTGACGGATATACCGCATTCGGCCCCCGGCGAGCATGTCCTGCTTAATCATGAGGATGTTGTTGAGCCCGGTGCCCTCGAGGTATTCCATCACGAGGTACTGTTCGCCGTCGGTCGTGAAACCCTCCTCGAACGTGTCGACGATGTACGGGTGTTTGAACTGCACCGCCATTTCGCCTTCGCGAGGTTTGTAAACGCCGCGCATTCCCTTGTATCGGTCTTCGACGATGCTCGTTTTCGCCTTGTCGAGGATTTTGAGCCCGACGATTTTGTCCGTTTGGCGGTCGCGCGCCATGTAAAAGCTCGACATCGTGCCGGAAATCGCCGCCTTCAAAAGAATGAAGCGTTCCTTATAATCAAGCTTTTTTTTACCGAAAATCTTTTCTAAAAACGACATAAAGGAACCTAACTTTGCGCGTTGCGTTGACAAACGACGACCGGCGACGTCGGCGAGCGTTCGAACGCGGCGCGGCGCTCGAGCGATTTTTCGTCGACTCTTTGTTATTTTAACATAACGGCGAGCGATTTTCCAGCGTTTTTTCCGATTTTTCGCGTTTTTTCCGACGACTTGAAAGAGCGGCGAACGCGAACTCCGCTCAATCCCGATTTTCGGCGTATTTTAACGCTCGCTCGGAGCGCGAATCGTTCGGCGACCGGCGGTTTTTCCCCTATATTGATTAATAACGTCGCGTTCGCCGAACGGAGAGTCCCCGCTTGCAAGCCGCCGTTTGACCGAAAAAGGACGGGAAACGGCGAGGCCGGGCCGACTTTAACGCCGCGCTTTTTCAAGTCGAGCGACGACCGCCGCCGGAGCGACCGTCGTAAAACGGTTCGGGACCGTTTCGATCTCGACCGGGAGAACGCCGCCCGGGTCGCCGTCGATTTGATAAGGAATCGTCGCGGCGCCCTTTGCCGTCGGGTTGGCGGCGGAGAGGCGGAACGTCGTCCCGCGTCCGAGCTTGGCGTTCGGCAGGAGTCGGTGCGACGAAAACATTTGCGCGCAAAAAACGTCGAAAAGCGCCAAAAACAATTTTCCGCCTTGGAAAATGCAGTAATCGAGGCGACCGTCGACGCCGACGCAGCGCGGAACGAGCGGCAGCCCCCAACCGTAACGCGGCAAATTGAAGACGAACGGCCATTTTCCGACGATTTCGCGAGTCGAACCGGGCGCGGCGGCGAAAAGATCGGCGTTTTGAGCGGTTTCGACGTTTTGCGTCGAGTTGGCGGCTTCCGGAGTCGCGGCGTTTTGCGAGTTTTCAGCGGTTTGCGGCGCGTCGATAAATTCCGTTTTAATACGCGGGTAACGATAAGACGAAATCGACCCGAAAATCGGTTTAATATAGGAAAGATAGCTGATGTGGGCGCCTTTTTTCGTCTGACGGCGGTAACTTTCCTCCCGCGCCGCGTGCACCTGGCGAACGACGTCGGCGTCGATTCCGGCGCTGACCATCACCAAGAAGAGTCGTCCGTTCGCGCGCCCGGCGTCGAAGGAAATCGTCGCGCCTTCGGCGATCGTTTCGGCCAATTTTTCCGGCTTGAACGGGATTTTCAGGTACTTCGCGATGAGGTTCGCCGTTCCGGAAGGCAAAATCGCGATCGGGACGCCCGGAACGGTGCGGTTCGTCAGCTCCGCCGCGGTGCCGTCGCCGCCGACTCCGACGAGCGCTTGGAGACGATTTTCGGCGAAAAGTTCGTTCGCGCGGCTCGAAACGACCGCCAAATCGGTGTGCAACTCGACGCAAAATCCCCGTTTTTCCAGCGCCGCTTGCAAACGCTCCGCTCGAACGCGCGGCGAACGGCGGCCCGCTTTGGGGTTGACGGAGATGAGAACGTATTTCTCGGGCTTCGAAGCGGTCGACATAACGGCCTTTCTCGGCGTAAAACGCGCGGTTTAGGGGGAATGGAGGAAATAAAGCGTTTTTAAGGGAATGAAGCGGGATAAGGAGGAGCAAAGTAAAAGGAAAATCGAGCCCGGCGACGAGCGAAAAACGTCGACGAAACGCCCTTTTATTGATATTAATGACAAAACGGTTGTTTCGGGCCGCGTTTCAAATCGGTTTCGCCGCGCCCTCGACGTTTCGCGAACGCCGTTAAAACCGGCTCGCGTCGCCGCCGTTTCCGCTTTCGACGTTACTTCAACACGTCGGCGAGGCGGAATTTGAACTTTTCGAAATCAGATTCCGAAATCAAATAAAACCAATCGGCGAGGCGTTCGTTTTTGATAGCCGCCTTTTTCTCCGCTTCCGGCGCGAGGAAGGCGAGTTCCGTTTCGTCTTCGGTCAACGCGGCCAACGCTTCGCGGTCGAACTCGGCGAAGGCCAAACAGACGCGCTTGTCTTCGAACTTGCGGCCGAAAAGGAGCGAAATTTGGACGCCGTTTTTCGTTCGCAATTCGATTCCGCCCGCTTCGCCGACGAGCGCCGGTTCGATTTTTTCCGGGTTCAACGGGTCGTGTTCGAGCGCGGCGAACCCGAATTCGGCGAGCGTTCCGAAGTGCGCCGCCAACTCGCCGCCGAGCCGTCGTTCGCAGAAGAGCGTCGCGAGCGCTTCCGGCTTTTTGCGAACGTCGACGACCGAAAGCCGCCCGAGCGCGTCCGCCGTTTCGTTCAAGACGTCGTTTTGCGCCGACTCCGGATCGACCGGCTTAACGTCGCTCCAAACGCCTTCCGCGTCGCGATTTAGCCGTTGTTCGAGCGACCAAACGCGAGCCAGCGAGTTTTCCGGATTTTGGCGAAAAACGGCGATTCCGGCCGCCTTGTAATCGACCGGCGCGGGCGTTCCGTCCTCCGCTTTGACGACCGAAAAGGTCGAGTCGCGAACGGCGAGGGTCGCGACGTCCCAACGGCTGATTCGGAGCAGGTCGCGGTCGGCCCAATCGATCGGATTGAACGAAATTCGTTGCGGAAATTCGAGAAATTGCGTCGTTCCGACTTCCTCGGTCGAGTCGCCGGAAAAGTCGACCGCGTAAACGACGTCGTCGCCGGGAAGGCGAACCCAGCGAACGTCGCGGGTCGCCGAACTTTCCGGAGCGCGGTTTCCGACGAGAAGCTCGACGAGCGAAGAACCGTTTTCACCGAAGATTTTGATTGAGAGCGCGGCGAGCGGAGCGGTTTGCGCCGTTTCGCTGTTTTCGCCGTCTTCTTCGTTTTGCGCAATTTTCGCGTCTTCGGCGGCGCTTTGCGTCGAGTTTGCGGCTTTTTCGGGCGCTTTTTCGCCGTTTTTCGCCGAATTAGAAGCGTTCAACTGGACTTCGAACGCCGCGTCTTCCGGGGCGAGGACGCCGCACTCGCGGTGAAGTTGGGCGATTTTCTTCGCGTCGCCGCTCCGAACCGCTTCGTCGGCGACGTCGAGAACGGGAAGCTGAACGAGCGGCGCGACGATCTTGGCCCAGCGGTCGGCGTTTTCGGCGGGGAAGTTCGCGAGCGCGGGAAGCCGGAGTTCGTCGCCCTCTCGGACGAGCGTCAACTCCTTAATTTCTCCCGTTTCCGCGTCGACGCCGACAAACTCGACGCGGCTGATCGGGGTCGTTTCGTCGAAATTCTCAAAGAGGCGGCGCCCGATTTTCTCCTTCGGCTCGACGTCCGGCAAGCGCGGTTGAAATTTGAGCCAACAAACAAGCGCGACGAGCGCCGCGACGCCGATCAGCGCCGACTTCAAGACTTCGTTTTTCGGGTTTTCTTGGGACATTCTCGTTTCTTTCGCCGCGGTCGCCGCCGCTTTATCTGTTCGAAAAGAACCGACGATTCGGTTATTTAGCGTTTTGATTCGAGGTGATATCGACGCTAAAATAGGTTTTAACGCGAATAATTCGTTTTAGGCGCTTAAACGCAAAAACGGCGCGACAAGCGGGCCGTCCGACGCCGGAGGTCGCGCCCTTATAATATACCGCGTCGCGGCGTTTTTTACAAGGCGACTTTCGCGAAAAGTTCGCGCCCTCCGGCGAGAGGCGTCGGATAGCGCGGGCGGAGGGCGGCGGCAAGGGGAGAAACGCCGTCGGGCCGACGGCGCGTCAATTTCGACCGTCTTTGAATTGTCGAACGACGGCGAAATAGGAGGCGACGCCGCAGATAAGCGGAAAAAGGAGGAGGATCGTCTGGTTCGCTTGACGGGACGTAAGCTCGAGGATTTCGAGGCAAAACGCCGCGACGTAATACAAAACGCAAGCGAGCGCGGCGCCGAGGCGAGTGCGAACGAGCGCCGAGGCGCAAAACGGGACGAACCAAATATACGCGCAGATATACGCGGGAAGCGGCGTTATATGAAGGAACGACAGGACGCAACGCGTCGGCAGGAAGGCGGCGACGAAGAACCCGGCGTACGTCAAGAGTTGCGACGCGTAATAAAGGCGCGGCGAAACCGGAAGTCGCGTCGTTAAAATCGAACGGTCGCGGCGCAATCCGGCGAACGCTCCCGACGCAAAAAGAACGATAAACAGAAGAGAATAGAAAAGGGCCGCGAGCGCAAAGCCTTTGTCGTCCTTTGCGGTCGACGCTAGGAGACAAAAGGCGTTGACGAGCGCCAAGTCGATAAGTATCGCGCCCCGAAAACGTCCGAAAAGGCTCGCGCTCTCGACAGTTTCGACGCAAAGCGCGGTTAGCGGACGCAAGCGACGCGGCGTCAAATCGACGAGACGCGGCGAAATGGAAGTCGAGCGTTCGCAAGGCGTCGGCGATATGTTGTTAAAAGCGTTTTTGAAGCGGGCGCCGATCCCGGTTAAACCGTTGCTTAACGTCGTTTGCGCGCCGTCGCGGCGGAAAACGCGAACGATTCCGACGATCGGCAAAAGGAGCGCGCTGAAACGTAGCGCCGCGTAAAGGGGCGACTTGACCGACGCGGCGCCGCCGACTAAAAACAAACCGTCGGGGCGAAGGTCGCGGGGGAGAACCCAAACCTTGGGGAACCCGAGACTTGCCGGCGCGTCGCCGCCGAAAGAGACGACGCAACCGACGGCGCAACCGACGAGGGCGCAAACGGCGAACGTCGAGAGGAGCGACGCCGCGACGACAAACGCTTCGCAGCGAATCGCCGTCGCCCAAAACGCGCCCCAAATCAAGAGTTCGAGCGGACATAGCGCGAACGCTTTGTAGAAGGCGACCGCGTTGGGGGACGCGTGCGCGCAAAAGCCGGTCAGCGCGGTAAAGGCTTTCTTTGCGTAAATTAAGTCGAAGACGAATCCGGTCAAAACAAACCCGACGGCGACGAGCGATATTAGGGTGACGGTCGCGCTAAACCTTGCGAGAAAAACGGTTTGCAGCGAAACCGGGAAGCGTTGCGAACAGACGATTTCCTTCGTTTTGCGTTCGCGAGCGAACATACCGGCGGGCAAAAGCACCGCGAGGACGAAAACGGCGAAGAGCGCGCATTCGCCCCAATTTCTTGCGTATTCCTTCGCAAGGAGTTCGGCGACTAGGAATAAACTGCTTAGCGACGCTTCCGGAACGGAGTTCCAAGGCGCGAAAAGGAGACCGGCGAGAAAGAGGAAGCCGACGACGGCGAGCGGGTAAGAGTAGGCGTCGCGCAACTCTTTGAAAAATATCGCGTTAAAAGCGTTCGTTTGACGGTTCATACCGACGTTCCTTTTGTTAGACGAAAATTGCGTTGACGGTTGTCTCTAACGACGGCGCGGGTTAGGGCGGCAAGTTAAACGTCGTCGCGGCGTTTAAACCGCGCTCGCGTCCGGAGGTAAGCGAAGGGGCAAGCGAAGGGGAAGAGTCCGAGCGCGACGAACGGAAGGAGCGGCCAAGGCTCGAAGGGGGGAACCTCTTTGCCGGCGACGCTCAGCCCAAAGCAAAAGAGCGCGTACGCACAAAACGCAAAATAAAAGACTGCGTAAGCGACCGCGCAAAGGAGGAATGCGCCGATTCGCGACCGCGCGACGCCCGCCGTCCAAAGAACGACGAGAGCGTGAAACGTCGCAAACGTCGCGACGTTCAACGTTTCCTTGACGGGAACGTCGGGGAGGCGCGTCGTCGAGCGGAGCCAATAAAGTTCGCGGACGTCGTTCGCCGCCTCCGGGAAGAGAAGTTGAAAGCCGAGCGCCGGAAGGAACGCGGCGGCGAACAATGCGAAATACGCCAAGACTTGCGACGCGAAGTAAACGCTCGGGCGAACCGGAAACCGCGTCGTTAAAATTAAGCGGTTTTTGCGCAGGCCGACGAACGCTTGCGTTCCCCAAAGGAGAAGCGCGCCGAACGCAAGTTCGCGGCAACCGATCAAGCTCGGCGAAAACGCGTTGAGCAGCAAGTAGTTAAGGAGCGCCAAGTCGATAAGAATCGCGCCGCGAAACCGCCCGAAAAGGCTCGCGCTCTTGATCGTTTCGACGCAAAGCGCGGTTAGCGGTCGCCAACGACGCGGCGTCGAGTCGGCAAGGAACGACGAATCGGAAGTCGAGCGTTCGCAAGGTTTCGCCGACGTGTTTGCGTCGACCGGAACGCTTGCGGAAGCGGTTTCGGCGATTTTTTGTCGACGCTTTGTCAAGAGCGTTTTGAAGCGAAAGTCGAGGCCGGTTAAACCGTTGCCGAGCGTCGTTTGCGCGCCGTCGCGGCGGAAAACGCGAACGATTCCGACGATCGGCAAAAGGAGAGCGCCGAAACGTAGCGCCGCGTAAAAGGGCGAGCCGACCGACGCGACGCCGCCGACGGTAATCAAACTGCCGACGCCGGCGTCGCGGGTTAGAACCCAAGTGTTGGCGACCGCGAGACTTCCCGGCCTCTCTTCGCTGGAAGCGACGAGCCAACCGACGAGAGCCCAAACGGCGAAGGTCGAGAGAAGCGACGCCGCGACGACAAACGCTTCGCGGCGAATCGACGTCGCCCAAAACGCGCCCCAAATCAAGAGTTCAAGCGGACATAGCGCGAACGCTTGGAGGTTGGATGTTTCGATTGGGTCGTAGTCGGCGCAAAAGTAGGTCAGCGCGGTAAACGGCTTCTCGTCGTAACTTAGGTCGAAGACGAAGCCGGTCAAAACGAACCCGACGGCGACGAGCGAGATTAGGGCGACGATCGCGCTAAACCTTGCGAGAAAAACGGTTTGCAGTGAAACCGGAAAACGCAGCGAACAGGCGGCTTCCTTTGTTTTGCGTTCGCGAGCGAAGATTCCGGCGGGCAAAAGCGCCGCGAGAACAAAAACGGAGAAGAGCGCGTAACGCCCCCAATACCCGGCGTATTGCCCGGCGAGGAGTTCGGCGCTTTTCTTAATCGTCGGCGCTAAATTACTTAACGTTGCCTCCGGTAGGGAATACCAAGGCGCGAAAAGAGGGGCGGCGAGAAGGAGGACGCCGACGACGGCGAGCGGGTAATGGTAGGCGTCGCTCAACTCCTTGAAAAATATCGCGTTAAACGCGCTAGTTTTGCGGTTCATACCGACGTTCCTTTCGTTGGACGAAAATAATATTGACGGTTATCTCTAACGACGACGCTGGTTAAGACGGCAAGTTAAACGTTGTCGCGGCGCCTTTCCGACGGCATTGGCGATAAATTCCGTAAAGCGGAACGAGGCAAAACAGCGCGCGTAATTCGATGTAAAAGCTGTGATAGAAGAGGTTGGCTAAACCGGAGCCGACGGCGATAAACGGCGTCAGGAAGAGCGGCGCTTCCGCTAAGCGTCGTTGTATTTCCGGCTCGAACAGAGCGCCGAGAAGAGCCCAAACGCAGCACGCCGACGCGACGGACGCCGTTATCGCAAGCGCGCCCCGCCGGATTCGCATACCCCAAAACGCGCCCCAACAAAGGAGTTCGAACGAGGCGAACGCGCAAAAGAAAAGATGGGGCGCCGACTCGGTGAACGGCTTGCCGGAGTCGTCTAAGAACTGACTAAGAAGCGTCGACGACGCCGGAAGGCCGAGGCCGAGGTCGATCGCGAAGCTCGAAACGACGAAGAAAACGAGCGTCGCGGCGCAGAACGTCAATATCGCGCTTATCTTCGCAAGGACGACGGTTAGCGTCGACGTCGGGAAACGTTTTAGCGTTTCGAAACCGCCCCGTTTGCGCTCGGCGGCGAACGCGTAAGCGGGTAAAATAGCGCAGGTTAGAAAAATGACGACCGGCGCGTTTAACATCCAGGAGTCGAAATAGAACTCGTAAAACGGCCCGCGGCTAGCAGGGTGAAAGAGACCGTAAGCCGCCGACGCCGCCCAAAGGATTAACGCGAGGGCTAAAAAGACGACGGGAATCAAACGGTAAAACGATTCGCGCAATTCTTTGAAAAATAGCGCTTTAAAGGCGTTGTGTTCGCGTTTCATGACGACGTTCCTTTCGTTGGACGAAAATTACGTTGACGTATATCTTTAACGACGGCGCGGGTTAGGACGGCAAGTTAAACGCCGTCGCGGTTCCTTGACGGCGGCATTGACGGTAAATCCCGCGAAGCGGAATCGCTAAAAAAGCGAGGCGGACGAGCCCGAACCAGGAGAGCGCGCTAGCGGCGTGGAAGCCGTATAGCATCGTGAAAAAGGCCGCGAAGAGGATGGGGGCGTGCGGGAGCTTGGCGGCGAGTTCGGGTTTTAGCGTTAACGCGGTAATTCCGATGACGACGCCAGTTAGCGCCCAGCCGACGAACGCCGACGCGCCCGTCGCCAAAAAGGCGAACGTCGGACGAACGCGGTTCGCCCAAAATACGCTCCAACAAAAGAGTTCGAGCGACGCAAATAGAAGCGTGGCGCCGACGCTTATCAGGAAACCGACGTTCGCCAACGGGGCGCGAAGCGTTGTCGACAAGGCGTCGCCGTAATAAAGGTCGAACGCGAAACTTGAAACGGCGAAAAAGACGCATATTGCGACGAGCGCCGTGAAAATCGCGGCGAACTTTGCGAGGTAAACGGTCGCGGTTGCGACGGGAAAACGTTGTAAAACCTTGAAACCGCCTTCCTTACGTTCGGAGGCGAAGACGTAAATCGGCGCCGCCGTCGAACTTAGGAAGACGAATATCGGCGCGAGCCAGGGCCAAAACGCGCGGTACTCATTGAGGACGACGTCGGGGGACGAAGAAAGGGGAACCCAAAAGCGCGCGACGCTTGCGTAAACGAACGCGGCGATAAGTAGCGCGAAGATTCCCGAAACGGCGAGAGAACGCTTTAACTCCTTGACGTACAACGCGTTAAATCCGTTGAGTAGTTGGCGCATATCAAACCTCGGTAAAACGATATGATGTAACGGGACGGGGAACGACGACCGGGCGCTCCGGTCGACCGGAACGCCTCGCGGTTGGGCGACGCGGCGGCGAAAGCGCGTTGTTAAGCGGCGTTATTGAACGGATTGCGTCATTGTCGCGACAAAGATTTCTTCGAGGTTCGGCGTCGAAGTTTCGAGCGAGAGGAGGCGGTCGCCCAGTTCGGCGCGGATTTTGGTTTCGAAATCGGACGACAATTTCCGCCCGACGACGCGGATTTGTTCTCCCCAAACCTCCGTTTTAAGGACGGTTGCGAAAACGCCGTCGAAAATGCGTCGCGTTTCTTCCGGCGTCGCGCCGCGAACGACCGCCGTAACGACGCGGGTTCGCTCTTTCAGGTCGAGCAGCGGTTCGTCGATTATAAGGCGACTGTTTTTCAGCATTGCGACGCGGTCGGCGACGCGCTCAACTTCCGCCATTTGATGACTTGCGATCAACGCCGTTCCGCCGGACGCGGCAAAGTCGGCGATCGTTTCCAAAATGCGACGCCGCGCCAACGCGTCGAGCCCGGACGTCGGCTCGTCGAGAATCAGGAACTCCGGTTGGCTCGCCAGCGCGACCGAAAACGAGACCAACGCCTTCAAGCCTTTCGAAAGTTTCGAGATTTTCGCGTTTAGGTCGATTTCGTATTCGGCGATTAGACGGGAGTACTCGCCCCAATAATCGTTTTCGTAAAACGCGGCGGCGAAACGGCCCATTTCCGCGACGGTCATTCGCTCGTAAAGCGCGGGAACTTCCGGAACGTAACCGATTCGACGGCGGATAGTTAGCGCGTCGCGGCGGGCGTCGAGACCGAAGACGGTCGCGGAACCGTAATCGGGCGCGACGTCGCCGAGCAAAAGTTTGATCGTCGTCGTTTTGCCGGCGCCGTTCTCGCCCAACAGCGCGAAAACCGAGCCGCGTTCGATGGAAAACGACACGGCGTCAAGCGCGGGTTTGCGTTTGTAAGCCTTGCTAAGGTTAGTCGCTACGACGATTTTTTCGGCGGCGGGCGTCGTTTCCAAAGGGAGGGGGAGCGCGTTGAAATCGTTCATTGTCGGGCCTCTTGGAAAAAAAAGTTGAAACGGGGAATAGAAAGCGTTTTGGCGTATTGGTTGACCGGTACGCCTGGGCGAAAATTTTTAGGAAACGGCGTTAGGCGAAGCGTTTTTTTAGCGTTTTCTCGAGCTTCGCTAAGACCGTTTTGCGGATTTCCTCCGGCGTTAAGCGGCTTTGAATCGCTTCGTCGAGGAGGCGTTCGAACTCGCGCTCGAAAAACGCCAAACGGTCGTTTCGACAACGCTTTTGCGCGTTGGACGAGACCGCTAAACCTCGACCTCGCAACGGATAGACAATCTCTTCGTTTTGCAGGTCGCGGTACGCTCGCACGACCGTTTGCGGGTTGATCGCAAGAGCGCGAGCGACTTCGCGAACCGAGGGAATTAGCTCGTCCGGTCCGAGCGCGCCGTTGGCGATCAAAAATTTCGCCTGACGGTAAATCTGTTCGTATATCGGCGTCGGAGCGCCGACGTCAATTTGAAAAAACATGCTGAGCCTCGCTGAAAAAAAATGCAAGGTGTTCCAGTTGACCAACACGCTTATTGTAATCGTCCAAAGAATCGGCGTCAAGAGCCGCGCGGCTTTTTTTTTAATTTTTTCGACAAATTCTCAAAATTCAAGAACGTAAAAAACGCGAGCCCAACGTTAAGTCAAGCTCGCGTCAAGGTTAGAACGCTAAGTTTTTCGGCGTTAGTAGACGAAAAGCATCTCGCGATATTTCGGCAGCGGCCATTTCGCGTCGTCGACGACAAGTTCGAGCGCGTCGACCGTCGAGCGGAGCGCCTTGGTCGCCTCGATGTAACGCTCGCAATTTTCGACGTCGACCGTTTTGAAGTCGGCGAGCGCGGCGATTCGTTCTTGAAGCTCGTCGAGGAGACCGCCAAGCGTTTCGGTCGAGCGTTTTATTCCGGCGATCCCCGCGGCAAGTCCCGCGTTTTGAGCGGCTTGCAACGATTGAGCCAGTTTGCCGTACTCGCTCAAAACGACCGGCAAAATCATGTTTTGCGCCATGTCGCGAGCGACTTCGCCCTCGATTTGGATTTTACGAACGTATTCCTCGGTGAAGATTTCGTATCGCGACTCCAACTCGATGGCCGAAAAGACGCCGTATTTTTCCAAAAGTTGGTGATTTTTGGCGTCGAGCAACGGGCGCAGGGCTTGAAGCGACGTTTTCAGGTTCGGCAAGCCGCGTCGCTCGGCTTCTTTCACCCACGATTCGCTGTAATTGTTGCCGTTGTAAATCACGCGTTTATGGGATTTAATCAGCTCGGCGAGCAGGCCTTGGAGCGTTTCGTCGAAACGCGGCGTTCCGGCGACCGGCTCGAGACGCTCGGAAATGTAGTCGAGCGATTCCGCTACCGACGCGTTCAGGTAGGTGTTGAACGGCGCGCACGATTGGCTCGAACCGCAGGCTCGGAACTCGAATTTGTTGCCGGTGAAGGCGAACGGGCTCGTGCGGTTGCGGTCGGAATCGTCGCCTTCGAGACGAGGCGCGGTTGTTAGGCCGATTTTCAGCGTTTTCGGACGCGCTCGGTACTCCTCGAAGACGCCTCGTTCGACTTGTTCGAGCGTTTCGGTCAGGCGGTCGCCGAGGTAAATCGACACGATGGCCGGCGGCGCTTCGTTCGCGCCCAAACGCCAGTCGTTTCCGGCGGTTACGGTCGAGCAGCGCAGGAGGTCGCCGCGGAGGTCGACGGCGCGCACGATCGCCGTTAAGAACGCTAAAAATATCGAGTTGCGCCGCGGGTCGTCGCCGGGATCGAGAAGATTGCGCGAGCCGTAAGTCGCCGACCAGTTGTTGTGCTTGCCGGAACCGTTCACGCCCGCGAACGGTTTTTCGTGCAGGAGACAGACGAGTCCGTTTTTCTCGGCGACTCGGCGTAAAATCTCCATCGTCAACATGTTGTGGTCGACGGCGAGGTTCAGTTCCTCGAAGGTCGGCGCGAGTTCGAACTGCGCGGGCGCGACTTCGTTGTGGCGGGTTTTCGCGGGAATCCCAAGGCGCCAAAGCTCCTCTTCGACTTCGGCCATGAAGTTCAGAACGCGCGGCTTGACGGCGCCGAAGTAGTGGTCTTCAAGCTGTTGGTGTTTCGCCGGAGCGGCGCCGAAAAGCGCGCGGCCGGTTTGCACCAAGTCGGGGCGGCGGAGGTAAAACTCGCGGTCGACGAGGAAATACTCCTGCTCGGCGCCGAGCGTGATCGTCGTTCGCGCGGCCGGAACGCCGAAGCAAGTCATAAAACGTTCGATCGAACGCTTTAAGGCTTGAATCGAACGAAGGAGCGGAATCTTGCGGTCGAGCGTTTCGCCGGTGTGCGAACAGAAAATCGAGGGAATGCAGAGGGTCGCGCCCTTCGGGTTGCGCTTGACGAACGCCGGACTGGTCGGGTCCCAAGCGGTGTAGCCGCGCGCCTCGAAGGTGCAGCGGAGCCCGCCGGAGGGGAAGCTCGACGCGTCCGGTTCGCTTTTGACGAGATTTTTGCCGGAAAACGTCATGATCGCTTCGCCTTGCTCGTTGAGATCGAGGAAAGCGTCGTGTTTTTCGGCGGTGCTTCCGGTCATCGGCTGGAACCAATGCGTGAAGTGCGTCGCGCCTCGGGAGATCGCCCAGTCTTTCATCGCGTGGGCGACGTCGCCGGCGACGTTCGGGTCGAGCCGAGCGCCGTCTTGGATCGTCGCGAGGAGTTTTTCGGCGGCGCCGCGCGAGAGATACTTGCGAATCGCGGCGGCGTTGAAGACGTCTTTGCCGTAATAGTCGAGCGGGGCGCTCGCGTTGGTCGGCGGGGCGTCGGGAAGGTCGACGCGGCGAGCGAGCGCTTCAAGGGCTCGTTCGCGACGATTGGCGCTCATGGTGCGGGCTCCTAAAAGAGGGGGATGCGAGGTCGCGGCGGCGCGAGGCGCGGCGAAACGGAGCGTTTCGGAGCGTTCGCGAGAAAACATCCCTTTAAGTATAGCGCTTTGCGGCGGCGGCGCAAGCGGGGGCGGGAACGCTCCGGCGTTAAAATCGACCGGAAAAAACAAACGCGAGAGGTTGATAGAGCAAGAAAAACGACTGCTGAAAAGGGCTTAAGGAGCGGCGCAAGAAAAGATAAAACGCCCGGTCGACGTTTATAAAGCGTTCGAATCGGGCGTTTTAATCGCTTGCTTAAACGTCGACTAAAACGTCGCGTTTAAACGTTTGCGTTGGTTGAGCGCGCGGCGAATTATTCGTTTTCGTGCGTCATTTTGCGGAGTTTCGGCGCGAGCGCGAAGACGATCAAACCGGCGACCATCGGAGCCAACGCCATCAGGAGGAAGTAGTCGGCCAGGCCGTTTTCGCGACCGAAGCAGAACGCGACGCTGCCGTTTTCGCCGGAACCGAGCCAAGCGGCGAGGTAACCGGAGAGGTAGCCGGCGATCGCGCTCGAAAGGAACCAAACGCCCATCAACATCGAAGCGTAGCGAGCCGGAGCCAAGCGCGACACCATCGACAGACCGACCGGCGAGAGGCACAGTTCGCCCCACGTGCAGAAGACGTAGCAGCAGAGGAGCCAGTAAGCGCCCGCGTTGCCGCCCGTTTCGACCGAGTGGAGCGCGCCGCCGACCATAAAGAAGAAGGCGACCGACAGCAAAACGAGGCCGACGCCGAATTTCACCGGGGTCGACGGTTCAAGTCCGCGACGACGCAGGAAACCCCAAAGGAGGTTGAAAAGCGGCGCGAAAATGACGACGCAGAACGGGTTGACCGATTGGTACCAAGTCGTCGGGAAGGTGTAAATCGCGGTTTCTTTATCGATGTTTTTCGTTTCGTCGGCGAGGAAGGTCGCTTGACGTCGTTTCAGCGCGTCTTGTTTGAGACCGGCGAGAATCGCGTCGCGTTCTTCTTCGGAAGCGGCGGCGAGTTCGTCGGCGCGAGCGGCGGCCGCTTCGTCGACTTGCGATTGAAGCGATTCGAGGCGGATTTTACCGTCGGCAAGCAACGCTTCGAAGTTAGAAATCGGGAGAGCCAACGCGGCTTGGCCGGCTTTGAGGCGAGCGCCGTTCGCTTTGTTGAGAGCGAAGGAAGCGCCGTTGTACGCGCTCGCGACGGCGTCGAAGGCGGCGGTCAACGCTTCCGAATCGACGGTTTCAGCCGGGGCGGCTTCCGCGACTTCGGCGGTTTCGGCCGGAGCGGTTTCCGCGACTTCGGCGGTTTCTGCCGGGGCGGCTTCCGCGTTTTCGGCGTTTTCGGCGACTTCGGTTTTGGCGAAGAGGGCGGAAACGGCTTCGAAATCGACTTCTTTGACGAAGAGCGCGGCGCGAAGTTTGGCGGCGTCGGCTTCCGGAAGCGCGGCGATTTCGCCGTCGAGAACGGCGAGGGCGTCGCGAAGTTCGTTCGTTAAAATTTTCGCGTCGAGTTCGTCTTGGTTAGCGAGGAAGCCCGGGAAGGCGGTTCCGACGGCGGTCGGGACTTGACGGTTCGTTTCCTTCTTCGCGAAGATGTTGAGCGCGGTGCCGGCCTGTTCGAAGACGGACCAGAACGCGATGCAGAAGAAGGTCAACGTCAAAATGACGGCGACGCGGTCGATTTCCGCTTTCGAAAGTTTCGACGGAGCGGCCGGTTGCGGCGCGGCGGTCGATTCGGCGTTTTCGGCGTCCGTTTTCGGTTCGACGTTCTTTTTCTTGCGCAGACCGACGTTCGGCAGGTACTTCGGACGAAGGAGCGAGTAGGTGATGAGACCGAAAATCATCCCGAGGCACGCGGTCAGGAAGCCCCAGTGCCAGCTGACTTTTTCGCCGATCGAACCGGCGACGAGCGGAGCGAGGAACCCGCCGACGTTGATCCCCATATAGAAGATATTGAACGCGTCGTCGCGGCGCGGGTCGTTTTTCTCGTAAAGTTCGCCGACCATAACCGAGATGCACGGCTTGAAGAAACCGTTCCCGAGGGTGATCAGGAAGAGACCGAGGATGAAGCACCAGAACGCGGCCGGGGCGCTGTCCGGCGTGATCGTCGCGTGAGCGCTTTGGCGGAAGTATTCCGTGTAGAAGAGGCAGAATTCGCCGAGGGCCATCAAGGAGCCGCCGAGGAGAACCGAGCGGTGTTGCCCGAGGAATTTGTCGGCGACGAAGCCGCCGAAAAGCGGGAAGAGGTAAACGAGGCCGGTGAACCACCCGTAAAGTTTGTTCGCGTCGCTTTCGCTCCACCCGAAACCCGGGTTCGAGTCGGTCAGCGTCGAAATGAGGTAGAGAACTAAGAGGGCTCGCATTCCGTAATAACAGAAGCGTTCCCACATTTCGGTGGTGAAGAGGGCCCACAACCCTACTGGGTGCCCTAAAAATTCCTTAGCGCGCGGCGCTTCGGCGGCGTTCGTATTGGCGTTCGACACGATTTTCCTTCCGATAAAAACTTTTTTCTTAAACGGTTCGCCGTATTTGCGTAATATTAAAGCGTCGTAAAAACGGACGCGTCGAGCGTTTCGCGAAACGAAACGCCGACTCTTTCCCTATTGTAAAAATTTCCGACGTTTTGACAATCGCCCGCGACGAGATTTCGGCGTTTTTTTCACAATTTTCCCATTTTCTTAACGATTGCGGCCTTTTTTCGCGCTCGCCGCGCTCGAAAAAAACGGGAAAAAGACGGCGTTTAGAGAAAAAATAAAAAAAATCGCGAAAAGCCCCTTGACGTTTTTTGAATCTGTGCGATACTGTACGTGTCTTCGAGGGGACGACGGTTCTTCCCACCCGTCTTTTTCGAGACAAAACGCTTTGGACGATTAGTTCAGCTTGGTTAGAACGCTAGCTCGACAAGCTAGAGGTCATTGGTTCGAGTCCAATATCGTCCACTTTCCGTTCGGTCGTCGAAAGACGCGGCGGGCGGAGAAAGCGCGTCGGTCGGAACAGCGTTTTCGGCGCGACGAGAAAACAAATTTTGGACGATTAGTTCAGCTTGGTTAGAACGCTAGCTCGACAAGCTAGAGGTCATTGGTTCGAGTCCAATATCGTCCACTTAACCCCGAGAAGTTTGTCTTCTCGGGGTTTTTTTGTCGCTTGAGCGATGGGCGGCGTTTTTTTAATCGAGCGAGCCGGGCGATTGGAAAAACGTTTCTCGCGTTGTCGTCGCGCGGCGTCGAATCCGCGGCAAAAACTTCGAAACTCGTTTTTCCTTGGCGTCGTTCTTTGCGTCGAAAAGAAGCGGGCGTCGAAACGCGTTGGCCGCCGACGGAAAGGGCCGTCGAGTTCTGGTCGAGCGACGCGAAAAATTAGCGTTTTCGGTCGGACGATTCCGACTGAAAACAGTTTTCCGTTTATCGCCGTCGTCGCCGAAAGCGCGCGAGTTTTTTCGAAACGAAGCGGCGTTTTTCTCGGAATTATCGCTCGACCGCTTCCGTTCTCAGTCCGCTCGACGTTTCAAACGTCCGCGAGGAACAGGGCGTTCGCGATTGTTCGAGCGAAAAAATCTGCGAATTATCGCTTCTTTTTTCGGCGCGTTCGGTATTTGTCTCAAATGTTGGGGGGTAAAAGGGGAAAGCGTTATGAAAATTGCCGTTTTGTGCGAAAATTCTTCCTCGTCGCCGGAATTTGAAGCGGAGCACGGTCTTTCGTTTTACGTCGAGACGTCGGCGCGGCGTTTTCTTTTCGACTTTGGCGCCTCGTCGTTGTTTTTGCGCAACGCAGAGCGGCTCGGAATCGACGTTTCGACGGTCGACGTCGCGTTTTTGTCGCACGGACACCGCGACCACGGCGGCGGTTTGGCGGCGTTCTTCGAAAAAAATCGCGTCGCTCCCGTTTACGCGGCGGAAAAAGCGTTGCGTTCGTATTACTCGTTGCGACCGAACGGGGAATACGTCGATATCGGCGTCCGCGTCGCGCCGGAGAACGCCGCTCGAATCGTCCGAACGTCGACCGGCGGAACGTTTGCGCTCGACTCCGAAACGCTTATTTTTTCCGACGCGACGCCGGATCCGCCCGAATTTCGCTCGGCCGGCGTCGCGACCCTTTTTGAGCGCTTCGAAGCGCCGCCGTCCGATTTTTCCGAATCTTGGCCGTCGTCGACCGCGCTTCTCGACCGCTTTTGCGAAACGGCGGATTGCGCGCAAGTTGAAAGACGCGGCGAGATTAGCGAAACTTGCGCGTCGGCGAATTTTGCGCGGTTTGAAGGAAATGAAAGAATCGACGCGGCGACGCGTTTTGCGCAATTTGAAAAAACGGAAGAAGCTTGCGCGTCCGCGGGTTTTGCGCGGATTAAAGAAAATAAAGAAATCGATAAGCGCCCTAAAACAACGGCGTTCGCGCCAATGGAAAGAGGCGAAAAAGCCGACGAGTCGCGCTCGGCGTCGGAAGCGCGGCTTAAAAAAGAGCGGCAGGTTGAGAAAGCGGAGGGGGTAAGCGAAACCGCGTCGATAAAAGAAATGAAAGAGACGGCGTCGAGTTTGCCGACGCGAGCGGCGACCGCGGCGTTTGAATACCGTCCGGATCGTTTTCTCCACGAGCAAAACTTAATCGCGACGACGGAGACGGGGCGCAAAATCCTTTTCGTCGGCTGCGCGCATCGTGGAATCGTCGCGGCGATGACTCGGGCGACGGAGCTTTTGGGCGCGGCGCCGGACGTTGCGATCGGCGGGTTCCATCTTTCGATACCGAGTCGCGGCGCCTCTCTTCCGGAGGAAACGCTCGACGCGATCGCCGAACGTCTGCGCGCTTGGCCGACGCGATACTTGACCGCTCACTGCACTGGTCGCGCCGCGTTCGAGCGAGTCCGTCGAACGCTCGGCGAGCAAATCAATTATTTCGCCGCCGGCGATCGGTTTGAATTTTAAATATTGAAGACGCAAATATACGCGACGCAATATTTTGGGCGGCGGTGATTGATCTTAGTCTGAAATAATTTGGCGAAAAGTAAGAGTAACCGGCGTTATCGAAACGCGAGCATGGGAATGGCGACGTCGTGTCGGCGGCGCCGCGTCAAAAACGGGGGCGAATCGGCGTTCATTCGCCGTTGCAAAGGGCGACGAAACCCGGGTCGAGCAGTTCCGCGCCGTTTGCTAACTCGTTGATTTCCAAGGTTTCATCGTAATATTCCAAGCCGTGAATCAAGACCGGAATCTCTCGACCCAAACGCGCTTTCAGGACGCCGTCGCGGTGCAAGCGTCGAACGACTCGAACGAGAATATCATTGAACGCCCCTTCCAACGGCTCGCAGGCCTCCCAATCTTCCTCGTCGATTCCTTGCGACGCAACCCATTGCTGGATAAGCTCTTCCGCTTCCGCGTCGCCGCCGTATTCGCAAAACGCGTCTTCGTCTTGGAGGAACCAGGCGTAATTCCAGCGAGCGTCGTTCGCGTCGCCGTCCGCTTCCTCCAACGCGCTTTCGTATTGGCGCTCCGTATTGTAACCGATCGTAAGGCGCGGCTTGCACGGGTCGTCTTCGTCTTGCCAAGAGTAGAACGACGCGACGTAAATATCGCTCTCGTTCCAACCGCTAATCGCGGCGGTCGCCTTTTGGTAAATTTGCTCTTCGATTTTGAGCGCGAGCGTTTCCGTGTTCATCGGACAACTCCTTGAATGATACAGGTTGTAGATTTAGATCGACGCGGCGTCGGCGTCCGGTCGGCTTGACGCTAACTATTGTAAATTTAGCGACGTTTGGCGTCAATATTTTTGGGCGATTTTTGGGCGATTTTTGGGCGACCGGCGCCGGTTTTTACAGTTGCGCCGTTTGTAACGCCGACGGTTGCGGAAGAGGACGCCGCGCTTGGAGCGAGAATAGGCGAACGCCGCTATCGTCGACGTTCGCCGAGCGTAAGAGTTGAAAACGCAACGTTTGAGCGTGAAGCGTCAAACGAGAAAGCGAGGGGCGCCGCGTCGACCGGATTTCGAAAAAACGGTCGGCGCGGCTAACCCTTGCGAACGTTGGCGTTAAGCGGTTATTCGACCGTGATCTCGACGACCAACGCGGAGTACGACGGCGCTTCGACGACGATCTTGCCGTCGACGATCTTCGCTTCGACCGAGCGCGGAACGATACGGTCGGCGGCGCCGATGTCGTTGCGTTGACGCAACTTAGCTTTCGCGTCGGCGGCTTCCGGCGAAACGACCGTCGCTTTGACGGCTTTCGCTTTCGCGT
>JAFYQR010000025.1 GCA_017559825.1 Thermoguttaceae bacterium | reverse complement strand
TTCTTTTCAAACGGTTCTTCGAGTTCCTTTTTGTTCGCGAGAATGCGCATGTCGGTCGCGAACTTGTGCGCGCTTTGGGCGATGCGCGACAAAATATCGAGAATTTGCGCGTCGAGCTTGCGCGGGTACGTTTGACCGGTGACGGCGAACGCTTTGTCAAAACCGATTTTATCGCAGACGCGGCGTTCGAGTTCGCGGACCTTGGCGTGGTCGCCGTCGAAGAGTTTCAGGAAGCTCGCTTGGGTGCCGGTCGTGCCTTTGTTCCCGAGCGTTTTGAAATTCGCGATGCGGTATTCGAGGTCTTCGAGGTCGGTCGCGAAGTCGTAAGCCCAGAGCGTGGCGCGCTTGCCGACGGTCGTCGGTTGCGCCGGTTGGAGGTGCGTCATCCCGAGGCACGGAAGGTCGCGGTACTCGACGGCGAACTTCGCGAGGCGGTCGATCACGACGACCAAGCGGTCGCGCACCATGCGGAGCGCTTCGCGGTAGAGAATCGCGTCGCCGTTGTCGGTAACGAAGCAGCTCGTCGCGCCGAGGTGAATGATCCCCTTGGCGTTCGGGCAGAGGTCGCCGTAAGTGTGGACGTGCGCCATCACGTCGTGGCGGAGTTTTTTCTCGTACGCGGCGGCGACGTCGAAGTCGATATCGTCGACGTGTTGTTTCAGCTCGTCGATTTGCGCTTGCGTCACCGGGAGGCCGAGTTCGAGTTCCGCTTCGGCCAGCGCGATCCAGAGTTTGCGCCACGTCGAAAATTTCTTTTGCGGGCCGAAGTGTTCGCTCATTTTCTTCGAGGCGTAACGAGCGATCAACGGGTTGTCGTAATTCAAATAATCCTTCATGGCGAGCCTTTCCGACGCGGATTTCTTGGCGTTCGAGGTTGTGCGTTCTTTTTTGAGTCGAGCGTTCGACCGACGGCGTTTCGACAACGGCCTAAAACGCGACTTATTTTCATTATCCGCAAACGCGGCGGAAGGTCAAGGGGGTCGAGCGCTTCGACGGCGTTTCGAGCCGGATGGAGGGCGCGGTCGCGCCGGTTGGCGAAAATACGCGGGATGAGAGAGTGGGGAAAGGACGGAAGAATGGGGGGACGGGAGCGTCGAGAAACGCGGCGCGAGCGACGGTCGCTTGACAAAATGAGAGAGAAGCGGCCGGGCGGGCGTCGTCGAAACGGGCGGAACGGGAAACGGCGTCGCGTTGGTCGACGACTGCGAATCGTTGGAATAAATATAGAGGGGGGAAGCAAACGAGGAAGCAAACGAGCGGCGTCGACGATTACTCGAACGGGAGCGCGGCGATTTCGACGGACGGGTAAGACGTAAGCGCGAAAAATGCGACGGCGAAAGCGGCAAGAAATAAAAAAACCGCGAAGCGGAAACTTCGCGGTCAATCGGGGCGACACGATTCGAACGTGCGACCTCTACGTCCCGAACGTAGCGCTCTAGCCAGGCTGAGCTACGCCCCGTTTTAGGTTCGACGCTTGAAACGCCAAAATCAACGTTTCGCGTCCTCGGGAAAACGTCTTGTTCGGCGAACCGAACTTCAACGCTAATTTCATTCGCAAAAAGAATGAAAATCGGGGCGACACGATTCGAACGTGCGACCTCTACGTCCCGAACGTAGCGCTCTAGCCAGGCTGAGCTACGCCCCGACGGCTTCGAAAACGGTCTTTTAAAGAACAAACTCGGGATTCTTGTTCAACCGAAATCGATATGTCTTAACGATCGGGGAAAAGTCGCTTGCGGCGAGTCGTTTCCTTGCTCGTTACAGGCATTATTCTAACCGAACTTTCGAATCCGTCAACGGCCTTTTTAAAATTTTTTCTAAATTTTCTTCAAAACCGCCGAAACGCGGACGGCGAACGCGGACGAAAGGCGTTTTTTCCTTGTTCTTTTCTTGCGTAAAGGGCGTAAAAGGGCTTGATTTATTTGACGTAGACGTTTATAATGTCGTTAGAATTTTACAATCCGTCCAAACGCGACCGCGGCGATTTTAGTTCGTAGCAAAACGAAGCTCTAGAATCGCGTTGTCGCTCACTGAAAGGAAATTTTGACAATGGCTCGCAACGTTAAAGCGAACGGGCGGTTGTTCGGCTTCACGCTCGTCGAACTTCTCGTCGTTATCGCGATTATTGGCATTTTGATCGGCTTGCTCCTTCCGGCCGTCCAGGCGGCTCGCGAAGCGGCGCGTCGCATGCAATGCACGAACAACCTGAAACAACTCGGCCTCGCGATTCAAAACTTTGAAGACGCGCACAAGCGCCTGCCGAACCAAAACAACGACGACTACTGGATTAAGGGTTTCTGCAAGAACGGCACGAAAGACCGCATCGACGTCGTCGACACGTACTCGGTCTTCACGCTGTTGCTTCCGTACATCGAACAAACCGCTTTGATGAACGAAATCACCGGTTACTGCAGCGCGGCCGCCAACGCCAACCCGTACAACACCGACTACAGCAACCACCGCACGATTCCGATTTCCTGGAACGCGCAACCGATGTACGACGGCACCCGCAACCCGTTTACCGTTCCGATCTCCGCGTACCTCTGCCCGTCCGACGGCAACAGCGTTACCGACGGGAAAGCCGCGAACCTCTCCGGTTGCTCGAACTACGCGTGCAGCCGCGGCGACTGGATGATCGGCACGAACTGGGGCGAAAACAGAAACAAACGCGGCGTCTTCTTCGACGGTTCGATCGGCGGTCGCATGTCCCTCGCCACCATCACCGACGGCACGAGCAACACGATGTGCTTCAGCGAAATCCTCGCCTCGGCTTCCTCCGGTTCCGACGTTAAATACAAGAGCACGATCGCCGCGGCCGGCATCCACGGTTTGGCCGCCGCCAACTGCCTCGCGACCCGCGGGACCGACGGCATGACGAACGCGTCCAGCACTTGGGCGATCAAAGGCCGTCGTTGGGCCGACGCTCGCGCCGCGTACACCAACTTCCACGCCGCCGTTCCGCCGAACTCCCCGAGCTGCCACCAACAAGGCAACACGAGCGAAAACAACTCCTGCATGTGCGTTTCCGCTTCGTCGAACCACAGCGGCGGCGTCAACGTCGTGATGTGCGACGGCTCCGTCCGCTTCGTTAGCGAGACGGTCGACTGCGGCGACGTTTCGAACAAACTCGGCCACCCGAACAACGGCGGCGAAGGGCACCACTGGGTCGGCCCGTCGACGCACGGCGTTTGGGGCGCGTTGGCCACTCCGGCTCACGGCGAAACGAACACGACGCTCTAATCGGGCGCTTTCGTTAGTTTAGCGTAAACGTAAAACGGTTCGCCGCGCGGCTCGAACGTCGTCGGCGAACCGTTTGGCGTAAAATTTCCTTAAAAACAACGATCATTATTAATAAAAGGACGAAAACAATGAAAAAATTCGCGCTCTACCTCGTCGCGCTCGCGATGTTGGCGGTTCTCCCGGCTTGCTCGAAAGCGATCAAAACCGAAGGCGTTACCGGCGTTATCACCTACAACGGCGAACCGCTTGCCGCCGCGACCGTTAAATTCATCCCGGCGGACGGAACCGGTTCGCAATCGTACGGCAAAACGAACGAAAAAGGCGAATACAAACTTCAAACGCTCCTCGGCGCCGCCGACGCGGGCACGACCCCGGGCGAATACAAGGTTACGGTCGACTGCATCGAAACGTATGAAACCGGCAACATGATTCAAGAAAACGGCGAAGAAAAACCGGAAACGAAAGCGCGCTCGATCATTCCGGAACAATACAACAACGCCGAAACCTCCGGTCTGACCGCGACGGTCGTCGAAGGCGACAACACGTTCAACTTCGATCTGACCGACTGAGTCGACGGCGATAAACGCGGCGACTTTGACGGTCGCGCAAACTTTGAGGCGGGCGTTCCGAACGGAGCGTCCGTTTTTTTGTCGGCGGAGCGGGCGTTTCGCGTTTTTTTCGCAAAAACGGCGCGAAATCGTTGACTTGCCGTTTCGCTTCGTTTAAACTAAAAGGAACGGCGAGCGGGCGGCCGGTCGCGATTTTGATTTTACGACTTGGGACGATAAAGGGTTGCGTTAATGGATAGAAGAACGTTTTTGAACGTCGGCGTCGCCGGCGCGTTGCACGGCGCTTTCGGGGCCTCCGCTTGGGCGAACGATCCGCCGAAAATCCAAGGGTTCGACCAAACGCAAACCGACGTCGACGAATCGCTCGTTTGGAAGCCGGTTAGCGACCGCAAGGTTCGCGTCGGGATCGCCGGGTTCGGCGCCTGCCAATTCGGGGCGGCGTTCGGGTTTCAAGATCACCCGAACGTCGAGGTCGTCGCCGTTACCGACCTGATTCCGGAGCGTCGCGACGGTTTGGCGAAGGCTTGCCGCTGCGAAAAAACTTACGATTCGCTCGAAGAAATGGTCGCGAAGGACGACTCGATCGAGGCGGTTTTCGTCGCGACCGACGCGCCGAACCACGTCGCGCACTGCGTCGCGGCGATGAACGCGGGCAAACACGTCGCGAGCGCGGTTCCGGCGTTTTGGGGCGGCGAGCCGGAGCAGGCCGAGCTGCTTTACGAAACGGTCAAGAAAACCGGCAAAAAGTACGGTATGTTCGAGACGAGCGCGTTTCACGACAATGTTTACGCCGCTCGCCGACTTTACGCCGCCGGGGCGTTCGGCGAAATGATGTACACGGAGGGCGAATACTACCATTACGCTCCGGTTTCGTCGCCGTCGTACAAAGGCTGGCGCGACGGCATGCCGGTCATGTGGTATCCGACGCACGCGACGGCGTATTACGCGTGCGTTACGTTCGGTTCGTTCACGGAAGTTTCGGCGATGGGAAAACCGAGCGTCGTCGAGGCGCGCCAACCGCAAAACAACCGTTACGGCAACTGTTTCGGGACGGAAGTCGGCCTTTTCCGCACGACCGAAGGCGGAATGGCGCGGATGATCGTTAGTTTCGACACGTCCGGCTCGAGTTGGGGCGGCGAAGTCGGGCGGATGCGCGGGCAGTTCGGCGCGTACGGCGAGCAGAGCAAATTCACGACGTCGCACCCGGAAATTCAAGAAAAGGTCGCGAAAATGAACCTGCGCAAACCGGCGCTTCCGCCGAATATGAGCGCGGGCGGACACGGCGGGTCGCACGGCTACCTGACGAACGATTTTATCGAGGCGATTTTGCTCGACCGCTTGCCGCTCGTGAACGTCGCGGTCGCGTTGAACGCGACGATGGCCGGCGTCGTCGCGCATCAGTCGGTCTTGAAAGACGGCGAACTCTTGAAGATTCCGCAATTTACGCTGTAAAATAACGGAATGTTCGGCGAGTTTGCCGGTCGCGTAAAACGGGAAAAGTGAAAAACGGGCGTTCGACGGCGAGCGTCCGTTTTTTTGTCGTTTCGCCGATTTTTTTGCGCGAAAAAGCGGGACGCGGCGCCGAGTTCGGCGTAAAATTGAAAAAAAACACGGCGCTTGGGGGAGTCGAGGAGGAAAAATGGAAAGGAAACGAGCGACGGTCGCGGTTCTAGCGGTCTTAACGGCGACGTTTGGCGTTGGGTGCGACGAAGCCGAACGAGAAAAAATCGAAACGGCGTCGGAACGAGCGGCGCAAGCGGTCGAGGAACGAGCGAACGCCGAGTGGACGGCGGCGAAGAAAACGCTCGACGAGCGAAAGGCGGCGCTTTGGGAAGCGTCGGTTCCGGTTCGCGAGAAAGCGGCGGAACTTAAAGAAACCGCGTCGGCGAAAGCGTCCGAATGGAGCGAGGCTGCGTCGGCGAAAGCGTCGGAGTGGAAGGAAACCGCGTCGGCGAAAGCGTCCGAATGGAGCGAAGCGGCGTCGGCGAAAGCGGTCGAGTGGAGCGAAAAGGCGGCGGACGCGGTCGAGGATTGGGCGGCGCGTCGAACGAACGAGGCAAGAGAAGAGAATGCGGAGGTAGCGGAAAAGTCGGAAGCGCCGGCATTGGAAGCGGCGCAAGAAAACAAGTAACCCCGCCGCCGACTTCGCGTCGACGACGGGGCGTTGGGCGCGCCTAGCGAGATTTGCCTAGTTTGCGCGATTTACTTCATTTCGTCGAGGAAACTTTCGAGTTCTTCGACGCTCGTAACGTTCGAACGAACGACTTTGCCGGTTTTGTCGATCAGGACGATCCACGGGGCGTTTTGAATCCCGAGCGCGGTCGCCAACGCGCCGTCGAGCCCGGCCGGATCGCAAACGTTTTTCCAAGGCAGACCGACGACGATTTGCTTGTAGAACGCGTTTTGCTCTTCGGCGGTCGCTTCCGGGTTCGGCATGGCGTCGAGGTTGACGCCGACGACGTTGATCGTTCCGCCCGCCGCGAGACGCTTCATCGCGTCGACGCTGCTCGGTTCCCAACTCGCCCAGCAGAAAACGACGGTCGGTTTGCCTTTGAGCGCGGCGAGGTCGCAAACGCCTCCGCCGAAGTAACGAGCCGCCGGGAGTTTCAGCTCGCCGCCCTCCGCTTGGAGTCGAGCGAGCGCGCCGGCCGCTTTTTTACCGAGTTGCGATTCCGGGAAGTTTTGCGCGACTTGCGAGTAATAGCTCGCGGCGGCGTCGTTTTCGACCATGTACTCGTTGTTCATCGCGAGGCTGAGCGTCGCTTCGGCGCCCGCGGTCGTCGTCGCGTATTCTTCGACGAACGAAGCGAGGTCTTCGGCGTATTTTTCTTGCGCGGCGGCGAGTTCGGAGTCTTTCGGACGCGGTTGCGCTTGCGCGACGGCGTAATAGTCGGCGGTGATTTGACGATAGCGGACGTGCGCTTTCAACTCGGCGTTCGACGAATCTTTGTAGACGTCGACCAACGCGGCGAGTTTTTCCGCGCCCGCCGGGTAAAGACCGGTTTGGACGCCGCTGAACGCCAAGTCGGCGGCTTGCGAAACGAGACTCGTTTCTTCGCTCGGGGTTTGCGCCGCGACGGTCAGGAGGAGGTTGAACGTTTTTTCGCATTGGGCCGGATATTCGGTCGGCGACGCGGCTTCGAGCGCTTGATAAGCGGCGGTTAATTCGGAACCGATTTCGCCCGCGTCGTTCGCGTCCGTTCCGGCGACGGCGGCCCCTTCGGCCGGGAAGAAGACGGAGGACGCCGAGACTTCGCCGGTCGCTTGACCGAACGCTTCGCCGCTCGGGAGCCCGACGATTTTCCAAGCGTCGCCGACTTTTACGAGGTCGCCGACGTAAAGTTGTTGGCTTTGCGTCGCGTCGTCGCCCTTAACGACGACGATGTTGGCGTTGTAATAAACGGTCAAGTCTTTCGCGAGACCGTCTTGCCCGGCCGGGATCGTCGCCGGACGGTTCCCGTTGAACGCGCCCCAGCGAGCGTCGGCGGGGAGTTTCAACGCGGCGGCGAGTTTCGCGAACCCGTCGGCGTCGGCGGCGGCGATTTGACGTTCGAGCTCTTGCGCGAGCGAGCCGCCGAGACCGAGCGTTTTAAGATCGGCGGCGGTCAGCGCGACGCGTTGGAAGCGGTCGAAGTCGTTCGTCGCGAGCGCGGCGACGATTTCGGCGGTCGCTTCTTCCGGCGAGATCGAAATCCAAGCGACGATTTGCTTTGTTTTGTCGATTTGACCGCGGCGGCTTCCTCCGGCGTTGAGCCAACGCGCTTCCTTGCCGAGAACGTCGCGGTAAACTTCGCGACCGTCGCGGAAAAAGCGGATTTGCTCGACCGTCGCTTTCGCGCCTTCTTTCGGCGGCGGAGCGCACCAAACGCGCAGCGGCGTCGTTCCGTCCGGCGCGTAAAGGCAAACGCCTTGATAACCGCCTTCTTTGAACGCTTTAACCGAGCAGTTCGGCGTTTCGGCGGCGGTCGGCTCGTCGATTTCGACGTCGGCTTGCGTCGGACGTTGTTTCAAAATTTGTTCCGGGGTGTATTGGGCGAACGCCGTCGACGAAACGACGAGAAGGCCGAGCGCGACCGCGAGACCGGCGCCGCGCGACAGACGTTCGAAGGGACGTTGAGCGAGTCGCATTGACTTAATCTCCTTGTATCGAGCGGAGACGCGACCGCGGCGAGGCGGCCGACGTCGAAATTTTCGAGGGAAAAAAAGACGCGTCGAACGACGTCGACGCGCTTATGTCGCGTTGAGAGCGGCGTTAGCGAGCGTTCGCCGAATTCGGGCGAACTTGCCCGAACGTTCGAGGACGGCCGGCGGCGCGTTCTTCGACGACCGGCGTCGCGTCGGCGAGCGGACGAGCGGAAGCCGGTTGCGTCGAGCGGACGTTCGGAACGACGGTTCGCGTCGTTTGCGGGCAACGGGCGCTTCGACGGATTTCCGTCGAGTGCGGAACGACGGCGGCTTGGCTAATCGGGGCGTTTTGCGTCGAGCGCGTCAAACCGGAAACTTGGCGAATCGGCGAAGCGTTCGGCGCGGGCGCTTGAACGACGTATTCCTCTTCGTAACGAACCGGACGCGGCGCGACGCGGCTCGGCGCTTGGCGTTTGTTGTTGACGAGCGCTTGGACGTCGAAACCGCCGAACGCGAAGGACGGACGGCCGTAGCGCGGCGCTTGCGGACGCGGCGCGAACGAGAGGTCGCCTCGACGAACCGCTTCTTGCGGGAGCGTTTCCGGCGCGGCGTTCGTCGTCGGAACGGGGCCGGGCGCCGATTTTTGACGCGTCGGCGAAGCGTCGTAGGTTTCCGCGTCGTAGGCGCCGACCGGGTAGGAGCCCGCGCCGTAGTTATTGTAACCGTAATTGTTGGCGCAAACGGGCGTTTCGCACTCTTCGCCGCAACCGCCGACAAAGTTGCCGCACATGTCGCACGGGTCGCAGTTCGTTTTCGGCGGACGCGGCGCGCAACCGCAGTCCGGATAGATTCCTTCTGTCAGCATCGCGGCGGCCCAGTGGAACGGAGCGGTCGCGACGTCGAGCGCGCCGCCGACGATGGCCGCGACGTCGTAGCAAGGATTGCAGAAACCGCCGTAGCCGCAGCCGTAACCGTAGCCGGAATCGCAGTAAGGGGCGCAACCGAGCGCCGGGCCGCAAGTCGGCGGAACGTCGCAGGTCGGTTCGCAAGCGGTCGGCGGAACGTCGCAAACGGGCTCGCAAGCCGGAGCGACCGGTTCGCAAACCGGCGGAAGTTCGCAGTTGGGCGCGCAGGCGCCGTTGTATCCGTTGTATCCGTTGTAACCGAATTGACCGAACGCCGTCGACGCGCTTAGCGTCGCGATCGAACAGACGGCCAAAAGGCTTCGCCAATATTTTTTCATTTGTTTCCTCGCGGACAAGTGGTGTGAGACAAGGGCCCGCGCGTTTCGACGGCGAAAAGCGCGAGCGTTTAACGCTGTTAATCGTGTTATCGACCTTATGAAGCGGCAAATTTAATAAATTTAAAATAATCGTAATTTTCGGTAGATTTTGCCGAGTGGTTAAGATTTCGCTAGTTTCTTTAAATTAACAAGAGCGGGCGGCGGGAACTTGCGGCGTCTGAATTTTGCGTTAAAATAGGTGAAACAAGAGAAACGCGCAAAGGAGCGAAAATGACGAAGAAAACGGCGGCGACGTTCGGCGCGTTCGCGGCGGCGCTCGTCGGAGCGTTCGCGTTCGCGGAAGAGCCGACGATTTCGATTCCAACGGCTAGCGAAGCGGCGAGGAACGCGGCGACTTTGCCGAATCCGGGGGACGATTGGATCTTGCGAGCGCCGAGCGAGGAGAAAAAGGACGGCGAAAACGCTCGCTCGGCGCTCGATTTCGTCGCGGCGGTCGGCAAAATCCTAGCGGTCGACGCGGCCGGAATCGAAACGGAGG
>JAFYQR010000024.1 GCA_017559825.1 Thermoguttaceae bacterium | reverse complement strand
GCGGCGTCGACGAGCGCGCCGACGGCGGCTTGCGCGGCGCCGTAAGCCTTGGCGGCGGCGCGTTCGTAAGCGGCCTTCGAAAGTTTTTCGCCGAGGTTGGCCGACGGAACGCTTTCGACGTCCTTAACGGCTTTCGCGGCGTCGTTGAGCGCGGTCGCGGCGACGCTCGTCGGAGCGGTCTTCATGAGGTTGCCGTACCCGACGACGATGGTCGAGTAAAGAAGCGTGAAGATCGCGAAGCCGAGAACGAACTTCGTGAAGCGGCTCGTCCCCTTCCACTCGCGCAGCGCGAGGCCCCAAAGCGAGCTGAAGATGATGATCGACGCCATGTGGAGCGTCCAGCTCGAGAACTTGAACTCGCCCATCTTCGTTTCGCCCATCGAGTAGAAGAAGAATTGGAGGTACCAAGTGAGCCCGGCCAGACCGGCGAAGAAGTAGTTCCACGTCATGTTGACGCGCCACGATTTCGGCTCGCCGTCTTTTCCGGCGTTCGGGTTTTTGACTTCCGGCGTCGTGAATTGGTACGCGGTCTTATTTTTCTTGAGCAGAATACCGCACCAAATCGCGTTCGAGGTCAAACCGCCGAGAAGAACGACGCAGAGTTTCGGAAGCCCGACCCAAAGGTCGCCGGTGCCGTTCGCTTTCGAGATTTCGGCGAGCGGTTCCGCGGCTTGAAGACCGTAAGCCATGCACGCGCTAAAAACGCCGGAAATCGTCGCGACGATCAGCCCTTTGACGAAGCTGAACTCTTGAATCGTCGCTTTTTTCGCTTCGGCGTCCATTTCGCGTTCCTTCGACGTCCCGGCGACGGCGGCCAAGATAACGCCGAGCATGCAGACGCCGAGCCCGAGAATCGTAACGACGAACGCCGGGTCGGTTTTCATCGACGGAACGAACGAACCGTCGACGATCGGCGGCATGATCGTGCCGAGAACGGTGCAGTAGCCGAGCGCGATCGCCATCCCGAGCGACATCCCGAGGTAACGCATCGTGAGGCCGAACGTCAACCCGCCGATACCCCAAAGGCAACCGAAGAGATACGCGAGCCCCATCGCTTGCGGCGCGGTCGAGAACGCTTCGAACAGGGACGGAATCAGCTTGTCGGTCAGCGCGAACGCGAGAATCCACGGCGCGAGAAGCCACGAAACGATCCCGCCGGCGAGCCAGTAAACTTCCCAGCTCCAACGTTTAACCGCTTTGTACGGAACGTAAAACGACCCGGACGCGAGCCCGCCCAGCCAGTGGAAAAAGACGCCGGTAAAAACGCCAGACATACGATTATTCCTTTTTGAAAACGATTTTGAACGAACAAAGGCGGGCGCGAAACAAGCGTCGGCCCGGAGCGGCCCTCGTCGAACGGTCGGGCCCGCTTTTTCCAAATTGTACCCGAAATCGCGGCGAAACGCAAGCGGCGGAGCGTTTTTGTCGAAAAATTGCCGGAAATTTTTTTACGTTCGACGTTATTAACGGGAAGCAAAGTTTTCCGTAAACGCCGCGGTCAGTCGGTCAAATAGTCGAGCGTGATCGGCGAAAGGTCTTCGCTGAACGCCGGAGCTTTCGGGTTCAGGAGCGTTCCTAAGCTCGGATCGCTCGGATCGAGGTAGGCGTTCGGGTCGATCGGCGCGTTCCAAAGGCGGCGAATCGTTCGGACGACGCGGGAAACGGTCGCGTCGGCGCCTCGCAGGTCGCGCTCCGTCCAAGGCCCGCCGAACGCTTGCGTTTTCGCGCCTTTCGTCAAGGCGATATAACCGAGCGCGACCTTCGTTTCTTCAATATCTTCCCGCGACCGGGCGCCGTCGTAATGTTCGAACAAAATTTCTCGGAAGAAACGTCGGTAAAGCGGAAGTTGCAGGTCGACCCAATCGAACGCCGGGCCGGTTTCGTCGTCGAGCGGGGGCGTTTGCGGAGGTTGCGAGTCGACGTCCGAGAGATTCGGCGCGGGGCTAATCCCGAATTTTTCGAGCGTTCGCAACGGGGCCGAAAGACGCGGTTTCGCTCGACGGCGGTGCTTTTCGTCGGCGACGTTGCCGAGTCGCGTCGTGAAGAGCGCGGTTTGCGTTTCGTCGTCGAAAACGTCCGGCGCGAACTCCGGATTCGGCTCCTTCGAAGCGCGGCCCTCCTTCGCCGAGTCGAACGTTTTGTAGTCGAAAACGAACCAGCGATTGGCTTTCGGGTCGTAGTCGATTCGGTCGAGCCGACCGAAAATCTCGACCGGGCGTCCCCCGCCGACGTCGAACGCAATCGAGCCGGAACGAGGCGCCGCTTCGACGAACTTGATTTGACGTCCGGACCGTCGCCAAAGCGCCTGCCAACGAGCGAACGCGTCGAGACGCGAGCGGATTTGCTCGATTTGCACTCGAACGAACGGCGACGAAAGCTCGTTGAAATAACGGCTTGCGACGACGTCGAGACGCTCGCTTAGCCAAGCGGAGATTGCGTCGGCGTCGACCGAATCGCGGATTTCCGGCGCGTTTCCAAAGTCGCGAAGCGCGTCGTGGGCGAGCGTGCCGAAAGCGGCGGCGTTCATTTCGGCGGTCGTTTCCGGGGCGGCGGCGCGCAAGTTGAGAGCGCGGCGGAGGAAATAACGGTACGGACAAGCTAAAAAGTCGCGAAATTCCGTCGCTTTCATCTTGCTTGGAACCGGGCCGGACGTTCGAAGAATCGGGGCGCGGAAACCGACCGAGCGCGGCGTCGGCGAAGTCGAGCCGACGGCAAGGCGCGTTTCGGCGGTTTCGGTCGACGTCGTTTGAATCGGCGTTTCGGCGTTTTCAACGTCGGCGACTAACGGCGCTTTCGGGAACGGGCGTCCGAGGCCGCGCGCTTCGAGTTCGGCGAGGTCGTTCGAACCGCCGCCCGCGAAGAAGCGGCAAATGCGCGGCGGGACGTTTTCCGGCGTCGTCGCGAAGGCGAAGCGACTCGGCGTTTTCGGGTCGTTTTGGAGGGAACGGCGACCGAAAACGACGAAAAAATTCCGCTTCGACGCGGCGAGCGCCGACGTTAAACAAGCGTCGCGAGCGAACCGTCGGCGAGCGTCTTCGAGCCCAAGCTCCCGACGCGTTTCGTTCGGAAGGAAGAGGTCGCTCGACTTCGACGACGGAACGATTCCTTCGTTGAACCCGGTCAAAATAAGGTTCGGCGCGTCGTCGAACGCTAGGTCGAGCCAACCTTGCAGCTCGACGACTTCGGACGCGGGGAAGGGCGGAATCGTCGTCTTCGCGAGTTCCTTTAAAATCGTTCGGATCGCGTCGGCGCCGGTCGCGTCGGCGGCCAGCTCGCGGGGAATCGCTTCGAACTTGTCGAGCTCTTGGTTGAACGCGGCGAAGAACGCGTCGATTTGCGCCGCCGATTCGGACGTTCGGGCGCCCGGTTCCGGCTCCGGGTAAATTCGGCAAAGGAAGTTCGAGAGAATCGGGGCCCAATCGCCGATCGGAAGGCGGCGCTGGTTTGTTTTCCAACGGAAACTTTCGGCGAAATCGTCTTTCGCGAACGCGAGCGGCCCGGAGAAAACGTCGTCCGACGCGTCGACGTTAAAGTCGGAGGCGGCGAGTTTTAACGCGTCGATTCCTCCGGTCGCCGCGTCGACGTCCGAACGTTTGAACGTCGGTTCGGCGACGATCTTTTCTCGTTTGAGCGGCGGTTCCGTCGGGTCGCAAAACGGTTCGAGCGCTCGTTCGATTAAGAGCGCGACCTTTCGTAAAAGGCGAAATTCGGCGTTTTGGCGCGGCGCGTCCTCGTTTTTGTATTCGAACCAACGCCCGTCGACGCGAGTCGGTAAAAAAGTCGCCCGGTAGCGGTCGAACTCGGAGAGCCAATCGCCGGGAACGAACGGCGTTTCGAGCGCGGGCTCGGCGCTTTCGGCGGTTTCGTTAACACCGTCGTCGGCGAATTCCGCGTCTTCGTCGAACGGCTCGGCGTCGCCGAAGTCGGGCGGAAGTTCGTCGTCGAACCAAACGCCGTCCTCCGCTTCGTCGAGCGCGGAGCCGGGAGCGACCGCCGCCGACTCTTCCGCTTCCGAAGCGTTCGAGCGTCCGTCGTCGAGCGAAACGAATCGCCAGTCGCGGAGCAAGTAGTCCTCGACGTCGGCGCGTCGCGCCAACTCTTCGAGCGCCGAAAAAGAGCGCGTTTCGAGGTAGTCGGCGACGTTGCGCAAAAGTTGGAAAACTCGGTTTTGCGTCGTCGGCGAGCCCTGCGCGCGAATCGTTTCGTAACCGACGTCGCGGAGCGAGCGTTCGAGGAACGGAACGACCTCGTCGTCCGGAACGCCGATCGTCAGCGAGTCGGCGGGAATCGGCTCGTATCGCCGGTCGAGCTCGCCGTCGCCGCCGTTTTCGACCGGAACCGTCGAGAGTTCGCAAACGAGAAGCGCGGCGGCTCTACCCTGTTCGACCGGGCCGTCGACTTGGAAAAAGTTGCGATCGGGGATTGGGATTTCGGCGGTTTCCCAAGCCTCCGGGATAACGACGCCGAACTCGTCGAAACGGTCTTTTTCCGATTCCGGCGCGAAAACGAAGAACGAAACCCGGTCGCCGAGCGCGTCGAAAATCGCCTTTTGCAGACGGTTCAAGTCGACCGCTCCGACGACGACGAAACGCTTTTCGGCGGCTAACGTTCCGATTTCGCCGCCGAGGAGCGCCGCCGTTCGCGCAAGGTTTAAGTCGGTTAAGTCGAAACGCGACAATTCTTTGCGGTAAAGAGCGGCGATTTGGCCGAGCGATTCCCAACGCTCCGTTTCCTCCGAGAGCCCGCGTCGACGAGTCGAGGCGGCGACCGCCGCGAAGTCGCGGTTTTCCGACGCCAGCTCGTCTCCGAGTTCGACGAACGTTTGCGCCAATTCGAGTTGCGCCGCCCAATTCGACTCCGCCGGGAGCGAGCCGACGAGAGCGCGCGCCTTGACCGGCTCGGCGTCCGCAAATTCGCGCAGCGCTCGCCGCATGCAGAGGAGGCGCGTCGGGCGAGCGGCGAGTCGTTTGCGTCGAGGATAAAGAAATTCCGGCGCGGCTCCGACCGTCAGGTAAGTCGGCGGCGTCCAGTCGGGCGCGATCGAACCGGATTGAATCGCTCGCTCGGCTTCGAGCTGCAGATACGCTTCCAAGGTGCGGATCGCGCGGCGGCCGGGCAAAATAAAAACGAGGTCGCCGAGGTCGAGCGACGGAGGCGCGTCGGACGGCGTTCGCGGCGCTCGCGCCGTTTCCGTCGAGAAAATAAACGAGGCGACCTGCGGCAAAAAAGGTCGCGACCAGTCGAAAAAGACGCGGCGCATCGGCGAAAGCTCCAAAATCGCGCCGACCGACCTTCGGAGGCGCGACGAAACTCGATTAAAGTTTAATTGCAAAGGGGAGAGGTCGCGCTTTATCGGAATAAAAACGCGAAGTAAGCGCAGAAGGCGAGGACTCCAAGCGCGAGCGCCGCGACCGTCCAAAAGACCCGCGGCGTCGCGGGCTGGTCGAAGTAATCGTCGGCTTCCTCCGCTTTTTTGCGAGCGAGGAACGCGAGAACGTCGGCGGGCGTCTTAGAGTCGTCCGTCGGCTCCTCGCCGTCCGGAAACTCGAAATCGCACCATTCGCAACGTTTCGGAAATTTCGGAACGAACGCCTCCGAGCAGACGCGGCAAACGGCGACGAGCCCCTTCTCGAAGAGATTTTCCGGTTCGGACGGCTTATTTTTCGCGTCGCCGCTATCTCCGCCGTTGCCGCAAGCGCAAGCGACTCCGCGACTTCCGCCGGTTCCGTTTTGTTTCGCCGTTTCGCGATCAAATTTCGAACGCCCGACGGCGGCCCAAGCGCGATTTTGCCGTCGCTCCGTCGCCGACCGTCGTCCGCAACCGCAAGAACAACCGAAATTTTCCTCTTCGTCGAACGATTCGGCGTCGCGCTCTTTTTCCTCGTCGGAGCGGAAGTCCCAAAAATTATTGTCGCCGAGCGGGAAGAGCGTTCCGGACGTCTTGCAGATCGGGCAGCGAGCGACGCGTCGGCGACCGCACTCCGGACAGCGCGGCCAAACGGCGAGCGCCTCGCGGAACTCTTCGTCGTTCTCAAAATAGTCGCGATATTCGAGCGCGGTTTTCAAAAAATCGTCGTCGATCGGCGGCGCGAACGGGTTTTCTTCCAATTCGGATTTGAGAGCCATCGGGGGATTCCTCGCAAAAATTAGAGGGAAACGCGGAGTCGAGCGTCGCGGCGAACGCTCTTTCGGAGATTATAATCTTTTTTCGACGGCGGCGCAAGCGCCCGAAATAATCGGCGCCGTTTCGCGATAAAAAAAGACCGCGTCGACGCAAAAACGACGCGGTCTTCAAAAAATCGAACGATTCGAAACGTCAAACGACGCGACGTTTCGACGGCGGCGGCAGGAGCGACGCGCCGTTTTCGTCGACGACGCGGAGCTTAACGGGCTCCGAATCGTCGACGCTTTCATTTTTTTCGCTCGACTTGCCCTTTTCGGCGGCGTCGCGAGCGGCTTCGCGAGCCCCGGCGACCGTCGGAAGAACGGCGCGCTCGGCGGTGATCCCGCGAGTCGTCGTCGCGAGGAAACGAGCCATTTCGAGCCCGACGCCCTCGGTGTGCTCGCGTTCGATCTTTTCGACGATTTCGCGCCAGTTGAGACCGCTCTTGTAAATAACGCGGTAAATTCCTTTCAGCAAACGAACGTCGGCGTTCGAGAACCCGGCGCGGCGCAAACCGACGGTGTTCAAGCCGACGACTTGGCTCGAAAGACCGTCGACCGTAACGAACGGAGGCACGTCGCGAACCAAGTGCGCTTGACCGCCGACCATCGCGAACGCGCCGATGCGAACGAACTGGTGCGCTCCCGCCGCTCCGGACACGAACGCGCGGCGCCCGACCGAAACGTGTCCGGCCAACATCGCGTTGCTCGCCATGATGACTTCGTCGGCGACGCGGCAGTCGTGCGCGACGTGAACGTTCGTCATTAGCATGCAGTCGTTTCCGACGACGGTCGAGTCTTCGACGCGCATCGAACGGTGAATCGTAACGTTTTCGCGGATAACGCAACCGTCGCCGATAATAACGCCGCCGCAGTCTTCGTCGGAAAGCCCGACGCATTGCGGGAGACCGCCGATCGTCGCGCCTTCGAAAATATGATTGTTTTTGCCGAGAACGACGCCTTTTTTGATCGAAACGCGCGCTTCGAGGACGCAGCCGTCGCCGATCGTCGCGCCGTCTTCGACGACGCAAAACGGGCCGATTTGAACGTCTCGGCCGATTTTCGCGTTCGGGCCGACAAACGCTAACGGATGAATTTGCACTTCCTTTTGCCTTTTATTTTCGAGGAGATTGAGGGGGAACGATCGGTCGAACGAAGCGAGCGACGCGTTCCGTTCGTCTCCCGCGCGTCGATAGCGTCCCGGCGTCGCGGGTCGCCGCGTTCTTTTCGGCGACGGCGCTATCATAACGAATCGTTTCCGACTTGGAAACCCCGATTTGGTAAAAAAAGCGGATTTTTATCGATTTTGCCGTCTTGACGCGCGGTCGAACGGAGAAGAGTGTAAAGATAAGAAAACGGCGTAAAAGGGAAATAAACGGTCGGCGTAATCGATACAATCGTCGAAACCGCCCGAAAAAAAAACGACGTCGCGCCTTTGGCGCGTTTTTTCTCGACGCGACGCGCAAGAAAAGACGAACTCTAACAGAAGACGCGCCCTTGTCTCGGTCGCCTTTTCGTCGACGAAGATTTTTCGATCGGGCGGTCGCGTCGCGACGTTGTTTTTGTTTTGAGATTGAAAAAATGAAAAAAGAATTGTTTTTGACGTTGGTTTGTCTTTTCGGCGGCGCGGTCGGCTTCGACGCGCCGATTTCCGCGGCGGCCGACGTCGAAGCGGTGGCGACGAGCGGCGTCGAGACGTTGATCGGCGAGGTCGAGAAACTTTGCGCCGACGCGAAAAAAGAGTGCGCGCCGCGTTACGATCGCTCGGTCGCCGAAGCGCGAGTCGAAGTTCGCGAGAAAATCGTCGCTTTGGACGAATACTTGCGCGAAAATCCGAACGATCGCGGCGCGCGGCTTCTTTACGACGAGCTGCGTCGCTTGGGATTGACGAGCGTCGAAATTTCGCCGCCCGCGTTCCGAGAAGGCGCTTGCGAAGCGAATCGGTTCGCCGCGGTCTGTTCGACGGCGAAAAAAACGGGCCCCGCCGCCGAGGTCGTCGTCGCGTTGCAACGTTATTCCGACGCGAGCGCGCGAACGCTCGGCTCGCTTTCCGACGAGGAGCGCCGCCTTTTCGACGAAGAGCGCGCGTATTTCGGCGAAATTTGCGATTACTTCGCCGACTGTCTGCGCTCGTACTTGAACGAAAACGATTTGGAGTCGCTCGACGCGGTCTCTTTCGCGCTCGCCGAATTGAACTATTGCCAACCGGAGGCGCCGACGGTCGCGACGATCGTCGAGAAAACGCGTTCTTTCTTCCGCGAAGCTAATTTTTGTCTTGAAATCGACGAGCCGACGCTCGCCTTGTTCGCCGGTCGCGCCGTCGACGAAAACTTCGTCGTTTGCGAAACGATTCGCGGAGCGCAAGCGCGCGGCTCCGGACGCTTGACCGGCGAAATGACGCTCGAGCTGCGTGAAAACGCCGACAAAGCCGAGCTTTGCCTCGCGCTTTCGGCGAACGTCGCGACGAAAACGACCGGCTCGTCCCGAGGGGTGCGCGTCGATTCCGACAATTTCGGCAAAGTGCGCGCCGAAAAGACCGTCTATTGGAGCGAAAACGGCTTGGAAACGGCGCCGAGCGTCGCTTGCGGCTCGATGAAAACCCGCGTCAACGGGATCGCGGCGGATCGTCCGACTCCGTTGGGCGGCCTCGTCGTGCAAAAGAAAGTGAAGAGCGAAATCCCGAAAACCGAGCGCGAGTCGTCGGTTCGCATGAGCTCGCGCGTCGCGGCGCAACTCGACGAGGAAGCGAATCGCCAAATCGCCGAATTTAACAAGCGCTGGTCGCGCACTCGCAACGTCGCGTCGCCGGAAAACCGCGCCGTTCGCGGCGTCGCGACGACGAGCGACGACGAGCGGCTTTACTTCTCGTGCCTGGTCGGACGCGCGAATCAGCTGGCGACGCCGAACGCCGCGCTCGCTTCTTGGCTTCGCGTCGTCGACGAGCGCAAGCGCCTCGAAGAGGCGACCGCTCGCGACGACGAAACGCTCGACGCGGCGGACGAAAAGCCGCGTTCGGCTCTCGTCGCGAAACGATATTCCGGGAGCGCCGAGCGCGTCGCGGAAAGCGGCCCGAAAAACGTTTCGCTTCGAGCGCATCAAAGCGCGCCGAACAACGTCGCTTTCGTCGCGTTGGCCGGTTTGGCGTTCGAAGGCGGCGACATGAGCGAAGCGTTGCTCGCGCGTTTCCCGGGCGTCGATCCGGTTGAAGCGACGACGTTTTTGGAACGCTATCGAGCGAAAAAAGACGACGCTCCGGCGGCCTCGGACGACAAACTTACGTATCGGTTCGCGCAAGATCGACCCTTCTCCACGCGTTTCGCCGACGATAAAATCGAGACGAGCTTGCGTTTCGACGCGTTCGAACGCGAAGGGCGCGAGTGGCGCGGTTTGGAAATTAAGTTCGTTTATCGAATCGAACGTCGCGACGACGGCTTCCTCTTCAAGCGCGAAACGATCGACGCGATTCCGATGGGGCTCGACGAAACGGCTCCGATACCGGCGCGTTTCCAAGCGTTTCGCAGCGTCGTTTTGAATTTGCTCGACGGCGTCGTTCTCGACGAATACGTCGTCGAAGAGCTGCCGATCGTCGATTGGGAAACGAACGAAGCGATCGGCGCGCTGATTCCGGTTTCGATGAGCGCGAAGAACGGGTGGTTCGAAGCGGAATTTACTTATCGAGACAAAACGAAAAAGAAGTAAAATCGACCGAGATTAGGCGTCGAGACGGGCGGTCGTCGAGCGAAAACGCGCGGCGGTCGCCCGTTTTTTGATTCTTGAGCCAGTTTAAAGAGGGGCGAAGGGGCGGCGGACGCTCGCCGTTTAATTTTTGTTATTTTATCAAAACTTCCTAAATTGTCAATCCTGATTAAATTGCCTGCTTTCATCAATCCGATTGAGCCTTTTAAAGGCGATAATTGGAATTATATATTCGACAAAAGCGGATGAAAAGTTGTGAAAAATTTTGAAAAAAGCGTCTTTTTGGTTGTAAAATTTGGCGATTTCGGGTAAACTAGTGTAGAGTCCGGAATATCCGTTTTTATTTTGGGCGGTTGTAAAGCGACGCGGGTTAGGCAACCTTGCGAAAATAGACAAAACGAAACGAAAGACGCTAGCGCGGCGTCGATTCGTCTTGTCGAACGTTCGCCGTCGCCGCTCGAAACGCGAGTTTCGAGTTTCCCAAAATAACAAGCGACATTCGCGTTTTTCCGTTCGAGCGTCTTTCCGAACCGCGGTTGGATTCCCCTTGAGTCGTCCGACGACGAGGGGCCTTTCCGAGCGGCGACGAGCGAGACGGCTGGTTCGCCGATTTTAGCGAGCCGCCTCTTGACGCGTCAGGGGGCGGTTTCGCGCGAAAAGGCTTCGCGACGTCGGATTCGGACGCGACGGAAATTTAGGAAGACGTTCGGAAGTTTCGCGCTTATCCGTCCGCGGAACGACCGAAAAGCGTCCCAACGCGACGCAAACGTTAGACACATTGTCCAGGAGAAGAAGATGCGTTTATTCAATCGATTGAGCGACGAATCGCGGTCGAACGGCAGCCAAGAAAAGAAAGTTTTTCGCGGGCGGAAAAGCGACGAGGGGAAACGCCGCGAGGGCGTCGCGGGGTCGCTGAGTCCTCGCAAACTCGGGATGGAAAACTTGGAAGAGCGTCAGCTCTTGTCGGTCAACCCGATCGGGAACTCCGAGTATAACGATATTCGCAACGCCTACGCCGACCTCGAGCTCCCGAGCTCGCTGTCGCAAATCAACGTGATCGAGCTGACCGACTTGAGCGCCGCCGCGTTGCAAAACGCCGTTAATCAAGCCGCGCGCACGACCGCCGACGACCTGATTCTCCTCCGGACGACCGCCGACGATTACGTCGTCGACCTCGAATCGACCGCGATCAACGTCAATATCGACTCCGACAAATACGGTTCGCTGACGATCGTCGGCGCCGGCGAAGAAGCGTTGACGATCGAAACGGTCGATACGAACGCCTTCACCGTCTTGAACGGCGACGTCAAGCTCGGCGGCGCGGTTCTCTACAACTACTCGACGAACTACGCCGGTCAAGCGATCGTCGAAACGCCGGACGCGAACGTCAAACTCTCGGCCTCCCTCGTGATGGTCGACCAAGCGAAGACGGTCGACGAAAACGGCGTCGCGAAAACGTCGTACCTGGTCGACTCCGCGATGACCGAAGAACAAGCGGCGGAATACGGCGTCTCGAACGCGACAGGCGTCAGCGAACTGCGCGTCGAAACCGTTACCGGCGACTACAACAACGTCCGCAACCAAATTCACGCGACCCTTCGCGAACAATACCATTACTTCGGTTATAATCCGGCCGAATATCGCGCCGTCGGTTCCGGCGAGATTTACGACGCCGCCGCGAACGGCGCCGCCGGTTGGGTCGGCACCGTCGCGAACATGATGGCGTACACCGGTTGGGCGCAAGAAGCCGGGTTCTCGACGCGTATGACGATGGCGGACGGCACGGTCGTTACCTTCGAATCGGTCGAAGACGCGGTCGCCGAATACTTGCGCACGGGGTATATCGACAGCGGCAACACGTCGTTCAACTGCTCGCAAATTCTCGACTACCTCTTCAGCGGCGACGACTCCGGGTTCACGGGGAATACGAACCAAGTCGAGGGCGGCGGTTTCTTCATGGATATCGACTTCGCGAAGGTCGGCGGTTACGTCGCGTCGAGCGACGCGATGATCGACGATATGCTTCGCCTCCTCCGCGAAGGGAACGCGATCACCGCGGAAGTCGTTACGACGAACTCGCGAACCGGCGAAAAAACCCGCGAATATATCTCCGTTTGGGGCTATTACTATAATCCGAACACGCGTCAAGACAACGGCTCGGCGGACTACGTCGGTCTTATCTGCTCGAACCCGACGAAAACGACCGTTCAGTACGAAGTTACGGACAACCACTACAATCATCCGAACTACTCGGATCCGATCACGAACACGATGACGCACTACCGCGATGAAAGCGGCGATAGCGGAAAGAATACGTATAACACGTATTTGCTCGAACGTTCCGGATCGGCTTGGCGTTTGGCGACCTCGCCGTACACCTACCTGAACAATCAAGGCGCGGTTCAAGGCGCTCGCGAGTTGCCGGAAGGTTTCTCCTATTTCGGAACGTGGCAAAACAACTCTAACACGACCTACACGTCGGAAATCGTCGGCTTCACGTGGTTGCAACAATACTCCGCGAAGATGAACGAAGCGCCGGTTACGAAAGACGCGACCCTTTCGCTCGAAAGCATGCCGGGGAACACGACGAACGTTATTTACCTGCACTTCGAAGGCGCGGACGGAACCGGTTGGGACGGCCTCGCGCACCCGGCGCTCGACCTCGACGGTTCGGGCGGCTACGGCGTTTCCGAGCTGAAATTTATCCAAGAAGTTTGGGCGCGCGTCGCGGAAGACTACGCGCCGTTCAACGTCAACGTTACGACCGACCCGAACGTCTGGGCGAACGCGACGAACGGCGTCCGCTGCGTTATCGGCGGTCACAGTCCGTCGGCGGGCGGCCTTTCCTACGTCGGTTGCTTCGGGACGAGCAAGCAAGACAACTACGTCTATCCGCTCTCGCTCGGTCTCTCGGCGAAGAACGTCGCGGAAGCCGCCGCGCACGAAATCGGCCACGCGATGGGCTTGAGCCACGACGGTTACGAACACAACGAATACTACGGCGGGAACGAAACTTGGGCCCCGATTATGGGGACCGGCTACGGCGCGCCGATCACGCAATGGAGCGACGGTTCCTACGTCAACTCGACGAATATGGAAGACGACGTCGCCGTCATCGCGAACCGCGTCGGCTATCGCAACGACGATTTCGGCGACACGATCGACGTCGCGACGAAACTCGAGAACCATTACGTTCCGATCGATATCAACAACTACGACCCGTCGGCCGGTACTTACGTCGTGAACGGGATCATCGGCGACCGCGACGACTACGACCTCTTCTCGTTCACGTCTTACGGCGGAACCTACGTCGTCGACGTTTCCGGCGTCGGGGCGGACCACCGCTTCATCAACGACGAGTTCAGCTGGAATTACCGTCGCCACGCCGACGTCGAAAACAAGGTTTTCGCCGGGAAATACTACGCGCAATCCTACGATTATACGAACTTGAACGTTAAGGTCGAACTTCTCGACGAGAACGGCGAAGTCGTTCTCCTCGACATGGACGGCAAGATTCAAAAGCTCGGCTACGGCGAATCGATCGTTTTGTCGGACGACTACTATTACTATGTCGTCGACCAATTCGGCAAGAAAGTCTACAACGCCGACGGTTCGCTCAAAGAAGGTTACCAAGCGGTCGACGACTCCGTCTTCACGACCTTCTCGCACTTCGTTACGCCGGAACTCGAAGCGGGCAAGACGTATTATATTAGCGTTACCGGCGTCGGGCAAGGGAACGACGCGACGAACGGTTACTCCGACTACGGCTCCTTGGGGCAATACACCCTGTCGATGCACGAAAGTTACGAAAACTTCTACATCGACGCGGAAAAGATGGACGTCGAGTCGCTCGGATACGACGAAACCGGCGTCGACAACGTCCTGAACTGGCAAGAAGCGTTCGTTTACAGCGGTCGTCGCCTTGAAGACGGTTCGCGCCACCTGGGGAACACGCTGACCTTCGACGCGTCCCTTTCCGGTCAAACGCTCGACCTGCGCGAAACGCTCCGCTTCACGTTCTCGCGTCCGCTCGTCGACCAACCGTTCAGCGAAAAACGCTTCGTTCTCGACGCGACCGACGCTTGGGACGCCGAAAACGACCGTCCGGGCATTACGTTCGACGCGAACGAACAATTCCGCGTTATGTACGTCGACAACACGACCGTCGAACTTTACGGCTTCACCTTCACTGGCGGCGTCGCGGAATCGAATAAGAACGGCCAAGAAAGCGCCGGCGGCGGTATTTACAACCATTACGGTTGGTTGACGATCGGCGACAGCGTGATCGCCGGCAACCGCGCCTCGAAAGCGGGCGGCGGCGTCTACAACTCCGGCGGCGAATACGAAGACAAAGGCCAACACGACGGTTGGCTCTACCTCGTCAACACCTCGATCGTCGGCAATATGGTTACCGGCGACAACTCCGTCGGCGGCGGGTTCTTCAACGAGTCCGGCGGCGTCGCGACCCTCGTGAACGTTACGGTCGCCGGGAACGTCGCGGACTACTCCGGCGGCGGTCTGCAAAACGCCGGGCGCGTTTACCTTTACAACTCGATTATCGCGAAAAACCAAGCGGACTACGGCGCCGACGTTTACACGCAGCGCAACAAATATACCCACGCTTATAATTCGATTATCGGCGACGAGTCCCGCAATAAAAATTACACGGCGTATCAAAACGGTTCCAATTCGCGCAACGAAGGCGGTTCGCTCATTGGAACGTCGCGCGGCAACAGCGTTTCGTCGTCGGTAACGACCTACGATCCGAAGTTCGTCAGCTACCGCGACTACGACGCCGCCAATTGGTCGAGCGAACTCTGGAAGTCGTGGAACCTGCGTCTCCAAGGCGACTCTCTCGCCGTCGACCGCGGGAACTCCGATAACCTGACGAACAACCTCGATTTCGGAACAGGATACGTTTCTGGCGCTTACCGAACGTGGGGGCAAAACCGTTACTTCTTCACGGCCGATTATCAAACCGACCTCGCCGGACAGCCGCGCTTCGAGGGCGATTCCGTCGACTCGGGCGCTTACGAAGTCTTGGGCGAAGCCGACCTGACCGATTTTATTCCGACCGCCGCCGGTTCCGACGTCGTTAACGACTGGGAAAGCTCGATCGTAATTTCGCGCGCCGAGGACGATCAAACCGGTTCCATCGCGCCGTTCCTCGTCGACGAAAACCTCTTCCTGAACCTGTCGTTCATCAACCAAGGCGCCGCGATTAAGAGCTCCTTCGACACGACGGTCTACATGTGGAAGCACGATCCGAAGACCGGAACGAAAGCGCAAATGTTCGCCGATTCGAAGATTGGGAACGGCGAGCTCGCGCTGATGAACATTCGCGTCGACTTTGCCGACGGCGTTTCGATGCCGGGCGGCGACGGTTCCGCGCTTGCGACGATCACCGCGACGAATTTGGCGACCGGCGAAGTTCAAACGTTCGAATACGACGGCGCGAACAGCTATATCGCGCTGACGAACGTTAAGCTCGGCTCGATTGAAGAAATTATCGGCGGTTTCGTCGAAAACGGCGTCCTCGACGCGCAAAACGAAGAGGGATACTACGTCTTCGGCTATCAACTCGACTCCGGCGCCGCGCTCGACGAGTATTCCGAAGCGAACAACTTCTACCTGACGTCGTCTTACTTCGACGTCGTCGAGTCGCCGGTTTCGGTCAACAATTCGATCGTCGTTACGACGACCGAAGACGTCGTCGACGCTTACGACGGCGAGATTTCGTTGCGCGAAGCGGTCGAAATTTACGCGGGCAGCTTCTACTATCGCGAAGTCGCGCTTCCGGAAGGCGCCGTCTTCGAGTCGAACGGCGTCGTTTACACCGTTAAAGACGGCAAGTTCTACGTCGACGCTTCGACCGACTACCGCGTTTATCCGGGCGAATCGTTCTCGTTCGTCGAAACGGCGCCCGAAGCGCTTGTTTGGGACGTCGCGCAAAACGCTTACGTCGACGCCGAAGGAAACGTCGTCGCGTTGAACGACGGCGCGAAGGCGACCTTCGAACTCGCCGGCGAAATTGTCGAAGCGCAATGGGCCGCCGACGAGTACGCTTGGGTCGACGGCGAAGGAAATTTTGTCGCCGTCGACGACGTCGCCGAAGCGACGCTCTTGCGCGAAACGGTCGTTACGGTCGTTTACGACGAAAACGTTTACTTCAACGCCGATAATCAAACGGTCGCCGTTCCGAACGGAACGAAAGCCGAAATCAACGGCGTCGCGGTCGAAATGATCGACGGCGTCTGGACGAGCGTTTCGCAAAAGACTTACAACCGCGACCAAGTTCAAGCGATGGGGAACTTCTTCCTGGCCGACGGTTCCGAAGTCGCCGTCGTCAACGGCGTTTTCCGCCGCGTCGCGACGAACGACGTCGCCGTCGTCTTGGACGGTTCGACCGTTACCCTCGCCAACGGCGAAAGCGCGGTTTACGACGCGGCCAAGGGCGTCTTCGTCGTTACGACGACCGTCGAATACCCGATGACCGAAGGCGCGAAAGTCGTCGTCGACGGCGTCGAACTCACGTTCGTCGAACGCGCTTACGTCGACTCCGGCGACTACCGATACTACCTGACCGACGGCGTCGTCGTTACGCTCGCCAACGGTTACGAAGTCGAATACGACGCTCGTAAAGACGCGTTCGTCTTCAAGACCGAAGACCTCGCCGGCAAGATCGACGCCGGCGCGACGATCGTTTGGGAAGGCGAAACCTACGCGTACAAAGCGGGCGTCGCGATCGTTCAAAAGGTTTCCCGCGAAACGAACGCCGTCGTTTTCGACGCGGCGCTCGACGGGCAAACTTTCGTTTTGACGCAAGGCGAACTGACGCTGACGACTTCCTTCACGCTCGACTGCGTCGACCCGAACGGCGAACAGCTCGATCTGACGATTCAAGGCGTCGACTCGCGGCTCTTCACCGTCGAAACCGGCGCTTCCGTCGAAATTAAGAACTTCAAGCTGGCGAACTCGACCTCTTCGCAAGACGGCGGCGTCGTTTACAACAAGGGAACCTTGACGGTCGACTCGGTCGCCTTCTCCGGCAACGAATCGAACGGCGGCGTCGGCGGCTCGATCTACAACGCTTCCGGCGCGACGCTCAGCGTTACGAAAACGACCTTCTCCGGCGACTCCGCTCGCGACGGCGCGTCGATTTACAACGCCGGTTACGCGATGATCGATAACTCCCTCTTTGAAGCGACCGGCGAATTCGGCAACGGCGTCCTTTACAACGTCGGAACGCTCCTCGTCGACCAAACGGTGTTTAGCGGCGGTTCGACCGCGTCGATGGGCGGCGCGATTTACAACGCCGGAACCGCGGACGTTTCGAACTCGGTCTTCGGCGAAACGTCGGCCTTGAGCGGCGGCGCGATCTACAACGCCGCGAACGGAACGCTCCGCGTCGCGGATACCGAGTTCTGCGACGTTTCCGCGAGCTCCGCCGGCGGCGCGATTTACAACGTTGGGAACGCGACGATCGCCGGCGGCGTATTCGTCGGTTCTTCCGCGAACGCGGCGGGCGGCGCGATTTACAACGAAAACGTCGCGACGATTTCCAACGTCTTGTTCGGCTCGAACTCCGCGGCGGACGGCGGCGCGATTTACTCGACCGGCGCCTTGAACTTGATCGGCGTTGAAATCGTCGGTTCGACGGCGCAACGCGGCGCGGCGATCTACTCGTCCGGAACGATGAACGTTTCGAACTCGCTGATCGCGATGAACGTTGCGACCGGTCTCGGCGGCGCGATCTACAACGCCGGAACCGCGAACCTGACGAACGCGACGATCGCCGACAACGAAGCCGCCGACGGCGCCGGTCTCTACAACGCCGGAACCGCGACGGTCGACAACACGATCCTCGCCGGCAACAAAGCGACCGCCGCCGACGCGAAAGGTTTCGACCTTTACACCGCTTCCAACGCGAAAACGACGCTTCGTTCCTCGCTCCTCGGCAACGTCGCGCAATACGGCGACAAAGCGTTCGACCTCGACGCGGCTTACCGCTCGTTCCTCGGCGTCGACCCGCAATTCGTCGACGCGGAAAACGGCGATTACACCCTGTCGGTTACGTCCCCGGCGATCAACAACGGTTCGAACGCCCTCGACGGCGGCGCGCTCGTCGACTTTGACGATAACGATCGTCGCGTCGGTTTGACGGTCGGCGGCGTCGTCATGTCGGTCGACATGGGCGCCTTCGAATACCAAGCGATTATCGCGCCGGACCTCGACCTCGTCGATTCGTCGGTCGATTACTGGCAAACGGAAAAACTGGAAAACGGCGCGACGGTCGAACTCGACTACTTCGTCGCCGGTCAAGACGTTTGCGTCGACTTCAACGTCCAAAATATCGGCGACGCGTCGGTTTACTCGAACTTCGGTTACGCGATCACGCTCGTCGGCACGAACGACAAGGGCGAAGTCGTTTACAACGCGACGCAAGACGTCCGCTACTACGCGAGCGCCTTCGACCGCTTCGATTGGTTGAACGAAAGCGACTGGATCGCCGCGAACGGTTCCGCGTCGTTGGCCGCCAACTTGGGCGCGCTTCCGGCCGGTCGTTACACGATCACGTTGACGCTCGACGTCGACGGCGTCGGCAAAGTCGTCGAATACGGCGAAGAAGACGGTTTCTCGGGCGAAAACAACAACGTTTACGCCGGAACGTTCAACGTCTTCGAAGCGCCGAGCTCCGTCGTTACGACGGAACAAGACGTCGTCGACCCGACCGACGGTTTGATTTCGATTCGCGAAGCGATCGCCTACGCGGGCGCTTACGAATACGCTTCGGTCTTCATGGTCGCCGACGGAACGCAATACGTCCTCGAAGACGGCCAAATCGTTACGGTTGAAAACGGCTCGCTGACGGTTAAGGTCGACGTCGTCGAAAAGAACGGCGAGCTGATCGACCTCCAAGACGGCGACGAATTCCTCCTCAACGGGCGTCCGATTTACTACCGCGCTCAACTCAACGGCGGCTACTTCGCCTACTCGATGGAAGAGGGCGCCGAGCGCGCCGACGTTTCGAGCGGCGAAGTTACCTTCCCGGACGGCGCGGCGGCGAACCTCCAACTCAATACGGATCAATACGTTTCCTTCGTCGACGGCACGAATTTGAACCCGAGCGAAGGCGACCGTTATTCGTATCAAACGTTGGTCTTCCCGAACGGCGAAAAGGTTATCCTGACCGACGGCGCCGCGTTCGAATATGCGAACGTTAAGTTTACGTATTGCCAAAACGAACAATATCCGGACGGCGCGTTTGTCTTCGAAAACGGTTCGGTCGTCGCTTACGCCGACGGCGGTTCGCTCGAATTCGCGAACCTTTCGGTTGGGACGTTGCAAACCCGCAACGAAGTTTACCGCGACGAGTTGATCTTGGCCGACGGCTCGAAGATCCAAGTGATCGACGGCGTCGCGCGTTTGACGAAGTCGGTCGAATCGACCGTTATCTTCGCCGAATCGATGCAAGGCAAGACGATTACCGTCGACGCGGCGACCGGCCCGATCGAACTCGCGGGCGTCGTCGTCATCGACGGCGAAGATCGCGACGTTACCCTCGACGGCGCGAACTCGACCGGAATCTTCCTCGTCCAAGACGGCGCGAACGCGACGATTTCCCGCTTGACGGCGACTCGCGGCGCGGGCGCGGTCGGCGGCGCGGTCGTCAACCGCGGCGAACTGACCTTGAACGACGTCGACTTCGCGGACAACAACGTCCGACTGACCGGAACCCCGACCGACGGCGAACTGACCTCCGGTCTTGGCGGCGCGATTTACAACGTCGGAACGTTGACGGTCGACGGCGGTACGTTCGAGAACAACCTCGCTTCCGAATTCGGCGGCGCGATCTTCTCGAAGGGCGAACTCGTCGTTAAGAACGCTTCGTTCGTCGGCGGTTCGTCGTTCGCGGGCGGCGCGATCGCCGCGCAAGCCGGAACGCTGGCCGTCGAAAACTCGACCTTTACGAACAACGTCGCGGAAGTCGGCGGCGCGGTTTACACGCTCGTCGACGCGACTTTCGTCGCGGTTTCCTTCGTCGGCAACGAAGCGACGAACGGGAACGGCGGCGCGATTTACGCCGGTCCGCAAGCGACGATTACCTTCGCTTCGGCGGGCGAGTCGACCTTGGCCGTTTCGTTCGAAGGGAACAAAGCGACCGGAAACGGCGGCGCGCTTTACACCGAAAACAACTTGGTCGTTCTGGGCGATTTGATCGCGACCAACAACGAAGCGGGCGACGGCGCCGCGCTTTATATCGGCGGTTCCTTGACGGTCGAAGGCGACGCGACGATTACCGGTTCTAAATCGACGACGAGCGCGCTTATCGCGAAAGCGGTCGAAATCAAGGGGAACTTGGTTCTCGAATCGAACGAATCGGCGAACGCCGCTCTCGAATCGGCGGGCGCCGTCGCGGTCGGCGGTTCGGCGACGATTTCCGGCAACAAGACCGGCGGCGCGATCTCGGCGCAAGGCGCGGTTTCGTTCGGCGGCGATTTGACCGCGAAGAACAACGTCGCGACCAACGGCGCGGTTATTGACGGAACGAGTTTCAACGTCGGCGGCGCGGCGACCTTCGAAAACAACGAATCGACGACGGGCGTTTTGGCGGCGGACGACGCGGTTGAAATCGCGGGCGCTCTCAACGCGACGGGCAACAAAGCGACCGACGGTTCGGTGATCTACGGTATGGCGGTCAACATTGGCGGCGACGTCGCGTTGAAGAATAACGAAAGCGCGACCAACGGCGTTCTGCTCTCGGGTTCCGACCTGGTGATCGCCGGTTCCTTGACCGCTGAAAACAACAAGTCGAACGGGTACGGCGGCGCGGTTGCGGCGCAAGACTTGGTTTCGATCGGCGGCGATTTGATCGCGACGAACAACGAAGCGGGGCTTTCCGGCGGCGCGATCGTCGGCGGAACGGGCGTTAAGGTCGGCGGCGACGCGACCTTGACCGGCAATATCGCCGGCGGAGGCGGCGGCGCGATTTACGCTTGGGGCGCGGTCGAAATCGGCGGTTCGCTGACGGCGGCGAACAACCAAGCGAACGGAACCGAAGTCGGCAATACCGGCGGCGGCGCGATTATCTCCGCCGCGGGCGTTACGGTCGGCGGCGACGCGATCTTGACCGGCAACTCCTCGCAAGGGCACGGCGGCGCGATCGCGGCGGTTCAAGACGTCGTTATTAACGGTTCCTTGACCGCTGAAAATAATACGGCGGCTCTCGCGGGCGGCGTTATCGCGACGGACGGCGACCTCAAAGTCGGCGGCGACGCGACCCTGACCGGCAACTCCGCCAGCGAAGGCGGCGCGATTCTCGCGGAAGGTTCCGTTTTGTTTGGCGGCGCGCTCAACGCGACGGGCAACCAAGCGACCGAAGGTTCGATTATCTCCGGCGTTTCGATCGAAGTCGTCGGCGATACGACCCTCGCGAACAACGAGTCGGCGACCGGCGTCTTGACGGCGAACGAAGCGGTCGAATTCGGCGGAACGCTCTCCGCGACGGGCAACAAAGCGACGGACGGTTCGATTATCTCCGGTTCGTCGATCAACGTCGCGGCGGACGCGACCCTTGCGGACAACGAATCGACGACCGGCGTCCTGACGACCGAGGGCGCGGTTGCGCTCGGCGGCGTTCTCAGCGCGACGGGTAACAAAGCGACGGCCGGTTCGATTATCTCCGGTTCGTCGATCAACGTCGCGGCGGACGCGACGCTCGCGAACAACGAATCGACGACGGGCGTCCTGACGACGGCGGGCGCGCTTGAACTCGGCGGCGCTCTCAGCGCGACGGGCAACAAAGCGACGGCCGGTTCGATTGTCTCCGGTTCGTCGATCAACGTCGCCGCGGACGCGACGCTTTCGAGCAACGAATCGACGACCGGCGTTTTGACGACGTCGGGCGCGGTCGAACTCGGCGGCGCTCTCAGCGCGACGGGCAATAAAGCGACGGCCGGTTCGATTATCTCCGGTTCGTCGATCAACGTCGCGGCGGACGCGACGCTCGCGAACAACGAATCGACGACGGGCGTCCTGACGGCGACCGCCGCGGTCGAACTCGGCGGCGCTTTGACCGCTGAAAATAACAACGCGACCGAAGGCGCGATCGTCTTTGGCTCGTCGATCGACGTTGCCGGCGACGCCGTCTTGAAGAACAACGAAGGCGCGGTCGGCGGCGTTTTGACGTCGACTTCCGACGTTGAAATCGTCGGCTCCTTGACCGCTGAAAACAATAAGACGAACGCTTCCGGCGCGGTGGTCTCCGCGGGCGGCGCGGTTTCGGTCGGCGGCGACGCGACCCTCGTCGGC
>JAFYQR010000225.1 GCA_017559825.1 Thermoguttaceae bacterium | reverse complement strand
GTCGACGCGCGTCGACGCTTCGTTCGATACGTTTTCACTTTAGCTTCTCCGAAACGCGAGCGAGTCGAGCCGCAACTTTTACCAAAAACGGAACGGCGCGAGGAAAAACGTCGCGGAAAATCTTAGCTCGGCGCGTCGACGGCCGCGGTTTTGGCGAAGAAGACGCGTCGGTAGCCGAGTTGGGCGGAATTTAACGGTTAAAACGGGTTGGTCGGGCGCGTTGTCTTCGGCGCGTTCGTAACGTAAGGCTCGCCGAGTTGGGCGGAATTTAACGGTTAAAACGGTCGGACGCGGCGCCGCGTCGAAGGTTTCGCGTCGAGAACGGGCGGCGGGCTTTCCATTTTTTTGAATTGAGGTATAATAGAGGAGATAAGTCATCGAAACCGACGCGAGCGAGCCCGTTTCGCCGGATGCTCGTTCGCCGCAAACCTCGCAACGCGACGATATATAAGGAACTTAGCGCGATGTCGAAATTGACTCAGTCTTCCGCTTGGCAAAACCTCGAACAACATCAAAAGGAAATGGCGCCGGTTCAAATGCGCGACATGTTCGCGAGCGACCCGGATCGCTTCAATAAATTCTCCGTCGAGTTCGGCGGGATTCTCTTCGACTACTCGAAGAACCGAATCAACGAAAAGACGGTTGATCTCCTCGTCGCGTTGGCCGAGCAAGCGAAGGTTCGCGAAATGGCCGAAGCGATGTTCACCGGCGAAAAAATCAACGTTACCGAACGTCGCGCCGTTCTGCATACCGCGCTCCGCAACCGTTCGAACAACCCGGTTTACGTCGACGGCAAAGACGTGATGCCCGACGTCAATCGCGTCTTGGCGAAGATGAAAGATTTCAGCGACCGCGTTCGCGACGGCCGTTGGACCGGCTACACCGGCAAAGCGATCACGGACGTTGTCAACGTCGGGATCGGCGGCTCCGACCTCGGCCCGTGCATGGTCTGCGAAGCGTTGACGCCGTATCAATCGAACCTGCGCGTTCACTTCGTTTCGAACGTCGACGGCACCCACGTCGCCGAAACCGTTAAGAATCTGAACCCGGAAACGACGCTCTTCATCGTCGCGTCGAAGACGTTCACGACGCAAGAAACGATGACGAACGCGGAGTCGGCGAAGGCTTGGTTCCTCGCGACGGCGAAGGACGAAGCGGCGGTCGCGAAACACTTTGTCGCGCTCTCGACGAACCGCGAAGAAGTCGTCAAATTCGGGATCGATCCGGAAAATATGTTCGAGTTTTGGAGCTGGGTCGGCGGGCGCTACTCGCTGTGGTCGGCGATCGGGCTGAGCATCGCGCTTGCGGTCGGTTTCGAAAACTTCGAAGAACTTCTTAGCGGCGCGCACGAGATGGACGTTCACTTCCGCACGACGCCGTACCGCGAAAACATTCCGGTCTTGATGGCGTTGCTCGGCGTTTGGTACAACAACTTCTTCGAAGCGGAAAGCTGCGCCGTTCTGCCGTACGACCAATACCTGCGCCGCTTCCCGGCCTACCTGCAACAAGGCGATATGGAGAGCAACGGCAAGGGCGTCGACCGCGAAAACAACCGCGTCGACTACTCGACCGGCCCGATCGTCTGGGGCGAACCGGGCACGAACGGTCAACACGCGTTCTATCAGTTGATTCACCAAGGGACGAAGCTGATTCCGTGCGACTTCCTCGCGCCGGCGCAAACGCAAAACCCGATCGGCGACCACCATCAAAAGCTGATCGCGAACTTTATCGCGCAAATGGAAGCGTTGATGAAGGGGAAGACGGAGGAAGAAGCGTTCGCGGAGCTGACGAAATCGGGGCTCGACGAAGCGGAAGCGCGTCGTTTGGCGCCGTCGAAGGTCTTCCCGGGGAACCGTCCGACGAACGCGCTCTTCTTCGAAAAGCTGACGCCGCGTATGTTGGGCCGCATCATCGCCGCTTACGAGCTGAAGATTTTCGTCCAAGGCGTCCTTTGGAACGTCAACTCGTTCGACCAAATGGGCGTCGAACTCGGCAAACAACTCGCTAAAGCGGTTCTTCCGGAACTCGTTTCCGCCGAGCCGACGACGTCGCACGACTGCTCGACGAACGCGCTCGTCGAATACTTCAAAGCGCGCCAAGCGAAGTAGTTAGCGCCGCTTAAACGAAGCTAAACGTCGAAACCGCCGGAACGGGCAACCGTTTCGGCGGTTTTTTTTGACGTTTTTTCAAGAAAATCGGCGAAATTTTCTTGAAACGTCGCTCTTAAACGAGGGAGGCCGCGTTCCGATTCGCCGTCGAGGCGAAGCGAAGAAGAAAATTTGTCGTTTATCCCGATTGCGACGCTTGTTTAGCTCGTCGACTCGGTTTAGCGACGCGGAGTTCCTTAGGGGCGGCTCTGGAAAATTTTCTTGTCGCGAATATAATAATTATCGAGCGCGTTTTCGAAGCGGTCGAAAGCGCGTTTTCTCGTTGCGCAACGTTTTCACGAAAGGTCTTAACGCGATGATTGATCCGATTTCACTTGGAATGGCGATTTACGGTCTTTTCAAGGGCCCGATGTTGGTCGGTAATTTTTTGACGACGCGTCATTATCGAAAAACGACGTCGACGACGCTGAACGGAATCGTTACCGACGTCGAGGTCGTTCGGCGCAACATCGCGGAAATGGCGTCGGATATTTCGACCGACTTCGCGGAATTGACCGCGCGAACCGATATTCTTATCGAAGCGACCAACGCGCTCCAAGAAGCGACCCGGCGTTTCGACGCGAAGCTCGATCTTCTGATGGAGGCGAGTTTTAAGGCGGGGTGGGAGCAACTCGAATTGGCGGCGGGCGCGTCGAGCGAATCGCGTTGCGAACGTTATTTGGAGCGAGCGGAGGAAGCGTTCGTCGCGTCGTATTCGCTGCTGAAAAACGAACGCTTAATTACGGCGCGATACGGCGCGGCGTTGGCGCAGGTTCAGATGGGCGAGTTGACGAACGGCTTGGCGACGCTCGAAAAGGTCGCGTCGATTCCGTTCGATTCGAGCGCGCCGAACTCCGATTACTGGACGTTTTTGCGTATGAAAGTGGAAGTGCGCGACTATCTCGCGTCGCTCGGTTCGCAACCGACGTTGGCGGATTATTGGAACGAGCGAACGGCGCGGTTTCAAAAGCTGGCGTTTTCGGCGCCGAGTCAAGAATCGCGAATGCAAGCGTTCCTTTTGGCGCAGGCGACGCAACTTTTGTCGAGCGACCTGAAAGCGGGGGCGGAGGCGTTGAAGTCGGCTTCTCGCGGCGTCGATAAAGAGCTAAACGCCGAAGGCGCGCAAATTTACGAAACGACGTTCGGCGAGAAGTTTGACGCCGTCGAAGCGGAGCCGCAAGCGGGGACGCGAAAAGTCTTGACGATTAAGGGCGTCGATTTCGCGTTCCGTTATTGCCCGGCGGGAACGTTCTGGATGGGTAGCCCGTCGTATGAAGCGGAGCGTTACGACGACGAAACTCGACACGAGGTAACGTTAACGAAGGGTTTCTGGATGTTGGAAACCTCGGTAACGCAAGGGATGTTCCGCGCGATCGCCGGTTCGAACCCGAGTTATTTTCAGTCGGGGGACAATTATCCGGTGGAGAGCGTTTCTTGGTTCGATTGCCAGGAGTTTTGCGAGTCGCTGAACGCGCTTGGCGTCGCTCCGGCGGGCTTCGAGTTTCGTCTCCCCTGGGAAGCGGAGTGGGAATACGCGTGTCGAGCCGGCACGACGGGCGCTTACAACGTCGACCGACCGTTGGACGAGCTTGGTTGGTATAACGGCAACAGCGGAGGTAAAACGCGCGCGGTCGGCGGCAAACGCGCGAGCGCTTGGGGTTTGTACGATATGCACGGTAACGTTTGGGAGTGGTGCGCGGATTGGTACGGGGCTTACGCAACGGGGCCGCAAACGGATCCTACGGGGCCGTCGTCGGGCTCGAACCGGGTGTTGCGCGGCGGTAGCTGGAGCCGCAGCGCCAAGGACTGCCGGTCGGCCAACCGGCGCGACCTCGTCCCGACGGACCGGCTCAACTTCTTCGGCTTCCGTCTCGTTTTAGGTCGCTAGCTCTAGCGGACTAGGACGCTCCGCGTCTCACGGTAAGCGTTTACGCTCGCGCAAGGTCGCCGCGAGCGCCTCAAGCGCCGCCGACCGCCGCCGATCGTTTCGCAGGGGGCGGCGTCGGCGTTACCGGCGAATCTTAGGAAGTTGTCGTCGCGAACATTTCGGTTTCGTTTAATGTTCGCGACGATTTTGGTTTCTTGGCGTTCCGGCGGCGGTTCTTTGCGTCGCGCGGCTTGAGCGGAAAGTAGCGGTTTCGCCGTCTGCAACGACGAAGAAAAAGGAAAAAATTTCTTTTTCGACGTTCGCCGATATAGAAGAGACGGCGACGAAACTTTATAATAGAGTCGAGAAATTAGCGGACGCTTTTCCCGCGTCGCGCCGAATTTGCGGTAAATTCCGAAAAATCGGCGTTTTCCGCAAATTCGGCGGGAAGCGACGGCGCGTTGAACGTCGCCCGGCGATTCGGATTTTCCGTCGTTTTGGGGGAAGCGTCGGCGGAGGACGGCGAGAAACGGGCCGTTCGGCTTTTCGGAACGGAGCGCGGCGTTCGTTCGCCCGGTCGCGTTCGATAAAAGACTTTTGAAAACAATTTTGGAAACGATATTATGCGAAATTGGCGTCAACTGTTCGTTACTTATCCCGCGACTTGCGCTCTCGGCGTCGCTTGCGCTTGGAGCGTCGCGTCCTTGAACGACGGCGCGAACCTCGGCGCCCTTTCGCCGTTCGCCGCCGCTCAAGACGACCCGTTCGGCGACGACTCCGATCCGTTCGCCGAAGACGCGGACGAGGACGTCGCCGAAGAAGCCGAAGACGACTCCGACCCGTTCGGAACCGACCCGAACGAGGAAGTCGTTTTGAACGACGACGAAGACGACGCGGACGGGGCCGATCCGTTCGGCGGTTCGAGCGACGACGAAGGGGAAGACGCCGATACCGATCCGTTCGGCGCCGCGCCGTCGACCGGGCCCTTCGCGCCGACGAAGGACGAGCTCGACGCTCCGGCTCAACCGGAAGCGCCGGAAAGCGCCGCGTCGACCGCGATCGAATACGCCGCCGGGAAAAAGACGAAATATCTGCGCCCGGAAGACGTTCCGGACGACGAAAAGACCGAGCAAGATTTTTACGCGACGCTGACGCCCGCCGAACGCGCGATTCTTAGTCGCGAGCCGAAAAACGCCGCCGATTGGCTCGTCGCGGCGATTCGCGTCGCTCGAGTCGGTCGAGTCGAGTTCGCGAAGATTTTGACGCAAAAATCGCTCGACGCGCCGGAGGGAACGCCCGCCGAACACGCCGCCGCGATCGACTCGCTCGGCGCCGGGCGGCTGACGTTTTTCGTCGCGAACCCGACGATCGGCGCGATCGGCTCGCAAGCGGTCGAACGCGTCTCCGAGATCGCTCGCCGGCATTACGAAGACGAAGCGACGATTCGCGACGCGTTGGCGCGCATGAGTCG
>JAFYQR010000224.1 GCA_017559825.1 Thermoguttaceae bacterium | reverse complement strand
GTCTCGATTAGCGGTTCCGCGACGATGACCGGCAATACGGCGGGCTTGGACGGCGGCGCGATTTACGCCGCGAGCGGCGACGTTACGGTCCTCGGCGACGCGACCTTGACCGGCAACCAAGCGGCGGCTTCCGGCGGCGCGATCTCCGCGGAAGACGGTTCCGTCGCCATTGTCGGCGCGTTGATCGCTTCCGACAACGCGGCCGGGACGCAAGCGATCGAAACCGAAGAAGTCGTTACCGAAACGCTCGAAGACGGTACGACGCTTGTCGCGACGATCAAACGCACGACCGTCAAGGGCGACGGCGGCGCGATCTCCGCGGCGAACGGCTCCGTTACGGTCGGCGGCGAAGCGACGTTGACCGGCAACAAAGCCAACGGCTCCGGCGGCGCGATTTACGCCGCGAACGCGACGTTCGAAGGGAACGCGACGTTCGAAGGCAACGTCGCGACCTCCGACGTCGTCGGAACGCTCGAAACGACGGTCGTTACGACCCCGGTCGACGGCGAAGCGACGACGGAAACGTCGACGGAAGAAAATCAAGTGCGAGCTTCCGGCGGCGCGGTTTACGCGGGTTCGGTCGTTTTCGGCGGCTCGATGCTCGCGAAAGACAACAAAGCGACCAACGGTGGCGGCGCGATCTTCGCGACCGGTTCCGTCGCTATCGCCGGAACGCTGGCCGCGACCGACAACGTCGCGGGCGAAGGCGGCGCGTTCAACGTCGACTCGCTGACCGTCGAAGGTCTCGCGGTCTTGGGCGGCAACGCCGCGAACCGAGGCTCCGGGGGCGCGATTTACGCCTCGACCGTCGCCTTAAAAGACGGCGCGGTCTTGGGCGGCAACGCCGCGGCCGCGGCGGGGGGCGCGATTTACGCCCTCGACCTGACCCTCGTGAACGCGACGGTCGCCGGCAACGGCGCGGAGGTCGGCGGCGGGCTCTACGTCGCCGACACGGCGGTCCTCGACAACACGATCGTCGCCGGCAACGTTTTGCTCGCTTCCGACGATGACGACGATGACGACGAAACGCCCGAAGAGCAAAACGAAACGACCGAAGAAAACGCCGTTGGCTTCGATCTTTACATCGCGAAAGACGGTTCGGTTACGCTCCGCAATTCGTTGCTCGAAGACCTCGAAGTCGGCGACGGCGAACTCGTTCTCGTCGAAGAATACCGCTCGATCCTCGGCGTCGACCCGCAATTCAACGACCCGGATAACGGCGACTACTCGTTGAAGGCGACCTCGCCGGCCATTAACGCCGGTTCGAACGCCTTGGCGGGCGCTTCGAACGTCGACTTGGCGGGTAATTCGCGCTACGTCGGTTTGACGGTCGACGGCGAAATTTACGCGATCGATATGGGCGCGTACGAATACCAAACGATTTCCGCGCCGAACCTGACGTTCGCCGAAAACCCGGTGAACTTCTGGTACGCGTCGGTCAACGGCGAGAAGAAAGATTACTACATCTTCGGCGAAGACGTCGTTCTCGACTTCTCGTTCCTGAACGCGGCCTCGACGCTCGCCGAAATCGGCTCCGGCATGGTCATCGACAAGTTCTCGGTCTCCTTCGTCGTCGAAGGCGTCGCCGCGAACGGCGAAACGATTTCGCAAACCTTCGAATACCGTTACCAACCGGAATCGGATTACTTCGATTGGCTCTCGACCGGCGATTGGCTCGACGCGGACGAACTCGTTTCCTACGCGCGCCAAAACCTCGGCGTCCTTCCGGTCGGGAACTACTCGCTGTCGATTTCGCTCGACGTTAATAACGAAATCGTCGAACGCGGCGAAGAAGACGGCTCCGAAGCGGCGAACGACAACGTTTACACGACTTCGTTCGAAGTTCGCGAAGCCCCGTCGACCGTCGTTACGACCGACAAAGACGTCGTCGACCCGACCGACGGTTTGATTTCGCTCCGCGAAGCGGTCGAAGTTTACGCCGGTTCCTACTGGTACTCGTCGACGATTTTGGTCGAAGACGGCGCGGAATACGTTCTCGACGATTTGACGCATGTCGTCGTTAAGGACGGCGTCGCCACGGTCAGCCGCGACGTCGCGACGCTCGTCGAATCGCAAACGACGTTGCGCGACGGCGACAAGTTCGCGTTCGGTTCGAGCTACATGACGTTCGAAAACGGCGTCCTCGCCTACCCGGACGGTACGACCGCGACCTACGACGGCGAAAACCCGTTGACCTTTACGACCGGCGACGGCGAGACCTACGTCGTCAAACCGGAATCGTACTACGATTACATTTTGAACGGCGGTCAACCGGTCGACGACCCGAACGTCGCGACGGTCGACGTCGTCGTTCTCCCGACCGGCGAAATGATCGCGTTGGAAAAATTTGAAGAAACCGTCTTCTACTACGGCGAAACGTTCGCGACCTACTACGAACTCGCCGCGGTCGACGCCGAAGGAAACGCGATTTCGTTCGCCGAAGGCGCGACGCTGACCGTCGACGGCAAAGCGGGCGTTTACCAAAACGGCGCGGTTCTCTTCGAAGACGGCTCGTTCGTCCGCTTGACCGACGGCGCCGCGATCGAAATCAACGGCGTCGCGGCGACCTTCGTCGGCGCCGCGTTCGTCCTGCCGACCGGCGAAGTCGTCGAGTTCGTCGCGGGCGAAACGCTCGTTTGCGAAAACGGTTCGACGGTCGCGATGACGCAAGTCGACGACGCGATCTCCGGCGTCCTCGACCTCGAAAACGGCCTCCGCGTCGAACTCCACGGCGACGGTTCCGTCGACGTTTCGAAACAAGTCGGTTCGGACGTTACGTTCGCCGCGAACCTCGACGGCGCGACGATCAAACTCGAATCGGCGATTACCGTCGACCGCGACCTGACGATCGACGCGTCCGACCGAACGAACGTCTCGGTCTCCGGCGCGAACCAAACGAACGTCTTCGTTATCGCCGAAGGCGCGACCGCGACGATTACCTCGTTGTCGATCAAGAACGCCGTCGCCGCGATCGGCGCGGGCGTCGCGAACTACGGAACGCTCTCGTTGGTCGACGTTTCGATTAGCGGAACGAAGGCGACGAGCGAAGCGGACGAACCGTTCGCCGACAAGATTTTGACCGAAGGCGTCGGCGCCGCGATTTACAACGCCGGAACGCTTTCCGTCGACGGCGGCTCCTTCGCGAACAACGTTTCGACCTTCCACGGCGGCGCGATTTACTCGGTCGGCTCCTTGGCGATCAAGAACGCGACGTTTGAAGGGAACGTTTCCGAATACTACGGCGGCGCGATTTACGTCCAAGACGGAACCGCGACGATCGATTCGAGCGTCTTCAAAGGCAACAAAGCGCAATACGGCGGCGCCGTCGCGACGAACGTTTCGCTGAAAGCGGCGAACTCGATCTTTGCCGAAAACATCGGAACGCTCGGCGGCGCGCTCTACGCTTGGGGCCCGAAAGCCTCGATCGAAGCGACGCAATCGACGCTGATCGCCAACGTCGCGGAACAAGGCGGCGCGATTTACGTCGGCGACGCCGCGCTGACCCTGAAGAACTCGATCGTCGCGACGAACGAAGCGACCGAAGGCGCGACCGATATCGCGCTCGTCGGCGCCGCGACCGCGAACGTTTACGCGAGCTTGATCGGCGTCGCGGACGACTGCGGCGGAACGCTCGACTTCGACGCCGGAGCCCGTTCGTTCTACGGAACGAGCGAAAATCCGGTCGATCCGGCGCTCGACGCCGAAGGTCGCCCGACCGTCGTTTCCCCGGCGCTCAACTCCGGTTCGAACGCGTTCGCGACCGCGACCGACGGTTCCGCGCTCTCCGTCGACGTTTCCGGCGCTAATCGCGTCGTCGGCGTCGATAAGGACGGAACGATTTACTCGGTCGACATGGGCGCGCTCGAATACCAAACGGTCGCCGCTCCGGATCTCGGCTTCTACCGAGAAGACGGTTCGTCGTTCCTTTACGGGCAAGAAAAACCGGTCGCCGGCTTCACCCTGTCGCTCTCCGGTTTCGGCGGCGAAGGCTTCTCCAACGTCGGCGATTTCGTCGAAGATTGGGACGTCTCCTTCGCGGTCGGATACGGCAACGCGGGGAACGCCTACTGCTTCGAGTCGTTCGCGGTCGAGTTGAAGACGGTTCGCCTCGACGCCGACGGAAACGCGATCGCCGGAACCGAAACGGTCGTTACCCGCGTCTTTGGCGACGAGTCCGGCAGCTTCAACGTCGAAGATTGGCTCGCTTCCGGCGAAGCGTTCGTCGAGCTTTGGAACCTTGGCGCGGCTTACGAAGCCGGTCAATACAAACTGACGCTGACCGTCGACGCCGCCGATTCGGTCGTCGAACTCGACGAAACGAACAACGTTTTCGAAACGAATTTCGCCGTGCGCGAACGTCCGAGCCTCGTCGTTACGACCGAGCAAGACGTCGTCGACCCGTACGACGGCGAAACTTCGCTCCGCGAAGCGCTCGCCAACGTCGGCGCGGACGGTTCGGTCGGTATGAAGCTGAACGAAGTTCTCGCCGAAGGCGAAACGTTCGTCTTGGCTGAAAACGTCGCCCTCGGAATCTCGGCGGGCGCGGTCGCGACCTACGCCGGCGGCAAGATTACCCTTGCGGACGGCCAAGAATTGGCGCAAAACGTCGAATACGCGTTGGCCGACGGCACGACGTTCTCGTGGCAAGAACACCTCGGCTGCGCGGTCGCGACTCGCGGCGATTCGCTCGGTTCCGCGATCACCTTCGCCGAATCGGTTTACGGCAAGACGATCAGCCTGACGAGCGAACTGACGATCGACTGCTCGATGACGATCGACGGAACCGGCGCGAACGTCGTCGTTTCCGGCGCGAACGCCTCGCGTATCGCGACGGTCGCCCACGGCACGGTCTCCGTCTTCGGTTTGACCTTCGAAAACGGTTCGGCGAACCTCGGCGGCGCGATTTACAACGCGGCGAACCTGACGCTGACCGACGTTTCCGTCAAGAACAGCGTCGCGACGGAAGACGGCGGCGCGATTTACAACGCGCTCGGCGGCGAACTGACGCTGACGAACGTCGATATCCTCGGCGCGGCGGCGACGAACGGCGGCGCGATTTACAACGCCGGAAGCCTCTTCGGCGAAGAAGTCGCGATCTCCGGCGCCAACGCCGCTTACGGCGCGGGCCTTTACAACGTCGGAGAGGCGATCTTCGCGGGCGTTTCGTTCGTCGACGGCGTCGCGACGGCGCAAGGCGGCGCGATTTACAACGCCGGCGGCGAACTCGTCGTCGACGGCGGCGCGGAAAACTCCTCGTTCGTCGGCAACCAAGCCCTTTACGGCGGCGCGATCGTCAACTACCAAGGCGTCGCGACGATCGTCGGCGCGGACTTCGTCTCCAACAAGGCGATCGGTTCCGCGGGCGCGATCGACAACTACGGCGAATTGACGCTCAACGGCGTTTCGTTCGAAAACAACGAAGCGGGCGTCGCGGGCGGCGCGATTTACAACAGCGAAAGCGCCGCGAACGGCGACGCTTACTCCGTCGCGCTCCAAGACGTCGTCTTTAAAGGCAACACGGCGACCCAAGGCGGCGCCCTTTACAACGCCAAGGGTTCCGTCGTCGCCGCGACCGGCGCCGTCGCCTTCGAAGCGAACTCCGCGAACGACGGCGGCGCGATGTACAACGCCGGAACCGCGACCTTCGCGAACGGCGCGACGTTCTCCGCGAACGCCGCGGCGAACGGCGGAGCGATGTTCAACGCCGGAACCGCGACCCTGACCGGCGCCAAGTTCGACGGAAACGTCGCGACGGCGGAAGGCGGCGCGGTCGCCAACGTCGGAACGTTCTACGCGACGACGAGCGAATTCGTCGGCAACGAAGCGGACGGCTTCGGCGGCGCGATGTACAACGCCGGTTTCGCGAGCCTCGCCAACGCCGTCGTTTCGCAAAACGTCGCGACGGACGGCGGCGCTATCGCCAACGTCGAGGGCGCGAACCTCGACCTGCGCAACGCCACGATCGCCGCGAACGTCGCGACGACCGCCGGCGGCGTCTACAACCTCGGGACGATGAACGCGCACAACACGATCGTCGCCGCGAACTCCGCGACGACCGCCGTCGACCTTTACTCGAACGGTTCCGCGAAACTGCTGAACTCGCTCCTCGGGTCGACCGAAGGCGTCGGAACGAAACCGACCGCGACGAACTCGCTCCTGAACGTCGATCCGGGCTTCGCCGTCGCGCCGGTCTACAACGGCGACGGAACGCTCGCCAACGGCGACGCGCTCGATTTGCGTCTCGTCTACAACTCGGTCGCCGTCGACGCCGGGAACAACGCCTACGCTAAGGACGCGACCGGCGAGACGACGCTGACGACCGACCTCGCCGGCGGCGTTCGCGTCGCGACGAAGGTGGCGAACGTCGATATGGGCGCCTACGAATTCCAATTCGAAGAACCGAGCGTCGTCGTTACGACCAACCTTGACGTCGTCGACGTTACCGACGGCAAGATTTCGCTCCGCGAAGCGATCGAGTACGCCGCGCAACTCGGCGAGTCGACCGTTTCCTTCGCCGAAGGCTTGTCGACGATTTACCTTAACTCGACGCTGGAACTCGATTCGTCGATTACGATCGACGCGTCCTCGGTCGGCGGCGTCTGGCTCGACGCTTGCCGTTTCGTCGACGCCGCGTCGGCTATCGCGATCGACGAGGGCGCGAAGGTTGCGCTCGTCGCTTTGACGATCACGAATTCTTCGGCGAACGCGCAAGACTGGCTCCGTCCGGACAACGACCGACCGGAATACTCCGGCGGCGCCGTTTGGAACGCGGGCGAACTGACCCTGCGCGACGCGACGATTACCGGCAACGTCGCGGCTTACGGCGGCGGTCTGTACAACTTGGGCGTTATGCGCGTCTACAACACGACCGTCGCGAACAACGTCGCGCTGTACTACGGCGGCGTTTACAACCGCGGCGAGCTTTACGTCGAAAGTTCGACGATCGCGGGGAACGAGGCGTCGTACAACGGCGGCGGTCTCGGCAACTTCGCTTCGGCGACGCTCGTCGGAACGGCGATCGTCGGGAACCGCGCCGACACGGGCGCCGGCGTCTTGGCGCTGGCCAACGTCGCCGGGTCGCGAATCGCGCCGCAAACGACGTTGACGAACTGCACCGTCGCGGGGAACGTTGCGACGACCGCGGGCGGCGGCGTTTGGGCGAACGACGTTCTGAACGTCGACAACACGATCGTCGCCGGCAACGCCGCGGCTTCCGCCGCCGACGTTTATTTGGCGGGCTCGGCCGACGCGACCGTTCGCTACTCGCTCGTCGGCGCTTCGAACGCGAAGATTTCCGGCGTCGGCGTTAAGACGAACGTCGATCCGAACTTCGTCGATTTCGCGGCTCCGACCGCCGGAACGTGGACGGCGAACGCTTGGAAGGCCTGGAACCTCGAGTTGGCCGTCGGTTCTCCGGCGATCGACGCCGGTTCGAACGCGCTCGCGGTCGACGGTTACGGCCTCAAGCTGACGACCGACCTGACGGGCGACAAGCGCGTCGCCGGTTCCTCGGTCGACATGGGCGCCTACGAAGAACAAGGGAACGTCGCTCCGACAGGAATCGTCGTCGAGTTCAACGGCGAACCGACGACTGAAACGTTGACCGCCGGAACGATCGTCGCGACCTTGTCGACCGAAGACGCGAACGGCGACGAAGACGTTTACGAGTACGAATTGGTCGGCGCGTCCGACTACTTCGCGGTCGTCGGCGACGAAATCGTCGCGACGCAAAACATCCCGGCCGGAACTTACGAGCTCGTCGTTCGTTCGACCGACCAAGGCGGCAAGAGCGTCGAGGCCGACGTCCAAATCGTCGTCGTCGACCCGGCGGCGGAAAGCTACGCCGCTCCGACGATCACGTCCGTCGCGAACTACTCCGAATCCGCGTTGGAAGTCTTCTGGACGACGGCCGACCCGGCGAAGGAATACGTCGTTTCGTATCGCGTCGGCGACGGCGCTTGGGTCGAAACGAACGCCCTGACCGGCGAGCACGGAACGATCGAAGGCGACTTCAACGTCGGCGACGTCGTTCAAGTTCGCATCCGCGCGGTCGGCGGCGTCGACAAGAACGGCTCCGATTGGTCCGTCGTCGAAACTTACGTCGTCGCGGAACCGCCGAAGGCGTTCGACGTCGCGACGAACGGCGACGGCGCGCTCGTCTCGCTGACGATCGACTCCAACCTGACGGCGGTCGCTTACTGGCGAGTCGTTTGGGGCGACGGAACCGAAACGGTCGTCAACGAGCTCTCGACGCAACGCGTCTTCGGGCACGTTTACGCCGCGTCCGGCGATTACGAAATGAAGCTCTTCGTCAACAACGACGAAGTCGGGTACGACCTCGGCGTTTTCGAAGCGTCCGTCGCTTCGAACGCGGTTCTCGAAACCTTGACCGCCGAAACGACGAACGTCTTCTCGAACTTCGCGCCGGTTGCCGTAGAAAACGCCGCGCCGCAAGCGGAAGAGATCGCGGTTAGCGCCGCGCTCCTCGCCGACGAAACGGTCGCTTGGAACGAAATCGCCGAATCGCTCGCGGTCGAAACGACCGTCGAAACCGGCGTCGCGTTGATCGCCGTTCCGGCGACTCGCGCCGAACGCGCCTTCGCCGTTTACGAAGCGCTTGGCGCCGCGTTCGCCGAGTTCGACGCGGACGAGTTCGAAACGGTCGACGTCGACTTCGCGGTCGAAGAAGCGAACGAAACCGCGTTCGACGACGCGTTTTTGAGCGAACTCTTCGGCGACTGAGTCGAAGCGAATTTGCGGGAGCAATCGGCGCCGAGTCGAGCGGAAGAAACGTCGCTCGGTTCGCGCCGCCCGGAGAAAACGGTCGCTAACTAGCGGCTCCGTCGACGTTTAAGACGTCGGCGAAACGAAAGGGGGCCGACGGCCCTCTTTTCTTTTAAACGCGAGCGTCGGAAACGGCGTTCGACGAAGCGCGGCGGTTTGTTCGCGCTTCGACGTTTTTTCGGCCGCGACGGCGTTCAAGCGTCGCCGCGGTCGTCGGATAAGGAACGCGATGGCGAAAATTAAACGTATTTTGGTCGCGGGAGGCGCAGGGTTTCTTGGCTCGCACCTCTGCGAAAAGCTTGTCGAGCGGCGGCACGACGTGATTTGCGTCGACAACTTTTTCACAAGTCAAAAGGCGAACGTCGCGCATTTGATCGGGCGCCCGAATTTCGAGTTGATTCGGCACGACGTTACGCTTCCGTTGACGTTGGAAGTCGACGAAATTTACAATCTAGCGTGTCCGGCGGCGCCGGGACACTATCAATACAACCCGCTCAAGACGATGAAAACGTCGTTGCTCGGCGCGATCAACCTGCTTGAATTGGCGCGCAACTGCCGGGCGAAGATTCTGCAAGCGTCGACGAGCGAAGTTTACGGCGATCCGGAAGTTCATCCGCAACGGGAAGACTATCGCGGCGCCGTCAACCCGATCGGGCCGCGCTCTTGTTACGACGAAGGGAAACGCGCCGCCGAGTCGCTTTTTATGGACGAGTTTCGCATGTTCGGAACGAAAATTTGCGTCGCGCGAATTTTCAATACTTACGGCCCGAAGATGCACCCTTACGACGGGCGCGTCGTGTCGAATTTTATCCGGCAGGCGCTGACCGACGAACCGATCACTATTTTCGGCGACGGTTCGCAAACGCGTTCGTTCTGCTATTACGACGATCTGCTCGACGGGTTGATTCGGCTAATGGAGAACGAAACCGGCTTCATCGGGCCGGTGAATCTCGGGAATCCGAACGAATTCACCATCCGCGAACTTGGCGAGCTCGTTTGGAAGACGCTCGGAAAAGAGCCGAAGTTTGTTTTTAAGGAACTGCCGGTCGACGACCCTTGCCGCCGTCGTCCGGATATTTCGTTGGCGAAGGAAAAACTCGGTTGGGAACCTAAAATCCAGATCGAAGAGGGGTTGCGCAAGACGGTCGAGTGGTTCCGCTCGATCGACGTCGCGGAGTTTCGCCCGCCGACGCCGAATTATTAACGGAGAAACGGAAACGCCGCGCCGCCGAACGTTAAGTTGGGCGGGTCGCGCAAAATCGCTATGGTAATAACGACCGAAGGAGTGTGAAAATGGGGAAACCGAAAATTGTCGTCGTCGGAAGTTCGAACGCGGATATGGTCGTGAAGTCGGAGCGGATTCCGGCGCCGGGCGAAACGGTCGTCGGCGGAACGTTCGCGATGGTTCCGGGCGGAAAGGGCGCGAACCAAGCGGTCGCGGCGGCCCGCGCCGGGGGCGACGTCGTCTTTATCGCTCGGGTCGGGAACGACGTGTTCGGCGCGAGCGCGGTCGAAGGGTACGAACGCGAGGGAATCGACGTTTCTTGGATTCGCCGCGACGAAAAACTGGCGACCGGCGTCGCGTTGATTTTGGTCGACGCGACGGGCGAAAACTTGATTTCGGTCGCGTCGGGCGCGAACTTCGCGCTTTCCCCGGCGGACGTCGACGCGGCGGCGGACGTTATCCGTTCGGCGCAAGCGGTCGTCGTTCAGTTGGAAACGCCGCTCGAAACGGTCGAGCGCGTCGCGGAAATCGCCGCCGAAGCGGGGGTTCCGTTGATTCTCGACCCGGCCCCGGCGCCGAGCGAACCGCTCCCGGCGGCGCTGTTGGAAAAGGTCGCGGTGATTAAGCCGAACGAATCGGAGGCGACGCGGCTGACCGGAATCGAAGTCGTCGACGTCGCGACGGCGCGAGCGGCGGCGGAAAAACTGCTCGAACTCGGCGTTTCGACGGCGATCGTAACGCTCGGCGCGGCGGGTTCTTACGTCGCGACGAAAGACGGCGTTCGAGAAAGCGTTCCGACGGCGCGCGTCGAAGCGGTCGACGCGACGGCGGCGGGCGACTCGTACTCCGGGGCGCTGGCGGTCGCGCTGGCGGAAGGGAAAGCGTTGACCGACGCGGTCGCGTTCGCGTCGAAAGCGGCGGCGCTGAGCGTTCAAAAGTTCGGCGCGCAACCGTCGTTGCCGACTCGCGACGAAATCGAAAACGCTTAAAAGGCGGACGAACGCAAGAAAGAACGTTAAGTCTTTAATCGCCGAAACAAAAAAGCGTTCATCGGCGAAACGACGTTAAACGAAAAAAGCGGGAAACGCTCCGGAAGAAATCCGACGGCGTTTGCCGCTTTTGCGTTTCATGTCGCGGCGGGAAAAGTCGGCGAAATCGGGAAGAAACGAAAAAGAAAAACGCCGCCGGAATCGCGAACGAAACCGGCGGCGAAAAGGAAAAGGCGGGGAACGCGGCGAATCAGTCGACGCAAATCACTCGGAAACCGGCGTCGCGGACGGGGAAGCGTTCCGGGAAATAACGCTCGGCGTCGAGCGTCGCTTTGCGGGATTCCGTTCGCCAAGAGCCGCCGCAAAGGACTTTTTTCGGCGTCTTCGAACTTTCGAGAACCGCGCCGTTCTCGTCGACGACTTCGCGCGTTTGAACGACTTCGGAAAGCGTCCATTCGGCGGCGTTCCCTTGAACGTCGAAGAGTCCGAACGGGTTCGCCGAGTACGAACCGACCGGCGCCGAGACGCGACTGCGGTCGTCGACGCTCCAGTCGGCCGGACGCCAAGCGGGAAGGTTGTCGACGCGACCGGCCCAAGAGAACGGGTCGATTTTCGCGAACGTCGAGTCGGCGAAGTTCTCGAACGGCGCGTAATCGGCGACTTCGCCGAACCAGTTCGCCCCGTTTTTACCGCCGGACGCCGCGAAACGCCATTCGGAAGCGCTCGGGAGGCGGAACTTGCGCCCGGTCTTTTCGTTCAGCCAAGCGCAGAACTCGACGGCGTCGTTCCAAGTCGTTCGCGCGACCGGCTGCTTTTTGCGCGACAGAAGCCAACCGATTTCGCCCGGGCTGAATTGGATGAAGTCGGCGAATTCGAGCCCGGAATCGAACGACGGATTGAAGGCGCGGAACTGCTCGTTGCTGATTTCAAAACGACTCGCGAAGAAATTCGTTCCGGGAATCGGAACCATTTCGAGCGTCAAACCGTCGCCGAGGTCAACCGAGAACGGTTCGCGCTCGTCCGCTCCGTCGCGGCGCCAAGTCGACTCGTCGGCGTCGGCGATCTTTTCGAGCGAAAAACGGAGGCGACGCTTCGACTCGGCGGACGCTTCCGGCGCGGCGACCGGTTCGATCGGCGCGGACGGGTCGTCGTCGAGTTGCGGAACGTTCCCGGAGTAAAGTCGACGGAGTTCTTCGCGGCGCGACCATTGGCTTTTGACGTGTTCCGGAATCGCGTAATTGCGGATTTCGCCCCAGTTGCCGTAATACGGCGCGCCGAAGTCGATCCAAGCGATCAGTTTCGCCCAAGACTCTTGGTCGAGTTCGAGCCCGAAGTGGCCCGCTTCAAGGAGTTGGACGAGCGGGCTCGTGTCGGCGTAAAACTCGCGCGGGGTAAGAACCGCCATTTGGTTTTCCTTCGTCGAAACGTTGACGAAACGACGCAGTTGGTAATAAGCGTTCGAATAACGCGACGCGGCGTCGATGTAACCGCCGTCGACCAAGAGGCGTTTCGGTTCCGTCGGGCGGAAGTCGGGGATGCGGTCGAACGCGAACGTTTGGCGCGGACGCTTTTCGGTCGAGCGAACGTCGGCGGGGAGTTTGCCGTCGGCGATCATTTTCGCGACCGTTTCGGAGTCCGGGCGGTGGCAGTCGAGGCAGTAACGGTCGAGAATCGGCTGAATCTCGCGTTCGAACGAGAACCCGCGCGGCGGGCCGAAGAACGGTTCGAGTTCGAGCGGCTTCGTTTGACCGGCGAGCGCGCGCGGCGTCGTCGGCGACGTTTCGTTTTGGTCTTCGTGGCAGCCGACGCAAGAGACCGACTCGCCCGGGAGCGCGGTGATCCAGCTGCGCATCAGTTGGAGCGCCTTGCCGTTTTTGTCGATCGGTTGGAGCGCGATCGGCGTCGTCGCGGGGATTTTGAAGGTCGCGGAACCGTCTTCGAGAACCGGAACCGTCCCGATAATCCGGCGCGGGTCCCAAGGGCCGTCGAGGCCGACGCCGTGCGGCTCGGCGCCCATCCCTTGATAACTAAAGTGATAACTGAAAACGCGCAACGCGGCGACTTCTCCGCGCTCGACGCCCTTCAAACCGCGGCCTTCGTAAATATCGGCGATGAAAACGTCGGCTTCCGACGCGCCGGGGATAACGCGGTCGGGAAGGATCGGTTGACGCTCGGTCGAGCGGAGCGGAATCGGTTCGAGGAGCGCGTTATCCGCGTCGCGGCAAAGAGTAACGATATTGTCGAAAACGTCGACGAGGCAAATTTCCCAAGGCTCCGACGCGGAACGCTTGCAGGAAACGAGGAAAAATTCCTCCGAAATCGGGAACGGGTGAACGAATTTCGGCCAAGTTTGCGCGATCGGCAGGTCGATAACGGTCGGCTGAACTTTTTTGCCGTAACCGGGGATTCGCTGAACGGCGCCGGTCGCTTCTTGACGGCCTTGCGCCGGGTCGAAAATAACGAGGTCGCCGACGCGGGGCGTTTCGTGGTGCCCGCCGACGATCGCGACGAACTTCGAGGAATCGCCGGGGAGCGGGCGCGCGCCGAACATCGCGGTCGGCCAGTAAGAGCCGCTTCCGTAAAGTTCCGATTGGTTCGTCCCGTCCGGGTTCATGTGGAACATAATGCGGGAAAAGGCGTGCGGCAGGTCGACGTATTCCCAACGCAAGTACATAACGCGCCCGTTGTTCAGGACGACCGGGTTCCAGTCGTGGTCTTGCTCGAGCGTCAGCTGGCGGACGGCGCCGTCTTTTTCGCGCAGGTAAAGATTGCAGACGTGCCCGCTTCCGTCGATGCAAGGAACGCCGGTTTGGCAAGCGGTCGAGCAGAAGACGATTCGCCCGTCCGGCAGATAGCAAGCGTCGTAATTGTCGACGTCCGGCGCTTCGACGGTCGGAAGGAGCGTCGGGGCGCCGGCCGCGTTTCCTTCCGAATCGAGCGGAAGTTCCCAAAGACGCCAACGCTTCGCGAGTTCCGGATTCGGGTTGGCGGCGTCCGGCGCGGAGAACATCACCTTGTCGGCGTCGTAATGGAGTTCGAGGTCGCCGACGAACTCGTCGTTTTTCGGCGCGTAAACGTCGGTCGACTCGCCGGTGCGAAGGTCGACGCGAACGAGCGCGTTGCGGTATCCGGTCGGCGGGAGGACGGAGTTGCTGTTGTAATTGTCGGGGAAACCGAGCTTGCCCGGGTCTCGACGGACGGCGAGGAACGCGTCGAAGTCGAGGTCGGGGTTCGCGAGGAGCGCTTCTTTTTGGAGCGCGGCGAATTGGGCGTTCAGCTCGGCGGCGCTTTCGGCGGAGTCGACCGTTTGCGCGGTTTGACGGAGTTCGGCCAAGCGTTCGAGGTATTTTGCGCCGTCCGGGTAATCGTCGGCGAACGCCTCGACGAGATGCGAAACGGAGCGTTCGAGCGCGTCGAAATCGGGGAGGACGAACGCCGGCGCGACGAAATCGGACGCCGCGACGTTGGCGCCGGTTTGTTTTAAACCGTTGCGGAAGAACGCTTTCAGGTTGTTTTTAAAGAACGGCGCGGCGCGGTCGAAGAGCGGGGAGACGCGCCAAGCGAACGCCGCCGCTTTGATTCGACCGGCGGTTTCGTCCGTTTTGCCGCTTTCGTCGAGCGCGACCAAGAGCGAGAGCGCGGGGCCGCCCGGCGTCGTCGCGAGCGTTCGGACGTTCGGCGCTTCGCAAGCGAAATTGGCGAAGGCGGGGAACGCGGCGTTCGTTATCCAGCAGGTTCCGCGGTCCGGCTCGACGTCGGCGAAGAAGGCGGCGCTCGGGTTGACCGGAATCATCCCGGCTTGCGCACGGTCGTCGCCGAACGTTACCGGAGCGGTTTCAATCGGGCCGAAACCGAGCGGGTCGAGGAGCGCGGCCGCTCCGCCGGTCAAAAAGACGCCGCGTTCCGGCGCCGACTCGACGAACGAACGCAACGCCGAAACGACCGGTTCCGAAAAGAGCGCGGTATCGGCGGAAATCGCGTCCCCTTGATGCGCCCAAACAACGTCGAACGCGGCGAGGTCGACCGGCTCCCCGAAGCGGGAAACGACGCCGGAATCGTCGACGTTCAGGACGGTAAGCGCGAACGTTTCGTCGACTGCGTCGAGGTCGGACGCGATCTCGGCGACGAAATCGGACTCGAGTTGCATCGGGACGCGCGGCGGTTGGTCGAGAATCAGCGCGACGCGGCGTTCCGGCGTCGGCGACTCGGCGAACGTCGCGCAAACGGGCGCAATGAATAATAAGGGCAAAACGGCGAAAACGATTCGCGGAAGCGAGCGCATGTCGGACTCCTAAAACGGGCAAACGGCGAAAAGTCGCGGAAAACGACGAAACGACTCCTTAAGAATACCCGTTTCAACGGCGAAAATCAAGCGGTTTAAGCCGTCGCGGCGCAAAAAGTTGAGAAAATCGAAGTTTTAACGCTCTTTTGAAGCGAAAAGACGTCGGTTTTTCGTTCTAATTGGCGAAAACCGCCGTTTCGCGCAAAACGAACGGCGTTTGGGAGACGCCCCCCTTGCGACGCCGTTTTTTTGAGGTAAAATAAAGCGTTTGGACGGCTGTTTGCGTAAATTTATCGCTTAAAAACGCCGTTTTTCAAAGCGCGCTCGACGCGCGGTTCCCGAAAAAGATCGAGCGTCGAAGGTTCGGCGCCGGAAATCCAAAAAATTTAAGGAAGTGAAATGCCCGCTACTTGCGTTATCGGATTGCAATGGGGCGACGAAGCGAAAGGTAAAATCGTCGACTTGTTGACCGCTCAAAACGAAATCGTCGTCCGCTATCAAGGGGGCGCGAACGCCGGACACACGGTCGTCTTCGACGGGAAAAAGTACAAGTTGTCGCTGATTCCGAGCGGTATTTTCCGTCCGGAAGTGCAATCCGTCATCGCCAACGGCGTCGTCGTCGACCCGGAATCGATTCTCGGCGAAATCGACCGTCTGCGCGAAGCGGGCGTCGAAATCGAAAAGAACCTCATGTTGAGCTCGCGAGCGCACGTCATCTTCCCCTGGCATAAAGAGGAAGACCGCCTGATGAACGACGCCGGCGTCCGTTCGGAAGCGATCGGGACGACGATGCGCGGGATCGGCCCCTGTTACCGCGATAAAGTCGGGCGTTCGACGGCGGTTCGCGTCGGCGACATGTACCGCGCCGATTTCTCGGAAAAAATCCGCAAAATCGTCGAGCTGAAGAACCGCGCGCTGCCGGGAATGGCTCGCGACGACGAAGTCAAAGCGACGGTCAAAAAGTTTGACGCGGAAGAAATTATCGCGCAATACTCCGATTACGCGGCGCGTCTGAAGCCGTTCGTTGCCGACGTCGTCGACTATCTCCTCGACGCGGTCGACGCCGATAAAAAAATCTTGCTCGAAGGCGCGCAAGGCGCGCTCCTCGACGTCGACTACGGCACGTTCCCGTACGTTACGAGCAGCAACAGCTCCGGGGTCGGCGTTACCGCCGGTTCCGGTCTTCCGGCGACCTTTGTCAAGCGCGTCGTCGGGATTATCAAGGCGTACTCGACGCGCGTCGGCGGCGGCCCGTTCCCGACGGAACTCGACGACGAAGTCGGCCAACGCATTCGCGACCGCGGCAACGAATACGGCACCGTTACGAAACGCCCGCGCCGTTGCGGTTGGTTCGACGCCGTCGCCGTTCGTTACACGAGCCGTTTGAGCGGCGCGACCGAGTTGTCGCTGATGTTGCTCGACGTCTTGAGCGGTTTCGAAACGATCAACATTTGCGTCGCTTACGAACTCGACGGCAAGCGAATCGAGTCGTTCCCGTCCGACGTCGACGACTTGGCCCGCGCGAAACCGATTTACGAAACGCTTCCGGGTTGGGCGGAAGAGATCGATAACGTTTCGAAATACGACGATCTTCCGGAAAACGCGAAAAAATACGTCGCGCGTCTCGAAGAGATTCTCGGTCGTCCGATTTCGATCGTTTCGGTCGGCCCGGGGCGCGAGCAAACGATCGTCCGTTAATCGGCGGTTGGAAATAAAATCCGAATTTTAGCGAAACGGCGGCGAAACCGTTTGAAATCGCCGTTGGAGTCGGGTATAATGAACGCGGAGTTTCGACTCCGCGTTTTTATTTTCTTGCGGCGACCGTTTCGCCGTCGACTGAATTTTTACGTTGAAGGATTTGCGCCGATGAAAAAACTTTGGGCCGCATTGTTGGGAACCGCGACGCTTTTCGGTTCCGCCGCCGCGTCGCTCGCCGCCGAACCCGTCGAAATCGACGGCAAACTTTACCGAACGCTTCCGGTCGCCGAGTACCGCGACAAAATGAAAGCCGGTTGGATCGGCCAAATCGCCGGGGTCTGC
>JAFYQR010000223.1 GCA_017559825.1 Thermoguttaceae bacterium | reverse complement strand
GGTTGGGCGCGTTCGACGTCGAAGACTCGACGTCGGAGAGTCGCGTCGCTCGCCAACGGCGAATTGGAATCGGAGGGCGCGTCGGTTCTCCGCGTCGGGCGCAAAAGGTCGCGAACTTGCTCGCGACGCCGGAAAAAAGGGGCGCGTCCGAAAAATCGTCGATTTCGAGAACGCGAAAAGGCGTCGGCTTCGACGCGTCGGGATTCGAACCGAAACGGCGGAAACCGTTTCCGGCTTCCCGCGATTGGAAGAGCGATTTCGGAACGACGAACGCCAAAACGCCGCCGTCCCTCAGACGACGGTCGAGCGTTTCGTAAACGAGAAGACCCGCGAGCTCCTTTTTCCCTCCGCCTCGCAGCGCCGCCGAACCGGAAAGCGTGAACAGCCCGCGCTCCCGCCAACGATCTTTCGTCGCCTCGCGGTACTCGTCGGAAAGACGGTCCCAAGCGATCCAAGGCGGGTTGCCCAAGACGACGTCGTAACGCCGCTCGAAATCGGGCGTCGCCGCCCAACGACGCGCGTCGAAATAGTCGGGGAAGTCGGCGGAACGGGGAGATTGGGAGGAACGGCGCGAGTCCGCGGGCGGCTCGGCGAGCGTCGGGACGCGATCGCGAACGGCGTCGAGGAGAAAAATTGGAAAAATCGGCTCGTTCGGACGCGTCGAGCGGCGGCGCTCGACGATTCGCCGAAGCTCGGCGGGACGTTTTTTCGGCGGAACGCTCGTCGTCGCCGCGAACGCGAGCCGAGCGCGAGCCGCCAAAACCGCCAGCGGACTTATGTCGAAACCGGCGATTTCGCCGAGTATCGCCGCCGAATCGGCGCCCGTCGCCAAGCGTCGTTGTAAAACCGGCGTTAAAAACGCGCCGTCGCCGCACGTCGGATCGAGAATCGAAGGAAAACGAACGCTTTCGGCGGTTTGGGCAAAGTCGACGCCCGGGGCGAACGAGGCGAGCGCGCGGTCGAGAAGGTAAGCGGCCAACGGCGACGGAGTGTAGAACTCGCCCAACGCGCGGCGTTGTTCGGCGGGTAAAAGTCGACCGTAAAAATCGGCGAGAAAGTCGGTCGAGTCGGCGGCGTTTAGCGATTTTAACGTTTCGGAGACCGCGGCGGCCAAAAGCGGGCGGATCGGCTCGCCCCAATCGAACGGCGTCGCTCCCCAAATTTCAAATCGCTCCGATTCCGAGAGTTCGAACGCCGACGAAACAAAGGAGAAAATCGTCTGCGCCGCGAACGTTTGCAACGCGAAAAGGAACCGCTCCGCTCGCGCGCCGAGTTTGGGCGCCGATTCGAGGAACTCGGACGAAAAACGAGAATCCGCGTCGAACCGCGCAAGAAAAGAACGCGACGAACGCTCGACAAGGGGCGCGTCCGAAATCGAACGCCAAATCGAGCGCCAAAATTCAAACGAACCGTTCGCCGACGACGAAAACAACGACGCAAGCCGCTCCGCCGCGCCGCGAAAAAGAGGCGACGCGAAACCGAAACGTCGAGTCAAAACGTCGCGAGTCGACGAGTTGCGAACGTCAAACGAAGTAATGCGCGCCGCTCCCGACGTTCGACGCCAAGCGACGACGAATCTTAAAAAGCGTTAAAACAACGCGTTCAAACCGCCGTCCGCAGCGGTTTCAAACGCTAAATTCCGTCGGCGACGAACCCGCGAACGCGCCTGCCGCGCGGTCGAGAAGGCGTCGCCTCGACGGAAAATGAACAAGCAAAGCGTCGCGAGACGGAATCAAACGCGGTGAATGACGTTTTTCACAACGCCCCAAACGTTCAATTCGCTCTCGTCGTTCAAAGTGATCGGCGAGAATTTGTCGTTTTCCGGACGCAATTCGATTTTGCGTTTCGAAACGAACAAACGTTTGACGGTAAATTCGCCGTCGACGACGGCCACGACGACGTCGCCGTTGGTCGCTTCGACGCTGCGGTCGACGATAAGGAGGTCGTCCGGGAAAATGCCGGCGCCGGTCATCGATTCGCCCGTTACCTTAAGAAAAAAGGTCGAAGCCGGATTTTGAACCAAATAGGAGCCCAAATCCAATTTATCGACGGGCGCGTCCTCCGCAGGGGACGGATAACCGGCTTGAACTTGATCGTTATAAAGCGGGAAAGAAAGGCCTTTTTGCTCGATAAAGAGCATGATGCGGTCGATCATCGAAATCGGCAGTCGAATCGCCTTCGTCGGTTCGCCAAATTTACCGGTGCCTTTCGGACGCCCGGCGCCCTTTCTTTTGCCTCCTCTTGCCATTTTTCTTCTCCTAGCGTTTTGAGGATGATTCGTTTCGACGACTCCAACGCGTCGCGACGCTTACCTCGTCGCTCCGCCTTGGTTTTCGACGTCGTCAAAGTATCGCGAAACATCGCCGACAACAATCGTTTCGACGGAAAACTCGCTCGCGGCGAGCGAAGTTTCAAACGTCGACGCAAACCGTAAATTGGGAAGCGCGTCGAACGGGCGCGCGACTTCGCCGTTTTCGAGTTCGCGACTTCCGGGGCGAGCGTTCGCGAGGAACGGAGGCGCTCCGGAAAAATCGACCGCGACAACTCGTCTTGCCCGTTCATTATACGGCATCGTCCCTAATTATCAATCCTAAAAGACGCGTTTTTATTATTTTTACCAAATAATCCAAAAAACGGCGCTCAAATTGTGGGAAATCGACGCTCAAACGACGCCAAACGCTCCGAAGACGCGTTAAAAAACGAAGTCGAAGGAACGTCGCGCCGCTGCGAAACGTTAAATTGGAATCGTCGTTTGAGTTTCGATAATTTACGGACGGCGTTTTGACGCTTTTTTGTCGCGTTATCCTGCGGGCGTCGCGTTTCCGCTCTTTTTAGTAACCGCGACGGCGTCGAAAATTCCCGCGTTCGAGCGAATTTTTTAAAATTTGCTCGAAATTTATCGGCGAACGAAAACGGCGGACGTCGAGCGATTCCGACGAGCGACCGAGCGGCCGCCTTTTTGCGTTGGCGTTGAAAAAGTAGAACGAATTTGTCGAAAAGAGCGTTTTAATGAAATTTATTCCGGCTTTTTCCGCGTTTCTTTATTCTTTTTTAACGCGAAAGGCGATTCCGACCGTCGCGCCGAATTTAACGACGACGCAAATTAGAGAAAACGAAAAAATTGGGTGAAAAGAAAAACGCTCGAAATCGGAAAAAAACGATCTCGAGCGCTTGCGTCGCCGAACGGCTCTAGCGAAGGCGCGGCGGTTCGGCGGCGGAAAATTTAACGGTCGCGACGGTTTCGCCGGACGGCCGGCTCAACGCCAATCGGCGCCGCGCATCGTTCCGACTTGTTTTTGCGACTCCGGCGCGAAGAGCGCGACGAGCGCGAAAACGAGCCCGACAAGCGTCGCGACGCCGAACATGACGAGGAAAATAACGCGACGCGATTTCAACGCTTCGTAATTTTCGTAAAAATTGTCGCTCATTTCTAATTTTTTCACCGCGTCGAGATAATGGTACGAGTGAAAAAACGACATATTGTCGATTAAGTGGTCGTCGACAAAATAAACGCGCTGGTTGACCGGGTCGTCGAGAAAGTAAAAAGAATAGTCGAGCTGATCGATCGGCGACGAGTCGCGTCGAACGGTTTTGCCGCCGCCGCTCGAATACTCGACGCGCTTATAAAAAACGGCGAGCGGATTGGTCGGACGCAGATTCGAACAGAAGAAAAACGCGCCGACGAGCGTCAAGAAAGACGCGGCGACGAAAAGCCCGCGGCGTTTCGCCGAAAGACGGTTTTTCGGCGTCGTCGCGTCGGCGGTCGGCGAACTTGTCGTCGCGTCGTTAAGGAACGCTTGCGATTCCGGCGTCGGCTCGGCGCTCGTTTCGACGTCGGCGGGCGCGTCGTCGCCCCAAATCGGCAGGCGTTTGATTTTGAGCATCGTCGGGATTTTGAGAGTCGCGCCGCATTCGCAGGCGATCGTTTGACCGGCTTGCGACGTTTCGATCGGATACGAGCGGTCGCAGGACGTGCAGGAAAGTTGGTAACGCGGCATAACGGTCTCCAAAAAGCGTCGGACGCGGCCGAACGTTGCAAAAACGTGTCGAAGCCGCGTTAAAATAAAAAAAATAGCGAAAACGCGCCGTTTTGAGCAACGGGATAATTGCCAAAATCGGAAACGTTGATAAAATACGTAAAAAAGGAGGACGGCGCAAAGAATCCCCGCTCGTCCGTTCGCGAGGAACGGCGAGGCGAATCGCGGCGTCGACCGCCGTTATATTATATACGACGAAAGAAATTTTGCCAAAGCCCCCCAACCTGCTTTTGGGGACGCGACGACGAGAAAACGTTGGGAAAAACGTTAAAATCGGCGAAACGAGAAGATTCGTCCCGAGCAAGGCGGCGTCGACGGGGTTGAATAGGAGGTTGGGCGGAAATAAGAGAAGAAAAGGAACGAAACGACGGAAAAAGAAATGACAAGAGGCGACGCGGCGATTTTTGCGCTTTGAATTTGCGACGCGACGGCGAAAAAAAGCCCGCTTCGACGGTTTAATCGGTAAAATCGGGAGCTTTTCGCGTTTTTTTCGTTTTTCTTGCCTTAAAACGTTGGCTTTTTTCCGCAAACGTGAGTATCATAGTATTAAAAAGGACAGCGTTGAGCCGCCGAGCCTATTCGTTCGCTGATCCCCGCCTTGACGCGGAGCTCGTCTCCGTTCTTTACGTCGTTTGTTCGCGGGCGAAAACGGAAGTCGGCGCGCTTTTCCGGTCGATCGACGAGCGATTTTGTCGACGCTTTTCCCGTCGACGACGAAATCGCGACTTTGTTGACGGGATTTGACGTTAAAATAGAACGACAGGGTAAAACGGGGCGCCGGCGGGTTCTGGGACGTTCGCGCCGATTTTGCGGGAGAGGCGGTTCTTGGCGGCGAGCGAAAACGAGAATTTTCCCGTCCGCGCGAAAACCCGCTCGTTTTTCGAGAGACGAGCGGCGGTTTTGACCGATTTATTATCGGCCCGCCCAAAAATACGAGTCGAAGCGCGTCCTTCGTCGGTCGATTTCGCGAAAATTTGGGTTTGAGTTTTAGGTTCGAGCTGATTATTAGGAGCGCTGGTTTTGTACGAAGACGCTTATTTAGACGATTTTGACGATTCGACGAGCCGAGACGTCGAGGAACTGGAACTCGAAGAAGTGGACGGCGTTTTCGACTCGGAAGACGACCCGGACGAACGCGATTTGCTCCTCGATTCCGACGACGAGGAGAGCGAAGGTTACGACGAAGACCTGCTCAAACTCGACGCCGAGGAAACTTGGTCGGACGACCCGGTGCGCATGTACTTAACTCAAATGGGAGAGATTCCGCTCCTTTCGCGTTCTCGGGAAGTTACTCTCGCGAAGCAAATCGAGTTGACGCGCCTGAAGTTCCGCGCCAAATTGCTCGAATGCGATTACGTTATGCAGCACGCCGTCCGCACGTTGCGTCGCGTTTATGAAAACGATCCGTCGCTCGAACGCGCCGGCGAAGACGACGCGTCGGAAAAACGGCGAATCGTCGGACGTTTCCCGCACAACTTGATTTCGCTCGGCGAGATTTTGAAGCGAAACAAGCGCGACTACGCCGTCGCGACGAGCCTTTCGACGCCGATGGAAATTCGCGCCAAGGCGTGGAAGGACTTGGGCCGCCGTCGTCGCCGCGCCGTTCGTTTGATCGAAGAGCTCGGTTTGCGCACGCAACGCATCGAGAGCATGATCGGCACGCTCGAATCGTACAGTCGCCGCGTCGACGAGCTGCGCCGTTGGATTCGCGAGCATAAAGCGAGCGGTCGTCCGGCTTACGAACGCCGTCTTTGGCAAATGGAATACCGCAATATTCTGCAAATGACGCAGGAGTCGCCGACGAGTTTGCGCAACCGCGTCGACGAAATCAAGAAAATTTTCGCGAAGTACCAAGAGGCGAAACGCGGCCTTTCCGAAGGGAACCTGCGCCTCGTCGTTTCGATCGCCAAGAAATACCGCAACCGCGGTTTGAGCTTCCTCGACTTGATTCAAGAGGGGAACGCCGGTTTGATGCGCGCCGTCGACAAATTCGAGTACCGTCGCGGTTTTAAGTTCTGCACTTACGCGACTTGGTGGATTCGTCAAGCGATCACCCGCGCCGTCGCCGACCAAAGCCGAACGATTCGCATTCCGGTGCATATGGTCGAAACGATGTCGAAAATGCGCAACGTGACGCGTCAACTCCTGCAAGAGTTCGGGCGCGAGCCCACGTTGGAGGAAACGGCCGAAGCGGCGAACGCTCCGCTCGACGAAACGCGCCGCATTTTGGCGATGAACCGTTTCCCGATTTCGTTGGACCGTCCGGTTGGGAACAGCGAAGACAGCCATTTCGGCGACCTGCTTCCGGACGGCGCGGCGGAGAACCCGGCGGTCGGCGCGACGCAAGAAATGTTGCGACGTCGCATTTTGAAGGTGTTGAAGACGTTGAGCTACCGCGAGCGCGAAATCATCAAGTTGCGCTACGGGCTCGGCGACGGTTACAGTTACACGCTGGAGGAAGTCGGCCACATCTTTAAGGTTACGCGCGAACGCATCCGCCAAATCGAGGCGAAAGCGGTGCGCAAACTGCAACAGCCGAGTCGCAGTCAAGAGTTGGTCGGGTTCCTCGACTGATTTTGGCGCGTTAAACGGTTCTCGTCGTTTTAAACGCCGAATCGAAAAGAAACGAAAAAAACGCCGGGTCTTCGGAACCGGCGTTTTTTTTTGTCGCTCGACTTTGCCGACGCGTCGCTTGACGAACGTTTAAACGCCGCGATTCGTTTAACGAACGGTTCAACGCGTTTTGTCCGACGGCTCTCGCGGAGGCAAACACTCTTTTGCGATTTCGCCTAACGTTAGCGAACGCGCGCTTTGCAGCCCGTCGGCGTCGTACGGTCGGGAGGTCATGCCGAAGCTGGCGCGTTGGCACGCGAACCAAAATTCGCGCAACGCGATCGCGTGCAGCCCTTTTTCGGCTTGCGGGTCGATATGCTCTAAACGCTCGACCATCGTGAGGAAAAGATCCAACTTTTTCGCGTAGCGACGAGTTTCGGCTTCCTCTTCGTCCGTCTCGTGGGCCTTAAAATACCGTTCGACGTGCCATTCGGGCAGATCGATCGCAAAGAGTTCGTCGACTTCGGCGACGCGCGCTCGACAGTCGGCCTCCCAAGCGCGTTTCGTTTCCTCAAGGTCGAGGTCAAGCGCTTCAAAGGCGACTTCCTCGCTTCCGACGCAAGATTCGATAAGTCGGTTCCAACGGTCTTCCGTCGCTTGCTCGAGACGATATTCGCGGACGAGCGGCGGGATAAAGTTGGGGCAACGGCTGTATTTACCGCGGATATATTCGAATTGCGTTCGCGCTATCGGTTCGTTCGCCTCCGAAAGTTTCCTAGGGCCATAATAAGGATAGGTTACCATTTCATGCCCAAAAAACGCCGCGGGAAAAAGGTAGGGAACTCTTCTCCTACCCTTGGGGCCTAAACGCAAAAACGTCGCGTCTACTTCCTTCAGTTGTGGTTCCTTCAGTTGACAAGTTGTGGAATATCGGAAGAGCGTTTGGCGTCCGTCGAAGGGGACGCCGCGCGGCGGAGTGGGAAATCGCAACGAATAACTGTAAAGGTCGCGCAGGAAATGGGAATAGGTTTGCGCTTTTCGCCAAGCGTAAATCGCGGTCAGGACAAGCGCGTTCTTTGGGCGACAGGGTCGCAAACGTAGCGACGCATTCTTCAATCTCGTCGGGCGTCGCGTAACAGGCGGCGGTCTTGAAACGATAAAAAACGAGATAGCGTTCGAACGTCAAGTCGTAACGCAAGCCCCAGCCGACGCGTCTTCCGTTGTCGTTTTTGACGGGGAAGATTAAATTGAGCGGAAAGACTTCCATTTGCGCGGCTTCGGTTCGAATCGCTTGTAGAAGCGCGCCGTTTTCCGTCGCCTGAAGAACGGACGAACTCGTCGACGGGTCGTGCGGCCAATAGGTAATATCGTAACCGTAACTTTCCCGATTGCTTTGCGAGGTAATGTCATAGGATTGCGGCGCGCCGAGGGAATCTTTCGGCGCGTCGCGTTTGCCGGAGATTTCGCCGACTTGAGCGAAGGCCGACGAGGCGCCGAGGAACAAAGCGAGCGCGATAAACGTTCTAAAACAAGACATTAAATTTCCTCCTGTTTTGTCGGTAGAACAAAAGTCGTCAAAACGACGATTTTTTGCATTATAGCGCGTCGCGAAACCGAAATCAAGCTTTTTTTAACTTTTAGAAGAATTGGCGAAAGAATTTAAAAATGTTTCCTCGTCGGGACGCTAAAACCGGAGAGAACGAGCGGCCCGGCGAGGGAAACGCCGCGCTACTGGGCGTCGTTGGAATCCGACGCTTGGCCGAACGCGTCGGAAGTAACCGCGTTGCAAAGGGTTGCGTTTTTCTCTTTGAGCGGCGTTTTAAAGAAGGCGGCGCGTTTCGAAAGGAGCGATTCCGTCAAAACGGCGCGTTGCGGTTCCGGGCGGTCGCGGAGCCAGTCGAGTAAACGCTTTAGCGCGGCGTCGGTCGCTTCGCCTTCCGGCGCGTCGTAATATTCGAGTTGCAAACGGGTTAGCGTTATTTCGTCGCGGAGCGTCGACGGCGCGAACTCCGCTTCAAGACGTCGCCAATCGTCGACGGTCGTCGGATTGTTCGGATCGGACGGCTTGCGGTTGCCGACGCGAACGAAAAGCCAAGGGGCGTAAGACTTGCCGCCGATTTCGACGTCGCTCGCGCCGCTTGACTTGACGTCGCGCGAACCGCTTTCCGACGGCGCTTTGACGAAACCGTCGCCGTCGCCGTTGGTAAAACGTTCGGGAAAAAGGCGGGGCGGCGTCGCGTCGAACCATTGCGACAAGCGTTCTAACTCGTCGCCTGCGCGGCGTTTAAGAACGATCTTCGTTTCGAACGTTTCGTCGACTTGCGCTTGCAACGGATAGTCGGCGTGGGAGCGCTTGAATTTGACGCAAAGTCGCAACTCGACGCTTTCTTGCGTCGACAGTTTGTCGCGAATTTCTTTCCAAAAGGGCGCGTTCCAATCTTCGAGCGGCGGAAATTCCAGCGCGACGGCGACTTTGCGTCGTTCGGCGCCGGGGGCTAAGGCGCCAAGACGAGGTGGGAACTTCTTGGTGAAAAACTTCCGCGTCGCGAGTTCCGGCGCGAGTTCGTATCGGGTGAAAACGTCGGGCGACGTTAGCGTTATCCCGTTGATTTTGAGGTGTTTGGCGAGTTCGAATTCAAACGGTTGATAGGTCGCAATCGTGTCGTCGGCGACGTTGCGTTCGAACGTCGCGAAGTAGCCGACGTCGCCGAACGCGAGTTCCGTCGGGTAAAAGACGGCGCGCGTTTCAATCGCCGCTTTTTGATCGGACGACGCGAAGATTTGCGTCGCGACGGCGGGGGCGTTCGATTCCGAAGCGCGAATAAACGTCGTAACAAAGGGAAGGGTTGCAAGCGTTGCAAGAACAAGGATTGCGTCGGTTTTTTTCATCGCGGTTTCTCCGTTGAAAAGGGAAATGCAAGCGGCGCTATTTGACGTCGTTATTTTGCGGCGTTTTCGTTTTGGGATCGGAAGTCAAGGCGTCGCAAAGATTTGCGTTTTTCTCTTTGAGCGACGATTTTCGGAATTTCCAGGGTTCCGACAGGAGGAAATCGGTCAAAACGACGCGTTGCGGCGTCGGGCGTTGAGATAACCAGTCGACTAACGTTTGTAACGCGGCGTCGGACGCTTCGCCTTTCGGCGCGTCGTAATATTCGAGTTGCAAACGTGTTAGCGTGATTTCGTCGCGGAGCGTCGACGGCGCGAACTCCGTTTCGAGGCTCTTCCAACCGTCGAGGGTCGTCGGGTTGTTCGGCGTCGACGGCTTGCGGTTGCCCGGACGGATAAAAGTCCAAGGCGAAAACGAACGCGAACCGAACCGAAGGAAGCTCGTCGGCGTCGCCGGGAGGTCGGGGGAAGCGTCGTCTTGCCAAGCGACTTTGTCAAAACCGTCGACGCGCGGTAAAAGGTTGTTTTCCTTCGTTTTATCCAACCAACGACGAAGCGTCGCCATTTCGTTTTCCGGACGCGATTCGACGACGACGGGAAGTCGTCCTTCGACGCGGCAGAAGAGCGAGTCGCCGCCGTAAACCGGTTTCGCGAGCGCGCCGACGCCCGTTTTGAGGTTTAAATCGCAAGAAACCGGCGCTTGCGCGATCTTTTCTTGCAACGCCCGATAAAACGGTTCGTCTAAGTCTTCAAGCGGCGGGAGTTCGACGACGCAACGCCACCAAAGGCGGCGCTCGCCCGGCGCCAACGTTTCGAGCGGCGGACGATGAAAAGTCGCTTCTGCGCGCGTTTGTCTTTCGAAGTAACAACGCGCTTCCTCGCCCGGGATTTCGCTCGACGCAACGGAAAAAATAAGGGGATCGTTGACCGGGCGCACAAGGTTCGAGAGGTAAGAGCGAGGCGAAGACGAGATGTTTTCCAAGTAAACGGCGATGTAAACCGGGTCGCCGAAACGGATTACGTTCGGGAAGATTTCGGCGGTAACGCGAAACGGCGCTTGCGCGTCGGGCGGGGCGGGAAGGCGTTGGCCGCGTTTTGTCGCTTGGTCGACGACGTATTGCGATTCGATCGTAACGGCGCATTCGGTCGACGCGACGTCGCCCGGCGTTTTTTCGTCGGACGACGCGCAAACGTCGGAGACAAAAGCGGTTGCGGCGGTTAAAGCGGCGACGTAAAACGCCGTCGTTAAGCGGAATAGACGTTTTTGCATTGTTGGGCCTTTCGTTGGAAGGAACGCGTCGAGTTAAACGACGTCGCGACCGTTAAAAAACGTTGAAACCGAGCGACTCTAAAAGTTTGCGGTTTTTAGCGTTAAGAGGGAAATCTTCGCGGTAATCGCGCCTTTCGCGGAGGTATTCTCGCGATTCGTTAAGCGTCGCGGACATAACGTCGCGTTGCGGTTCCGGGCGGCTTTGGAGCCAGTCGACTAAAACTTGTAACGCGGCGTCGGACGCTTCGCCTTTCGGCGCGTCGTAATATTCGAGCTGCAAACGGGTTAGCGTTATTTCGTCGCGGAGCGTCGACGGGGAAAACTCCGTTTCGAGCTTGCGCCAACCGTCGAGGTCGCGCGGCGCGTTCGGGCGGTTCGGCTTGCGGAAGCTGAAACGAACGAAAGCGCGCGGGTCGAACGAACGCCCGGCGACGCGAACGCCGCCGCGAGGGTTGGGCGGCAACTCTTCGGAACGCAAGAATTTACGATGGCCGTCGACGACGAGGGGGAAAAGCTCTTGCGGCGTCGCGTCGAGCCAACTTTCGAGGCGGCGCGTCTCGGCGTCGGGGCGCGCTTTCACAACGAGCGGAACGGAAAGCTGTTTGCCGTCGGGGGTTACAAAGTAGCCCGGCGTCCAGCGACAGGGAACGCCGTCGGGCGCGTCGCGGAGTTTTTCGCGCAACTCGTTGAAAAACGGCGAGTTCCAGTCTTCGAGCGGCGGAACTTCGCAAAAGCGTCGCGAGACGATACGACGTTCGCCCGGCGCCAGGGGGCGCGTTTCGAAGCCGCGTTCGCAGTAAAGGTCGGTCGGATCTTCCGGGATCGCTTTGTAACGCGTTGAAAAACCGACGCTTGAAAGCGTTCCTGTCGAACCGCAGGGCTCCGGAAAACCGAGCGACCGAGCGGGGATCGTTTCGGAAGAACGGTTTTCTTCCGCGACGATTAAATAAACGACGTCGCCGACGTAAACTTCCGTCGGATAAACGGTTAGCGTTTGGGCGATTTCGGGCGCGTTCGGGTCGGCTTGGAGTTCGAACGTCGCGACGGAACCGGTCGAAGCGGGGGACGGCGCGGGAGGCGGCGTCGCGGACGAACGATAGTCGCAAGCGGCGAGCGTTGCGACGCCAAGTGATAATGCGGCGATTTGGGAAAAACGGTCGAGCATTCTTAAACCTTTCGTTGCAAGGGGGCGGGCGTCGCGACGAAGAATCGGAGCGACCGCGACGGGAAAAAGGACGGCGCGGGGAAACCTTCGAAACGAACGACGCGTCAGCGGGACGGCGCTAAACTTATCGTTTGCAATAGTTTGCGATGTTTCTCCGCAAGCGGCCCGTTTTCGAAATTGCGAAAAGACGCGAAGCGAAAATAGAGAGACTCCGTTAGCGCGACGCGTTGCGGTTCCGGGCGGGCGCGGAGCCAATCGGCCAAAACCTTGAGCGCGGCGTCGGACGCTTCGCCTTCCGTGGCGTCGTAATATTCGATTTGCAAACGGGTTAGCGTTATTTCGTCGCGGAGCGTCGACGGGGCGAACTCCGCTTCAAGACGTCGCCAACCGGCGAGCGTTGTCGGATTGTTCGGGTCGGACGGTTTGCGGTTGCCGACGCGGATGAAAAGCCAAGGATCGTAAGCGCGGTCGCCGATTTCAATATCGCTCGCGCCGCTCGATTTTAACTCGTTGGCGCGCGGAACTTTATAACCCCAGCGATGAATCGGGAAAAGTTTCGGCGGCGTCGCGTCGTACCAACGTTGGAGCCGCTCCGTTTCATCGTTCGGGCGCGGTTTGACGACAATTTGAAACTCGACCGACTCGATTTGACGACGACCGTCTTGGTCGCGGTAAAGATTGTCGACGCTGAGTTTGCAAGGAACGCCCTCCGGCTTGTCGCGCAATTTTTCGCGAAGCGCCTTCCAAAACGGCGCGTTCCAATCTTCAAGGGGCGGAAACTCGACGAAGCGAACCGACGTAACGCGCTTTTGGCCCGGCAAAACGTCGCAGGCTTGCCAGCCGTATTCGATCGTCGTCGCGGCGACGTCTTCGGGGACGAAGCGGTAATTCCCCGAGATTTCGGGACTTGAAACGGTTCCGCCGTCCCAAGGCGAATACGAGCCGACGGACAGGGGGAGAGCGGCTCCGGCGCGCATCGTTTTTTCCGAGCGATTTTCTTCTTCGTCGACAACGTAAACCGCGTCGCCAAAGTAGATTGCGTCGCCGGGATAAATTTTGATCGTTCGGCGAATCTCGGGAACCTCGGCGTTGCGGCGAGCTTCCGACGTCGCGACGGAACCGGTCGAAGCGGGGGACGGCGCGGGGGGCGGCGTCGCGGACGAACGATTGTCGCAAGCGGCGAACGTCGCGACGGCGAGTAGTAACGCGGCGATTTTGGAAAAACGGTTCGACATTCTTAAACCTTTCGTTGCAAGGGTTGCGGTCGTCGCGGCAAGGAATCGCCGCGACCGCGACGGGAACAAGGAGAAAGCGGGGAACGACGCGTCAAGGGGCGGCGTCGAAGTTCAGCGCTTGCAATAGTTTGCGGTTTTTCGTTTCTAACGGCGTTTCTTTGAATTTTCCGCCTTTCGAACGGAGCGATTCCGTCAGCGCGGCGCGTTGCGGTTCCGGGCGGGCGCGGAGCCAATCGGCTAAAACCTTGAGCGCGGCGTCGGACGCTTCGCCTTCCGGCGCGTCGTAATATTCGAGTTGCAAACGGGTTAGCGTTATTTCGTCGCGGAGCGTCGACGGGGCGAACTCCGCTTCAAGACGTCGCCAACCGGAAACGCCGGTCGGGTTGTTCGGATCGGACGGTTTGCGGTTGCCGAGGCGGACGAAAAACCAAGGATCGTAACGCTTGGAAACAAAGGGGATAAAGGGAACGCCGCCGACGCGGACGTCGCTTTTGCCGCTCGATTTTAACGGGCCGAGGTTGCGCGGGTATTTAACGCTTCCCTTGGCTTCGGGAAAGAGTTCCGGCGGCGTCGCGTCGAACCAGCGTTCGAGCGTTCGCGCTTCGTTCGCCGGGCGGGGCTTGACGCGGATTTTGAACGAAGCGCCGTCGACGTTTCGCAAGCGAACCGCGCGCAATTCGCATTCGACGCCGCTTTCCGGCGCCGCGGCGAACGGCTTCCAAAACTCGGAGCGCAAGTCCTCCAACGGCGGGAGTTCCAGCGTTCCGCAATGAAAATCGCCGCGGTCGTTCGGTTGATAATCGCGAGGAAAGACGCAATAATCGGTAAAAGCGCCCGGACCGTCTAGTTCCGGAAGGAAACGGTAAGGCGAAACGGCGGAAGAGTTTGCAAGGTTCGGCGAACGCAGCTCCCAAGCGCTCCAACACCAAGTTAGGTCAAAGGACAGAGGAGCGGGCGAAAAAAGATAATCGTCGCATTGGCGAAGCGACTCGTCGGAGCGGTTCTCGCAATATTCGCAAAAATAAACCGGGTCGCCGAGATAAACCTCCGTCGGCCAGACCTTTACGATATGGGTGAAACCGTTGGGAAGCGGCGTCGCGATTTCGGCGACTTCGCTTGGCGACGACGCGAAAAGGACGCGCAAGGGGAGGAAAAGGGCGAAAACGAACGCGGGAAGGAAAAAACGGAGGCGGTTCATCGGCTTGCCTTTCAGGGAAAGCGGGGAAACGACGCGTCGACGGGCGTCGCTTTACTCTCAATTGGAAGGAAGTTCTAAGCGTTGAAATTGTTGGGATTTGGAGTGGAATAGCGCGACGTCAACCGTTGCGACCGAGCGGCTCGAAGGCGCGTCGACGTAAAATGTCCGAGGAATTTCCGACGTCGGGCTGTAGACCGTAATACGTTCTAAAGTAATATTCGCGCGGTATTTCCGGCAAACCGTCGATATATTCGAAGAAGGCGCGCCAAGCTCGTTCGGCTTCCGCGCGGTCGCTCGACGAATTTTGAACGGCGCGTCCGGCGACGTAAAGTTCGTAAACCTTGACGTCGGTTTGAGTTGAAGCGGTCGGCCAACGTTCGGCGACGCGTTCGCACGTCTCGCGAACGCGTTCGGCGCTCGCCGTCCAGTCTTCGTACAGGCGTTTCAATTCGCCGCGCAGATAAGCGACTTCCGGCGCCGAACGGGGCGCGATTTCAAAAAAATCGGAGGTCGCGGAGAGCGAACGACGGCGCGTCGCGTTTTTGGCGGCGGGACCGACGTCGCTCCAAGTAACTTTAAGGCGGCAACGAACCGTTTCGCCGCGCGAAAGTTTGCCGGCAAGGCGTTTAGGAAACGCGGAGTAACCTTCGTTCGGCGCGAAAGCGAAGAGCGTCGGCGTTCCGACGGCGCCGGGCGCGATCGTTTGTCGCTCGCCGCGCCCCAACAATAGAGACGCGAAACCTTTCGGCGCTTCGATCGGCTCGGCGACGAGGCGACCGGCCTCCTCGAACTCGAATTCGAGCGCGAGATATTCGGAAGCGATTAGCGACGGCAAGGGGTAAGACGGGAAAAAACGGACGTCATGCGCGTAAGTCGGCTCCGCGCCGTCGTTTCTGTAGTCGAGCTTGACGTAAATTTGATCGCCGAAAACAGGACGCGTCGGCCAAATTTCGACGCGAAACGGGCAAAGCTCGCTCGGAGCGTCGGAAGAGTCGCGAGACGGCGCGTCGGGAAGGCTCGAAGCGTTGGAAACGTTCGAACTCGACGGATTTTGGGGCGGCTCCGCGTCGTTTCGATTGCATCCGAAGGAAAGAATCGCCGTCGCAGCGAAAACGAACGCTTGGTAAAGCGTTGTGAAACGGCGCGTTAGCGCGTAAGAAATTAAACGAGTCATTTGACGTTCCTTGGAAAAAACGAAGGAAATGAAAACGCGGCCCAGGATGCGGCGTCGCGGGGGTTCGTTATTGAAGACGATTCGCGCCGTCGGACGGATTTCGGAAGGTCGCGATTTTTTGAGATTTTTGGGGAAAATTTGAGAAAAACGAGAAAATCGGGAACAGAAACGCGCAAGAAACGTAAAAACGCCGCGCCGGAACAAAAACTAACCGACGCGGCGTTTCGGAACGGCGACGCTCGAACGAACCGTTAAAAACAACGGTTAAAACGTTCGAACGTCGCGGGGGAACGGGCGATTAGAGCGCGCCCTTTTCGACTTCGACGAGGAACTCGTAACGGTATTTGCCGCCGCTCAAACGGTATTGCGGGTACGTTTGCGCGCCCCACGAGTTGTCGCCGCCGACGCCTTGTTGCGCGAAGTCGACGTTCAAAACGACGAAGTCGCGGCGCGGAACTTGCCAGAAATGCTCGACCGATTCCAAGTCGCGGTTCAGAGCGCGGCGCGCCGAGAAGGTCAGCGTCGCGGCGCCGTTCGCGTCGGTCTTTTGGCCGTTCGCGTCGAGCGCGACGAAACGGAGGCGTTGGCCATTCTTGTTTTCAACCGCGAACCAACGGCAGTCGGTTCGGGCGCCGAATTCGCTCGGCTCCGAGTAATCGACGCGCATCTTGTCGACCGTCGTTTGGTAGAAACCGAGCGGCGAACCGGCGTTGCGGTCCCAATAGTTTTCCTCCGGCCCGCGACCGTAATACTCGACCGAAACGTCTTCGTCTTGAGCCGCCGGGAGGATAAAGTAACCGCCGAGACGCGGAAGGTCGGCGACGTTCTTGCCCTTTTCGACTTCGACCGAAATCTTCGCGGCACGGTCGTAGAAGACGACCGTTTCCTTCACCGTTCCGTCGAAGCGAGCGAACTTGCCGACGCGCTCGAAACCGGCGGCGCCGTCGACGTCGAACTCGCGCCATTCCGGCGCCCAGTCGATTTCGTAAGCGGCGTTGCGCCAAGCGCTTTGGCGAGTCGGCATATGGTTGCCGCGTTCGTTGTCGATCGGCGCGCGCCAGAAGTCGAGGCGGAACGTTTCGTCCAACATGCGGGCGGCGTCCGCGACCGTCGCTTTTTCGGCGGCGAGCTTCAGCGTTTGCGGCGCTTCGGCGTAAACCGGGAGGCGGAACTGACGCGTCGCGAGGAGAGCGCCCTTGGCGAGCGCGCCGTCGTCGACGTTTTGAAGGACGTCGAAGCTGACGACGTACTCGGCGCCCGGTTTCGCGTCGAACTTCGAGAGGTCGGCGAGCGAGAAACCGTCGAACGCAAGTTTAAGCGTCGCGGTCGTTTGCGGCGCGGCGTTGGCGAAGTCGGCGCCCGGGAACAGCTCTTTCGTCGCGACGACGACGCCGTTTTCCAAAAGGGACGCGTGCAGCTCGATATGCGCCAAGTCGCGGAAGAAGTATTCGTTCTTCACGACGTAACCGCTGAAATCGTTAGCGTTCGCGGCGTCGGCGCGTTCGACGCAAACGTCGGCGTAGGCCTGCTTCACTTCTTGCGCGCCCGGGTGCGGCTTGCGGTCGGGCGACACGACGCCGTTCATGCAGAAGTTTTGGTCGGTCGGAACGTCGACCGGGCCGAAACAACCGCCGTAACCGTAGTAAACTTCGTCGGTTTTCTCGACTTTCGTTTGGTTGAAGTCGACGAAAAGTTCGAGACCGTCGCGGTTTTTACGGTCGTAGTAGTTCGTCGCGACTTCTTCGCTCGGAAGCGCGCGGCTGTAAACGCGAGCGGCGCCGAGGAGCGCGCCCGCCAAACGGTTCGTATGGTACGAGTTGCGGTTCAACTCGACCGGGAACGGCGATTCGGCGATTTCTTCGGAACAGGCGGTTCGCGCGATTTCTTTACCGTCGACGTAGAGAATCAACGCTTCGCCGTCGTAAACGCCGGTTACGTCGTGCCATTTTTTGAGCCAACCGTCGACTTTGCCGGTCGCGGAGATCCAGCGTTCGCCGTTGTAAATGTAAAGTTGAACGCCGCCGTTTTGTTGTTTCAGCGCGTATTGGTAGTCCGACTTGCCGACGTAAGTCCCTTCGGCGTCGGTATAAGGATAAACGGTCGCTTCGAGCGTGAAGGGCGCCTTGCCGACGAAGTTTAGCTTGTCGACGTTCGCGACCGCGCTCGACGGGTCGGCGTTTTTACCGGTCGGGACGCCGGAGGTTCCGCCGACGATCGCGTAACCCTTCAGACCCAGTTTGCCCTTGGCCGGGGAGGTTTCGACGCCCTTGTAAATCGTTCCGACTTCTTCCGGCGGCGCGACGATCCCGACGATTCCGATCGGAAGCTTGTTCGCGCTCTTGTCTTCGACCGTTTGCTTCGGAACGCGCATCGAAATCCCTTGGTCGACCCAGTCCCAAATAAACCCGCCTTGCAGGTGTTTCAGTTCGCGGATAGCGTCCCAATAGAGCTTAAAGTTGCCGTTGCTGTTCCCCATCGCGTGAGCGTATTCGCATTGGATGAGCGGACGTTTGCCTTCGGTCTTCGCTTCCTCTTTCTTGGCGTAGTCGATCGTTCCGGCGACCGACATGTACATCGGGCAGAAAATATCGGTGTTCCAAGCGTATTCGGCGCGTTCGTATTGAACCGGGCGCGTCGGGTCGAATTCCTTCAACCACTTGTACGTCGCTTCGAAGTTCGGGCCGTTGCCGGCTTCGTTTCCGAGCGACCAAACGATAATCGACGGGTGGTTGCGGTCGCGGAACGCCATCCGTTGAGTGCGGTTCATGTGCGCGGCGAGCCATTCCGGCGGGTTCGCGAGCGATTCTTTGCCGTAGCCCATTCCGTGCGATTCGATATTCGCTTCGTCGACGACGTACAAACCGTACTTGTCGCAAAGGTCGTACCAGCGCGGGTCGTTCGGGTAGTGGCTCGTGCGAACCGCGTTGACGTTCAGCGACTTCATGACGCGAATATCTTCGAGCATGCTTTCCGTCGAGAGCGCGTGCCCGGTCGTCGGATGATGTTCGTGGCGGTTGACGCCCTTGATAAGAATCGGCTTGTTGTTGACGAGAAGTTGGCCGTCGCGGATTTCGACCTTGCGGAAGCCGACGTTGAAACCGGCGTCGAGCGTCGTTTTGAAATCGGCGTCGTAAACTTTAAGATTCGCCGGGTAGAGCCAAGGGGTCTCGGCCGACCACAGATACGGGGCGCTAACCGGGATTTCGAACGAAACCGTTTTGACTTCGCGCCCTTTGAGCGAGAATTCGACGTCGGCGCCTTCGTTCGGAGCCGCGCCGCCGATATTTTCGGCGACGTTGGCGTTCGTCGGATTGTTGACGTTCAGCGTCAGGACGGCGGTTCCGGTCTTTTTGTACGGCGTGTTGTTTTGGAGCGTGACGTCGACTTTGAGAACCGCTTCGGTCAGGTCGTCGTCGGTAAATTCCGTAACGACTTTCGCGTCGGCGACCGCGACCGCCGGTTGGACGTAATAGTAAACGGAGCGGAAAATCCCGCTGAGGCGGAAGAAGTCTTGGTCTTCGAGGAACGACCCGTCGGAGCGGCGGTAAACTTTCACCGCGACGGTGTTGCGACCGGCGCGAATCGCTTTCGAAATATCAAACTCGACCGGCGTGCGCGCGTCTTTCCCCATCCCGATTTCTTCGCCGTTGACGTAAACGTAGAAGCAGGACTCGACGCCGCCGAAATGCAGAATGATTTTCTTGTCGCGAGCGACGTCGGCTTGGTCGACTTCAAATTCGCGGCGGTAGAGACCGACCCAGTTTTCCGCGTCCGGGACGTAAGGCGGCGTCCAAGGGCGCGGCCAAGGGTAGGGGATGTTCGTGTAGACCGGGTAACCGTAGCCTTCCATTTGGAAGTTCGACGGAACCGGGATCGTTTTCCACTCGACCATATCCGTGCCAAAATCTTCCATCGAGAAGTTGAACGGAACGAGCGCCGGTTCTTCGACGAGTTTGAAGCGCCAATCGCCGTCGAGCGAAACTTGTTTGTAAGCGGTCGAGGCGAAGGTCGAACGCGGCGGAAGGTTGTTGATCCCGACGACTTCCGGGTTCAAGCGATCCGGGAGCGGCTCGTTCGGGGTTTGCGCCGAAGCGGTCGCCGTCGTCGCGAGGACGAGAGCGAGCGCGGTCGCTTTCCAAAAGCCGATGCGTGTGATTTTCATAAAAAGCTCCAAGGGGTGCGTTTTTCGCGGCGGCGACCGGGGAAACGGACGCGGCGAAACGAGGCGTCGAGCGCCGATTGCGCGTCGCTTCGGAGAAAAACGACGAAGCGAGCGCGCGGCGAGAAATCGACGGCTTATTAATAGTGTCGGCGAAACGCGCTTTTCGACGCGACGTTCGAAGCGCGTTAAAACCGATTATAACGATTTTTTCGCGGTTGGCAACCGGATTTTTTCGCGTCGCTTTTTACCGACTCGACGGTTCAGAACGCGCCGGAACCGTTTTGGTCGAAATTGCCGAGATCGACGACGCTGTCGTCGGCGGGCTTTTCGGATTCCGCCTCGGCTTTTTTCGCCGCCAAAAGATGCGTCGTCGTTTGCGCGTCGACCGACTCGACGAGGAAATAAAGCGCGCCGATCGAAAATTCGTCGCCGAACGCGAGCTCGACCGGACGGTCGAGCCGCTTGCCGCGGTAGAACGTGCCGTTAAGCGAACCGAGGTCGCGCGCCATAATCCGGCGGCCGTCGAGGTAAATTTCGCAATGTTGGCGGCTGATCAACGGGTGAACGATCGCGACGTCGCACTGACGCCCGCGTCCAACGACGCAGGGAAGGGCGATCGGTTGCGAGAAGTGGCGTTTTTCGTCGTCGTAAATGGTGAGTCTAATTTTCATCGGGCGGTCCTCGACGCGTCGAGCGGGAGGAAAATACCGCTCGCGACGCAAAATTTCTAAGTATACCGTATAATATAACGACGAAACGGCGAAAAATCAAGGAAACGCGCCGCGAGTCGCGAGAAAAGTTGGCGAAAACCCGCGTTTGGATCTGATTGGAACGATTTTGATGAAAAAACGGGACAAGGCGCGTCGCTTCGCCGGCGTCGCGCGGAAAGTTTTAAAATTTAAAAGCGCGTGAAAGTCCCGGAAAACCGCGACTAACGACGCGTCGCGGCGAGGGGCGGGGAAGAAAGTTGGAAAAAATTTAAAAAAGCCCCTTGCGCTGTCGCGAACCTCGGTTATAATCATTCCCGTGAGTTGGGGCTAACGAAAACAACTTTCGAGGTTCTTAACTTGCAAAACTTTTGCGGGCGTAGCTCAGTTGGCAGAGCACAACGTTGCCAATGTTGTTGTCGAGGGTTCGAACCCCTTCGCCCGCTCTCTTGAAACGCGTTCGGCGTTCGTTTTGGCGGCGGCGAGTTTTGAGGTTGAGACGCGGTTTCTCGTCTTTAAATAAAGAAGCGACCTTGCGGGCGTAGCTCAGTTGGCAGAGCACAACGTTGCCAATGTTGTTGTCGAGGGTTCGAACCCCTTCGCCCGCTCTCTTGAAACGCGTTCGACGTTCGTTTTGGCGGCGGCGGGTTTTGAGGTTGAGACGCGGTTTCTCGTCTTAAAATAAAGAAACGACTTTGCGGGCGTAGCTCAGTTGGCAGAGCACAACGTTGCCAATGTTGTTGTCGAGGGTTCGAACCCCTTCGCCCGCTCTTTTTAGTTAGGGTTTCCCGGTTTTGGACATGGGTTTCGTTCGAAGCAGCTTGTTCCGAGACATTTAGCGTTGCCCTTGCGTATTTCGCGGCGCGCCTGTGTTTTGGGCGCGCCTTTTTTGTCGCCGTTCGTCTTTCGGCGGCGATCGAAGAGACCTGGGAAACGTCGGCGTTTTCGAGGTCTTTCGTTTTTTCTTGAAGATTCGAAGATTTCGCAAGCGTCGCCGACGCGGGGTTTCCGCGTTCCTTCTTTGTTTTCGCCGCCGTCGAATTTCTCGACCGCGCGGCGCCAACGCGACATCACGCAAAAAGGACGACGAAAATGGAAAATTTCGAAGCGACCGAAAACGTTGAAAAACTGACGCTCAAAATCGACGTTGAAGAAAAGAGCTCCTGCGAACGCCACGTCAAAGTCGAAGTTTCGCGCGAAGACGTTGAAAAACGTTTCGAACTCGAATACGCCGAACTGCAAGAAAACGCCGCGATTCCGGGTTTCCGCGCCGGTAAAGCTCCGCGCAAACTGATCGAAAAGCGCTTCAAGGCCGACGTTAAAGAACGCGTCAAGAGCGCGCTTCTCATCGACAGCTTGACGCAAGCGAACGAAGACGCCGACATGACGCCGATTAGCGAGCCGGACTTCGACGTCCGCGCGATCGTTCTTCCGGAAGAAGGCCCGTTCGTTTACGAATACGACGTCGAAGTTCGTCCGACGTTCGACGTTCCGAACTGGAAGGGCCTCAAGCTCGAAAAACCGGTTCGCGAATTCTCCGCCGAAGACGTCGACGCCGCGATCAAACGCATCCAAACGAACTACGGCAAACTCGTCGCGACCGACGAAGCCGCGACCGCCGGCGACTACGTCGTCGTCAAGCTGACCTTCGAACACGACGGCAAAGTCGTTTCGGAAGCCGAAAACGAAACGATCCGCATCCGTCCGACCCTTTCGTTCCACGACGGTTCGATCGCCGGTTTCGACAAGTTGATGGAAGGCGCGAAAGCGGGCGACGTTCGCGAAACGACGCTGACCCTTTCCGCCGACGCTCCGGACGAAAACCTCCGCGGTAAAGAAATCGCCGCGAAGTTCGAAGTCAAGGAAGTCAAGAAGCTCGAACTTCCGGAAATCGACGACGAATTCCTCGCCGCGCTCGGCGGTTTCGAAAACATGGGCGACTTCCGCGACGCCGTTCTCGAAACGCTCGAACGCCAACTCGAACACGAGCAACGCCAACGCGCTCGCCGTCAAATCACCGAGCAACTGACGGTCGACGCGAACTGGGAGCTCCCGCCGGCGCTTCTCCGTCGTCAATCGGATCGCGAGCTTCAACGCGCGATTTACGAACTCCAACGCAGCGGTTTCGAAGACGCGCAAATCGTTCGCCAAATCAACTTCCTGCGTCAAAACAGCGCCGCGACGACGGCTCAAGCGTTGAAGGAACACTTCATCCTTGAAAAGATCGCTGAAAGCGAAAACATTGTCGACGAACAACGCGACTACGATTTGGAAATCATGCTGATGGCCGCGCAATCGGGCGAATCCCCGCGTCGCATTCGCGCTCAAATCGAAAAATCGGGCAACATGGACGTTCTCCGCAACCAAATCATCGAACGCAAAGTCATCGCGTTGATCCAAGAAGCGGCCGAGTTCACCGAAGTCCCGTTCGAAATGGAAACGATTTCGGAAGAAGCGATCGACCGCGCCGCCGCGACCGTCGAACAAGACGAAATTCCGGAAGTTTCGGAAGAAGAAGTCAAAGAAGTCGCTCGCAACGAAGCGCAAGCTCGTTAATTTTAGCGATTTAGAGCGAAACGTTCGAGCCGCGTTTTCTCGAAGCGCGGCTTGAATAATCGAACGAAAACGCGCCGTCGAAATTCCTCGACGGCGCGTTTTTTGCTTTTGTAGCCGTAAAGAGCGCGCTTTAACGCCGATCGCCTTAAAAACGACCGGCGTTTTTTTTGGCGTTTAAAAATCGCGCTTATTTCAGCGCGTCGGCTGGGACGATGAGCGCCAACTTTGCGACGCGTTGGCCCAAACCGCGCGCCATCGTCAGACCGAACTCGTCTTGCGCGACCGTGTCTTTTTGGTTCCAAAGGAGGGCGCCGGTTCGACCGGAGCCGCCCGGGCCCGGGAGAATCGCGCCTTCGTGGAAGAGGTAAGTGTTGATTCCGTCGACGACTTGCTCTTGCCCGCCGTTGCGCGCGCCGCCGACCGCCAACGCTCCGGCGATCTTGCCTTGCAGAACGGAGTGGTCGATTTGCCCGAAGAGCGCCGCGATCAGCGCGCTCGGCGCTCCGTTGTGCGTCGGGCTTCCGACGACGACGCCGCGAACCGCCGGATCGGCGAGTTTTTCGTTCAGTTTCGCGTACTCGTCGCCCCCTTTGACCGCCGCCGCGCCGAAGAGTCGTTCGGACGCGAAGAGGTTGTAGTCGACGAGATTGACGAGTTCGACGTCGATTTTATCCGGCGCGACCGCTTTCGCCGCTTCGAGCGCTTTGGTCAACGCTTCGGCGGTCGTTTTATCGCGGCGCGGGCTGCCGTTGATAGCGATAATTTTGATTTTGCCGGCGGGAGCGTCTTGCGCGGAGGCGGTCGAGGCGGCGAGTCCGAGCGCGGCGGTCGAAACGGCGACGGCTCCGGCGGCGAGGAATTGACGGCGAGCGGTTTGACGTTGCATGGCGTGTCCTTTGTCGTTGAAAAGGTTGCGGTTAAAAAAAACGCGAAAATAACGAACGGCGAACGTCGCGACGTTCGCCGTTGCGAGTCATTATAACGCGATCGCTTCCGCAAAACAACGAAAACGCGCGAAATTTTTCGAAAATTTTGAAAAAAACGGAGACCGCTTGAAATTAGCGACGCGGCGTTGCGGAATACGATACGAGGGAAAGCGCGTCGGTAACGCGACTTAGCGTCCGACGGCGATTTGGGCGACGGCGTTATGTCGCGAACGAAGAAAGCGGAGGAAATCGCGATGAAGATTCAACTAAATGAAGCGAAGAGAACAAACGCCGCGGCGTCCGCGGAAAACGGCGCGTTTTTTTCTTGAATGAAACGTTCGGCGCAAAAAAAAACGCTAAGCCGACGAAAACGAAAACTTAGCGCAAAACGTCTCCGACTGGAGTCGAACCAGCAACCTTCGGCTTCGGAGGCCGACGCTCTATCCGATTGAGCTACGGAGACTTAAACAGACGGCGCGAAAAGAGGCGAAGCGTCTTTAAACGCCAAACTACCTCTCATTCTACTCGATTTTCGGCGCTCGTCAAGGGGCGGCTCGCGTTTTTCTTCGCGACTCGACGGCGGCGGACGTTTTCGGCGCGGCGTCGTTAGGGGGCGACGGGGCCGCCTCGCAAGAATCCGACGTCGTTCGAGCGGGGGAAACGAACGTCGAAGCGTCGTCGTTTCGAGGCGCGGGGAACGAGCGGGACGTTTTCGTCGCGACGGCGCTTTTCGGCGAAAGGAACGTTCGAAGCGGCGAGAGATTAAATTTTTTGAGCGGTTCTCGGAAAAAAAACGAACGCGGCGCCGGAGAAACGCCGTTGCAATCGTTAAAATCGGAGCGATTTTCGCGAAAAAAGCGAAGCGAGCCGCCTCCGAACGCCGCGCTTCTTGACGTTTGGCCGCGATTTTTTATAATGGAAAACGTCGAGCGTTCGCGCCGAGAAACGAGCGACCGCCAAACGCTTCGCCGAATACGCGCCGACGCTCCGACGAGAAGTCGAGCCGAACGTTCCGTTCCGCTCTCGCCGACCGCCGATATTTCGCCATTAATACTAAAGCAACGGTTTCATTATGCAAAAATCGCTCGATCGAAAACTTGCGCGCATCCTCGCCGACCGGAGTTGCAACGATTTCATTCTCGCCGACGCCAAAGACGCCGACATGGCCTACGGCCTCGCCGCGCCCGGGATGAGTCCCGAGAGCCACGGCGCCGAAGCGAAATTCAAAACGCTCGACGAATACCGCGCTCAAATTCGCGAAGTGATCGCGCAAGGGCTCGTCGACATTGTTCTTATGAGCTCCAGCACGAGCGAAGTTTTGACGCTCCGCGAAGGCCTTTTCGAAAATTCGCCGATCACTCCGGCGATTCGCGCCAACGACGCCACCGATATTTGGCTCGCCGGCGCCGGCGCCGTTTACGGTTCCGAACCGTCCCGACCGTTCCGCACCGCGTCGCTCGACCACGCGCTTTGCGGCAAAGCCGAATGCTCGCCCGCCGAACTCGCCGCGAAGAAGGGCGCCGACCTCGGGCTCTACTCCGTTACGTTCAACAACGATCTCGACCGCGATTATAAGTCGCTCCTCGCGTACAACGAGTTCCGACTCGAAGCCGAAAAGAAGGGGTTCCGACACTTCCTCGAAGTTTTCAGTCCGAACGCGCCGACGAATCCGATCGAAGACGTGCCGAAGTTCGTGTCGGATCATATCGTCCGCGCGTTGGCGGGCGTCGCGAGCGCCGGGCGTCCGGTCTTCCTGAAGATTCCGTATTACGGGCCGAAAGCGATGGAAGCCCTCGTCCGTTACGACTCCGAAATCGTCGTCGGGATTCTCGGCGGAAGCGCCGGAACTACGCTCGACGCGTTCCAAATGCTCCACGACGCGAAAAAATACGGCGCTCGCGTCGCGCTGTACGGGCGAAAAATCAACAACGCCGAACACCAACTGACCTTCATCGAGTACCTGCGCGCTATCGCCGACGGGCAAATCGGCCCGGTCGAAGCGACGAAAGCGTATCACGGCGACCTGCAAAAGTTGGGGATTCGCCCGAAACGCTCCCTCGAGGACGACCTCCAAACGACCGAAACGGCGACCAGTTACGACGCGAAGAAAACCGACGCGCCGAAAAAAGCCGAACCGGCGCAAAAACCGCGTCGCTCCTACTTCGACAAAACCGAGGGGCCGAAAACGTTCGAACCGCTTCCGGACTTCTCGAAGATGACGCAAAAAGAAAAGCTCGAGTGGAACCTCGAACGGATCCGCCGCTCGATGTGAGCGAAACCGACCGACGGACGCGGCGTTTAATAAAGGGACGTCGCGTTCGTTCGTCGTTCGCCGTCGTCCGCTTAAAACGCCGAGTCGCGGCGCCGCGTTAAACGTCGCCGACTCCCAACGTTAAAAAGGAAGAGAAGGGGATAAAATGTCCGAACGCAAGCCCGACGCGTCGCAAGACGCTCCGACCTCGTATCGTAAAACGATAGCGGCGCTCGTCGCGGTTATCGTCGTTTATCTCGGCCTTTTGGTCGCCGGACTTCCGCAAAAGTGGACGGCGGCGCAGTTTGGAGCGCACGGCTCGCGCGACGAAGCCGCCGTCGCCGCTCATGCGGACGAAACGACGGAAACGCCGGAGGCGGAAGCGGCGGTCGCGACGACGGAAGCGGCGGAAACGACCGCGTCGAGCGGCGTTCCGGAAGCGGAGCATACGGCGGCGAGCGAAACGAACGAGCCGCCGACTCCGCCCCTTTGGACGGTCGCGCCGTTCGTTATTTTGCTCCTTTGCATCGCGATTTTGCCGCTGATTCCGGCGACCGAGCACTGGTGGGAGAGCAACCGCAACCGCTTTATCGTCGCGGCGGTTTTGGGCGCGGTTACGCTCGGTTATTACGCGTTCCTCTGCGATTTTCCGCTCGACCTGCACTGGCCGGCGCACGCGACGATCGCCGCGGACGCTTCGCCGTTCGTTAAAGCGGGAACGGTTTTCGTCAACGCGATCGTCGGCGAATATATTTCGTTCGTCGTCTTGCTCTTCTCGCTCTTCGCGATTTCCGGCGGAATCCGCATTTCCGGCGACTTGAAAGCGTCGCCGCGAACGAACTGCGCGATTTTGGCGGTCGGCGCGTTGTTGGCGAGTTTCGTCGGAACGACCGGCGCGGCGATGCTGCTGATTCGACTCTTGCTCGAAACGAACCGCGAGCGGAAGTTCCGAGCGCACACGGTCGTTTTCTTTATTTTCGCGGTCTGCAACTGCGGCGGTTGTTTGCTTCCGATCGGCGACCCGCCGTTGTTCCTCGGCTACCTGCGCGGCGTCGCGTTCTTCTGGACGTTCGCGCTTTGGAAGGAATGGCTCTTCGTTTGCGGACTGTTGATCGCGGTTTATTACGTCCTCGACCGTTTTTATTTTTGGCCGAAGGAAACCGGGTTGAGCAAAGCGCTCGACGAAGTCGACCGCAAGCCGCTCCGCGTTCGCGGGCTTTTCCCGAACCTGTTCTGCTTGATCGGCGTCGTCTTGGCGGTCGCGCTTTTGGCGCCGAGTCAAGAGTTTTTGGCGCTCTTCGGCGTCGAGACCGGCTGGTATCCGCCGACGTTCCTGCGCGAAGTCGTTCAGTTGGCGTTGGTCGCGGTTTCGTTCGCTTGCGGTTCGAACGCGATTCGCAAGGAGAACGAGTTCAATTTCGCCGCGATTATCGAAGTCGCCGCGATCTTCTTCGGGATTTTCATTTGCATGCAGGCGCCGATGCAAATCTTGAACGTCAAGGGCGGGGACGTTCGCTCCGCCGCGCGCTCCGTCGGGGCGAAAATCGGAATGAACGAAGCGCAGGAACTCTTCTGGATGACCGGTTCGCTTTCGTCGGTTCTCGACAACGCGCCGACTTACGTCGTTTTCTTCGAAGTGGCCCGCGTCGCCGACGAAACGGAACTCGCCGCGTTGAAGGCCGCCGGGAAAACCGACGAAGCGGAGCGACTGGAAGCGACGTTGACCGCCGGGCAAGCCGCGACGGGGGTTCGTATTCGGGAATTGCTCTTGGTCGCGGTTTCGTTGGGCGCGGTCTTGATGGGCGCGACGACGTACATCGGGAACGGCCCGAACTTTATGGTGAAGGCGATCGCGGAGGAAAGCGGCGTCAAGATGCCGAGTTTCTTCGGTTACATCGGTTGGAGCGTCTGCGCGTTGCTCCCGATTTTGGTCGTCATGACGCTGATCTTCTTGTAAGCGTCGAACCGAGCGCCGGGCGGCGAACGCGTTTCGCCGACTTCAAACGACGCGTTTAAACGACTTGAAAACCGCCGGAACGGGAAAGCTCGTTCCGGCGGTTTTTTGGCGTTCGGAGCAAGAAGTCGCGCGAATTTTCCCGCGGCGCCGTTTTTTCTTGACAAGCTCTCCAAAATGTAAACAATGAAAAAAGACGGTTTCGCTTGATTAGAGCGCGGTGGGGAAACCGGAACGTCGCGACGCGAAAAGCCGTCGCGTCGAGGGTTGCGGCGCGACGGCTTTTGACGGTTTTAGCGGTTTTAACGCTGAGAACGGCGCTCGCGTCGCCGCGACGCGTTTGGGTTGCGGCGCGGCGACGGTTGGCGTTTTGCCGGTCGTTTGGGAGCGCGGCGTTAGTTTAGCTCGACGTTTTTCGGGCCGACGAGGTAAAGAAGGCCCGGCGAGAGGCGGATTTCGGCGCCGTTCGTCGGCTTGGCGATCTCGTTCCCGAGGTAGTCGAACGCGGCGTCGACCTTGCCGTCGAGTTTGACGGTCGTCGGGCGTTCCGCTTTGCTCGACCAAATCGCCCAACCGCGTTTGCCGTCCGGGCGCGTCCAAGAAGCGATTCGCGTTTCCCGGGTTGCGTCGAGGCGGTCGCCGGTCGAACCCGCCGGGCGCGCCTTCGTCAGCGCTTGGTAAGCGAAGTAGCCCGGTTTCGGGTCGAGCTCTTGACCGACGATTCCGAAGTGATGCTCTTTGTCGACGTCGTCCCGTTGCGGCGCGTGGAACTCGTACCAGAAGTACCGCTCGACGCCGAACGCGAACGCCGCGAGCAACGCCTGCGGGAGGTAAACCGCTTGGTTCTCGACCGTCGAAACGTTGTCGCCGACCGCGCCGTCCCCGAGAATCGACGAAACGACGACCGCGCCGCAGTAATCGCTGTTAAAGTCGTAAACGCACGCGCTAACGCCGGTAAAGTCGTCTTTTTTCGCTTCGAGGAGCGGGATGAAACGGTCGCCGTCCTTCAACCGCGAATCGTCGAAGAAACGCGTTCCCTTGACGACCGGCTGATAACCTTCGAGTTGTTTCGCGCTCGCCGACGCGACGAAGAGCGGCGCCTCTTCCGGGACGTTTTCGCGCGTCCACCAAGCGAACCAAGAGATTCGCAACGCCGCGTGATCGGCGTTCATCGTCGGGTTGCCGTTCTGTTTTTGGTAAGCGCCGGTTTCGTCGATAATCGAACGATAATAAAGGGGGACGCCGCCCAAGAGGAAGAGCGCGCCGCCGTCTTTGACGTATTTCACCATCGCGTCGAAACGGTCGGCCGGGAACGTTTCGCTCGGCGGCATAATCAGCGCCGGAACGTCTTTCGGCGAAAGCGTCGTCAACTCGTCCGCGTCGACGAACGAAACGAGGTTCTCGACGCCCCCTCCGCCGCCGAGCCGATCGCGCCCCCGTCCGCGAGCGAAGTAGCCCGCCGGAAGGAGACGGTAAAATTCTTGCGGCGTCGCGTTTCCGGCCGGTTCGTAACGGGAGTCGTAAAAGATCGCGACTTTCGGGAGCGGTTCGGAGCCGTCGACCGATTTCGGGAACAAATGTTGGAGCCCGGCGGTAACGACGCGGTTGTTCGTTTCGCCGAAGACCGGCGGCGTCGCCCAGCCCATTTCGGTGATCCAAGTTGGTTTCGGCGCGATATTGCGCTTCTTCAGCGCGTCGGAAAATTGCGCGATTTCCTTTTCGAAGCGGTTAATCGTTTGCTCGGTCGTCAACCCGCCGCGGTAGGGGTGAATGTTGACAACGTCGAAAAACTCGCCCGCGCCCGCGTCGAGCGACGCTTCGAAGTAGTCGATCGGGACGCCGGCCAACCCGCCGTAAAGAACGACGAGTTCCGGATCGATCGCTTTGATCGTCTTGTACGTCTCGCGAAGAAGCGTCGCGTAGTCGGCGCCGCTCGGTTTCGCCTTCCAAAAGCCTTCGAGGTTCGGTTCGTTCCAAACTTCCCAATAGCGGATTCGGTCGCGGTAACGCTCGACCGTTCGGCGGACGTACTCGAGCCAAGCGTCCAAATGTTGAAACGCCGGGGTCGCCCAAGCGACGTCGTAATCGAGAATCGGCAAGATTTGAATTCCGGCGCGGCTTGTTTCTTCGACGACGCGGTCGAGATGATCGAACGTCCATTCGCCCTTGCGGCGCTCGACTCCGCTCCAAGAGAAGTCGGCGCGCGCCCAAGCGATTCCGGCCGCTTTCATCAGCTCGAGGTTCTTCGGCATTTGGTCGTGTTCTTCGCCGCCGCCGAGGTGCGAGCAGACGCCGTACGGCGAGTCGGCGATTCCCGGTTTCGACGACGCCGGTTCCGCTCCGAACGTGGTTTCGGCGTTAAATTGGGCGAACGGGGAAGACGGGGCGAGCGTTTCCGCTCCGAAAAGCGCGGAAGCGAGGAGCGCGTGTTGACCGAACGCGCGGCGGGTGATTTTGCGGCTGTTCATCGGCGTTTGAGTGCGTTGTTTGCGTTGAATGGGAGTAAAAAGGACGCGAACCGTTAAACGATAGCGGTTTTAACGATTCCGCCGGAAAACGACGCGGTTTTGGGCGCCGCGTCGCGGAAATCCGATCTTTCGACGTTATTATACGGCGGCGCCGCCGCAATTTCAACGGTTGCGGTCGATTTTTTTGAAGAATCGCGAAAAACGCAAATTTTGTCGACGCGTTTCAGGTTAGTGTTGTTTAATTTTTCAAGAAGCAATTTAACGGCGCTAAAAAGACGCGTCTAATTCGACAAGCGCGCCGACTCCGTTGCAAGCGGCGAAAACGCGAGTATAATGGACGAAGAAACGCCGAAAACGGCGGATTGCGAAAACAATAAAAGGCGCGAGAAAAATGGAATCGACAAATTACGGGCGACTGAGGCTTGGAAGAGAAACGCGCGCTTGCGTGTTGGCGGCGGTTTTAACGATATTAACGGTTTTGACAGGCGGTTGCGCGCCCGGCGTCGACGCTTCTTCCGCTAAAATGGGTAAGACGGGGGGAACGGGGAACGCGGCGGGCGTTCGCGTCGTTTCGACCGTCCCGAGCGTAACCGAAACGCTTTTCGCGCTGGGACTTGGCGACTCCGTCGTCGCGGCGTCGACGTATTGCCAATATCCGCCGGAGGTCGCCGACCTGCCGAAGATTGGGAGCCTGTTCGATATTAATATCGAGGCTATCGTCGAACTCGCCCCCGATTTCGTCGCGATTCTGCGGGAAAATACGGAGCTTGCGCAAAGATTAACGGCGCTGGGCGTGAAAACGGTCGCGGTCGATCATTCGTCGTTGGCCGGCGTGTTGGATTCGTTCGAGACGCTCGGCGCGGCGGTCGGCGGCGAGGCGGGCGCGGAAAGCGGACGAAAATTGCGTCGCGAAACGGAAACTCGGCTCGACGCGATTCGAGCGAGCGTCGCCGGGCGTCCGAAGCCGTCCGTGCTGGTCGCGATCGACCGAACGCCGGGGCTCGGCAAGGTCGCCGACGTTTTTGTCGCCGCCCAAAACCCCTATTTTAACGAAACGCTCGCGATCGTCGGCGCGACGAACGCCGCCGGGGAACTGGCGGGCGCGGCGCCGGTCGTTTCGCCGGAAGGTATCGCGGCGCTGAACCCGGACGTCGTCGTCGACCTCTCGACCGACGGCGTTTACGTTGAGGGCGCGGAAGCCGAAGCGAAGATCGCCGAAAAACGCGCCGAATGGGCGACGCTTGGCGACGGCGTTAAAGCCGTTAAAAACGACAAGATCTATCCGATTCTCGACCTTTACGCGACCGTTCCGGGGCCGCGAACCGTTCTCTTCTTGGAGAAACTCGCCGACGCGGTTTGTCCGGAGCGCGTTAAAACGGACGACGAAGGAGAGAAAACGCGTTAGTTTGGGAGGGACGTAAATAAAGGAAAGGCGGCTGAAGTCGTCGAAAGATCGTCGAGCGAGAAATCGGCGGCGGAAATCGGGTCGCGGCGAAGAAGATTCGTCGCGACTTTTTTATTTTCTTGCGCGAGCGACGGCGGAAGGGAAAATAGCGGCGTCGCGAAAATGGTTGATTGTTGAAAAATCGGAACGAAAGACGTTTGCTTCGTTATCGAACGGTCGAAAAATTTGCCGATTTTATCGCGTCGGCGTTAAGGAGGGTATTTTGGAGAAGAAAAAAGGAACGCGCCCCTTGCAATCCGACGCGCCGAAAACGAAGCGTCGGCGGCGCAAACAAGTTTTAACGAAAGGACGACAAAAATGACCGATTGGAACGAAAACAACCAAAACGACAATAATAATTGGAACGCCGACGAGCATGCGCGTCGCGAAGGCGAAATGAACGGAAATCAAAACATGGGCGAAACGGGCAAAATGCGCGAAACGTCCGGCTCCGAAAATAGCGACGATCGCGAAATGTACGGGGTTTACGAAAGCTACGAAAGTTTCGAGGCCTTCGACGCGGACGGAAAACCGATGATTATCGAATCGGAAAAGGAATTTGACGAGGTTGTCGCGGAGGGAGTCGCGATGATCGACTTTTACGCCAAGTGGTGCGGCCCGTGTCGTATGACCGGGGCGACGTTCGATTCGTTAGCTCAACGTTTCGCCGGACGGGCGACGATCGCGAAAGTCGACGTCGACGCGCATCCGAAATTGGGAACGAAGTGCGACATTTCGGCGGTGCCGACCGTCTTGCTTTACGAAGACGGCGAGTTGCGCGAACGTTTTGTCGGCGTTCGCTCCGAAGCGGAGTTGGCCGACGCGCTTGAAATCGCGCTGACCGGCGTCAACGTTTGACCTAGACGAGCGTTAAACGTCGTTAAATTCCTTAAAAACCGTTTAATTTAACGGCGGTTTGTTAGAATAAACGCTTTAAAAGCGACGTCGTCGGTTAGGCGAGGCGCGCGTTTTAGCGAAACATCGCAAAATAAGCGAGCGGCGGCGTCTTGCGGCGACCGCTTGCCGACGGCGCCGCGACCGAACGATTAGACCGAACGGTCGCGGCGCGTTGTTTTTTCTCTTCTTTGAAAATCGTTGCATTGTTCGTCTTTTCAAAAAAATCCCGTCGACTCTTGACGCGAGTATAAGCGTCGCTTATAATGAACGCTTTTGCCGGAAACGATAACGCGAATCTTGCGGAAAAAGCGCGCTTTTTGATTTTTAAGAATTTTGTTGAAAAGCGTTTGGCGCGTCGTTTCGGTTGAACGTTAGTCAAATTGTCAAACAAGAGGAAAAGCGGTGAAAAATAGAGAAAAAGCGGAAAACACGCAAAATGAAACGGCGGCGCTTTTCAAACGGAGCGAAAAAGCGGCGGAGGCGGCGCGGCGTTTGCTGGAGCGTTCCGGCGTCGTCGCGGCTTGGGAGGCGATCGGCGCGACGGTCAACCTTGTCGGCTCGTTGCGAATGGGGCTGACGACGCCGAACCGTCGCGACGTCGACTTGCATATTTACTCCGATAAGGTCGACGTCGCGGAGTCGTTCCGGGCGGTCGGCGCGTTGGCGAGTCGGCCGGGCGTTCGTCGGGTCGACTTTGCGAACTTTCTGGCGACCGAGGAGCGTTGCGTTCAATGGCGCGTTTGGCTCGTCGACCCGAGCGAACCGGAGGAGACGGCGGTCGAATGGGCGTTCGACTTGATTCATATCGAGCGGAACTCGAAATACGACGGCTATTTCGAAGACGTCGCCGACCGAGTCGCCGCCGCGTTGACTCCGGAGACGAAACGCGCGATTTTAACGATTAAAGAGGCGGCGCCGGACGACGAAAAGATCGCCGGAATCGAAGTTTATCAAGCGGTTTTGGCGGACGGCGTTCGCGATTGGGAGGCGTTTGTCGATTGGCGGCGAACGCGACCGCTCGACGGCGTTCTTGAATGGCGGCCTTAACGGCGTTTGGAAGGCGGCGCGGCGTTTGCGTTTTCCCTGTATTAATTAAGGGGAAAATTGCGTCAAATTACGCCGAAGATTTCGCCGAAAAAAAGCGTTGCGAGCGGAGCGGGCGAACGACGGGGCGGGTCGCGCGGAATATAAGGGTTGCGCGGCGGGCGAGAACCGCTTTCGAAACGTCGCAAAAGGCGCGGCGTCTTGACGGCGAACGATTTTCGGCGTAAAATAAGAGCGTCAAATTTTCGGCGTTCGCGGAAGCGTCGAAAATTTTGAACGCTTGGCGAAGTTGGCGAATTTGCGCGAACGGCGCGTTTTGCGACGAGTAAAAAAACGCTTCGAATAACGTTGAAACGAAAGTTTTAGGGAACGATAATGGCTGGAAAAACGAATAACGCCGCCGTCGGGGCGATCGAATTGTCGAGCGTCGGCGTCGGGTATCAAGTTCAAGACGCGTTGATGAAAGCCGCGTCGACGACGCTCTTGATCGCTCGAACGATCTGCTCGGGCAAGTATTTGATCGTTTTTTCCGGCGCGATCGGCGACGTCGAAGCGGCGATGGAAACGGCGTTGCGCGTCGGCGGAACGTCGACGATCGACTCGCTGACCGTCGCGAACGTTCACCCGGCGGTCTTCCCGGCGATGGCGCAGTCGGTCGTTTTGGGGCCCGAAACGGTCGGCGCGCTCGGGATTGTCGAGACGTTTAGCGCCGTTTCCGCGGTCGTCGCCGCCGACGTCGCCGCGAAAGCCGCCGACGTAACGCTCTTCCGACTCAGCTTGGCGATGGCGATGGGCGGGAAAGGTCTCCTTTTGACGACCGGTTCGCTCGCGAACGTTCAAGCGGCGGTCGACGCGGCGGTCGAGGGGATTAAAGATCGCGGTTTGTTGGCGTCGGCGGTCGTTTTGCCGCGTCCGGAAAAAGAATTGTTTAGCGATTATCTTTGATCGTCGCGATTTTTGCGGGTCGTTCCGATTTAGACGGCTCTAACGCGTCGATTTGGAAACAAACGGCGCGGTTTGGTTAAGACGGGCAAAATTGAGAAGGCGGGAAAAGGGCGCGGAATGAAAATCGTCGTCGTCGGGGCGAAGGGAACGCTGGGAAGCGCGATCGCGAATTATTGGAACGACCCGCGAGTCGAGCGGCGAATCGCGGCGAACGTCGGCGCGCCGGTCGTCGAGTCGGACGACGTCGTTATCCCGTTGAATTTGCCCGACTTCGACCTTTGCTCGCGGCTCTTTGTCGTCGAAACGTTGAGCGATTTTAAGCCGGACGTCGTCGTCAACGCGGCGGGCGTCAACTTAATCGATTGGCTCGAAACCCGGGCGAACACCGCGCGGAACGCGCACGCGAACGCCGTCGCCAACCTGAAAGAAGCCGTTCGTCGGACCGGTTCGCTTCTCGTTCAATTCGGATGCGGCGAAATCTTTTACCGCGATCGGTTGACCCGGCTGCCCGAGCCGAACGAAGGGGCGGGAACGGTTCAAAACGGGGGGAATGGGCAAAACGGCGAAGACTGGAAACGCGGGAACGGTGAAAACGACCGGGTTCCGAGTTCGCTAATTCTCCCAAATTCCGCGACTTCGCAAGAAGTCGTTTTCGACGAATGGGGGAACGCGCGCCCGGTTTTAACGATTAGTCCGGACGCGCCGGCGTTTTCCGAGTTGGACAAGCCGAATCCGGCGAGCGTGTACGCGAAAACGAAGCTCGAAAGCGAACGAATCGCGGCGGAAGCGTCGAAATCGTTGATTTTGCGAACGTCGTCGATTTTTGGCGAAACGACGGAATATTCGTCCGGGAATTTGGTCGAGTCGCTCTTGAAGGCGTTCAAGCGAACGCGGCGGCTTTCCGCGCTGAACGACAAAATCGTCGAGCCGACTTGGGCGGTCGACGTTCTTTGCTCCTTGAAGACGCTCGTTCGAACCGGCGCGACCGGACTTTATCACTTGAGCGGCGGTTCCCGAGGAACGGTTCGCGACGTCGCCGAGTTTATCGCCGAGCGCCGCGGCTTGACGGACATTCAAATCGCCGGGATTTCGTCGAAAGAATACGGCTTTACGGCGCCGCAATCGGCGTTTACCGCGTTAAGATCGGTAAAATATAACGATCTTGACGGCGTTTACCGCTTGCCCGATTGGCGTTCCGCGTTGGCCGACTATCTCGATTGGCGCGACGGCGGGGCGAAATAAGAAGCGTCGCGTTCTTTGGGCGACGGTCGAAAGGGAGCTCCGTTAGCGGCGGCGACCGATTGAAACGGCGCCGTTAGCGTCTGAGCGCGGCGTTATTTTGTCGGTTTCCATTGGCGTTCGAACTCGGCGAGAATCTTGGCCGCGACGTCGTTCAGGAGCGCGTCTTCTTCTCGAGCTTGCGCGTTCGCTTCGTCGATCGCGACTTGAATCGCGGTCGCCAAATCTTCGACGAGCGTTTTCAGCCGAGCGATCGTCGCCGTCGGGAGACCGTAATCGATCTCGACCGTTCGCGTTTGGTAAAGAAGAACGTCGAATTGTTCTTCGTAAGTGCGAACGCGGGTCGACGCCGTCTCTTCGTAAGGGACGGAGCGCGTTTTTGTTTCAAAAAACTTTTGAAGCGGAGAGAAAAACGCCGGACGACCGTCGAGTTCGCCGTTCGGAATCCGCCGTTTGTTCTCGACAGGCAACTTTTCGACGAGCGCGGCGAGCGTCGTTTGCGCCTCTTGGAGCGCGCGGAGTTGCGGGACGGTCAAGTCGGCTTCGATTCCGCAGAACTCGAATCGTCCGGTCGAAACGGAGTTCGCCCGTTGCCGCGCGCCGTGTTGACGGACGACGTCGGCGAGGATTTCGACGACTTGCGACGCGATATTTTCCGGCGCGTCGAGCAAATACGCGGTTCGCTCCTCCGTTTCGAGGCCGCCGTTCGCGTCGAAACGTTGCGTTCGCGTTTCTTGGGCGCGAATCGTTCCGATGAGCGCGTTCGCTTTCGCAAGTTGGCGTTTTTGCTTGGTGAAGGTCGTTTGGACGGTTTTCGCCATCTTGATTTCCTTTGCGTTTTATTCGTTTTTGTCGCTTTAATTGGAAAGCGTTTGTTTTTAAGCGCCGCGGGGCGATAAAGCGAGCGGCGTTCAAAATTGCGAGCGTCGGACGCAACGCGAACTCGAAAACGTTGTTAAAATAGGTAGAAGAAAACGAGCGCGCGCCCGCCGTCCTTGACGCGTCGGACGGGGAAAGCGATCGCTCGCTTTCGCGGAAGGCTAAATCTCGGGCGAAACGGCGACCGGATTCGCTCGCGTTCGGCAAAAGTCGAGCGCAAACGACCGGACGCGCCGCCTTCGAAGGGAATTTTCCGTCGCGAGGCGCGGCGATTTCGGCGTCGAAGCGAGAAAGCGCGAACGAAAACGTTGCGAAAATCGCGTCGAACGACGAAAAAAACGTCTATCCGCGCTCGTTTTTTGACGGCCTCGGGCTGCTAAAATCCTCCGCCCCTTGCGTTGAAACGTCGAAACGTTCCGACGCGAAACGGCGGAAAACTCGCCTTTCGACGGGAACCCCGCCGAATTTCGGAACCGGAAACCGGTCCGAACGATTAATTCCCGCGCTTGCGGCCGCGCTTTCCGGCGAAACCGGGGAAGCGCTAAGGACGCCGCCGAGTCCTTGAGGTCTGCAAAAAAATGAAGCCCTTCGCGGCTTTTTGAAAGAGGGGAGCGAATCGAGCGGCCGACGTTTTTTCGCGGCGGCGTTCGCGCTTCGGCGGTTGGCTCGGCAACCTCGGCGCGGCGCTCGACGCGAGTCGGGGTTCGTTCTTAATTCTACTTTCTTAGTCGTCTTCTCGAAGGGCGGTTTTGAGCCTCGCGTCGACTTCGACGCGTGAAAAACGTTGCGATATTCTCGCTGAACGTTGCGTTCTTGGCAAGCCTGCGACGTTTTCCGTTTTAAAAATCGGCTCTTAATCCTTGAACGGATTTTTGGGCGTTTTAAGACTTCGAGGGAGCGACCAACTCCGGCGGCGTTCCGGTTTTGCGCTTTTGACGAAGCGTTTCCGCTCCGGCGTCGGCGGCAAATCGGGCGCGTCGTCGGGTCTTAAAACTTTCCGTCGAGCGAACGCTCGTTTTCTTTGCTTATTAGATTAACGTCGGGGAAGGAATTGGGTAAAAAAAAGAAAATTTTTTAAGAAAAAAGAAAAAATTTCGTCGCGCTAAGAAAAGAGGGGGTTTGGAGAAAATAGGTAGGGCGTTTAAAACGGCGAGCGTCGTTGGGGAGAGTATTGGGAGCGAAACCGCCGCAGCGTTTGGTCGAGACAAAACGCGGCGGCGGAGAATCTTGGCGACGTTGAAAATCGACGCCAAATTTCGATTAAAGCGCCGGTTTCAAACCTTCCCATTTGACCGACCAGCCTTCTGGGAAGCCGGGGCCGGAGTCGCCGGACGTCGGGGGCGCGGGACGTTTCGCCGGGTCGAGGGCGGCGTCTGATTCGGAATCGAACCCGGCGCACATCGCCGCGACGGCGTAAAGGAGACCGCCGTTCCCGGGAAGGTAAGGGCAAGGCCCGCCTAGGTTGACGCCGCGTTCGTCGTAAACGTTGCGCGGCGAGTCGTTAAGGAGCATTTCGACCGCCAAATCGGGGCGCCCGACGCGCGTCGCCGCCATCGCCGTCCAGGGGAAGTCCCAACCCCAGCAACGTTTCCATTGCCATTCGGCGACGACGCGTTCGAGCGTTCGTCGCGCCGTCGCTTGGTCGACTCCGTCGAGCGGCGGGAGCATTCCGAGAACGCCGATCAAGTCCGGGTGTTCCCAGTTTCGCTTCTCGAACGAGTCGAACCATTCGGCGGAGTGAACGAAAACGCCGTCTTTTTGCGGAAGCGGCGCGAGATTGCGGCGGACGTCGTCCCAACGCGCGACCCGATCTTGCCCGAGCCGTTCGCGCCAACGGTTCGCCGCGTCGAGCCCCCAGCGCCAATACGCGAGGTCGAAAACGCAGTCTTTCGTCGTTCCTTGTTCGCTCGGCGGCATATTCGGCGCCAAATGGTAAACGCCGTCGGCGTCGCGAACCGGGTAATCGGCCATATGCTCGGCGGTTTTTCCGATAATCTCCGCCCATTTTAACAGCGTTTCGCGGGTCGGGTTGCGACGATAATCGAGTTCCGCGAAGAAAATCGGGTGCGGTTGTTTCCAAAGGAGAACGAGGTTCCCCTGCCAAGGCGCGGTGCGACCGTCCGGCGCGATCTCTTTTTGCCATTTGACGCCCTTGTATCCGAGTTGTTCGGCGAGCGCGCGGGCGCCGTCTTTGACGGTCGGGTAAATTTTAAGGGCGTCGTCGGCCAATTCGGCGCGGTTCCAAAGGAAATAATGCGCGAGGTGCCACCAGGTCATTTCGAGGTGAAAGCGACCGCTCCAATTGTCGACCGTCAGCAGGCCCGATTCCGAACTAGGCCAATTCCCGGCGCTGTTCGTTCGGAGTTGGAACTGCGAAAGGACGATTCGTCGTTCGAGTTCCTTCCAACGCGGATCGGCGCTTTCCGAGAGGTCGACCGCGGCGCCGGAACGCCAAAACGCTTCCCAACGCGCCGCCGACTCCGCCTTCACCGCGTCAAATTGGGGCGTCTGGGCGGAAAAAACGGAATCGTCGGTCGGACGGCAAGAGTAATCGCCGCCGTCGAAGGTTAAGAGGAGGTCGAGCGGTTGCGAAACGACGCCGGTTTTGCCGGTCGCGTCGGTTTTAACGTCGGTTCCGAAAACGCGAATCGACGACGTTTCGCCGACTTGAGCGCCGACGCCGTTTTTCCAATCGACGCGAACCGAATAGGAGTAATCGCCGACGACCCCTTCGGCGTATTCGTTCGACAGGTTGCGCTTGACGATCAACGCGCCGGAGGTTTGCGCCGTTTCGCTATTTTGCGTGTTTTTGTCGTTGTTTTCGTTAAAACCGTTCGGAACGGAAACGACGAAGTCGGTTTGCGGCGCGTCGGCGGAAAAATCGCCCGTCCAAGCGCCGCGATTCAGCGACGGGTAAGGGAAGTCGACGACGACGGAGAGCGCGCCGGAGCGAATCAGCGGCGAGTCGACGCGAACGGCGACCGTCGAGTCGAGCGCCTTGTCGTCGCCGACGCAAGTTTCGACCGAAACGGTTTCGCCGTCGAGTTCGAACGTCGTCGCGTGCAGGCCGGTCCAAAGGTCGAGGTCGCGGCGGACGTTCGAAATCTCGTTCGGCTTCAACGCGGAACCGTCGCCGCGAACAAAGCGGACGCGCGCTAAGTTCGCTTGGTGCGGATTGTTGCGAACCCATTGATAAAGGTCGCCGCGGTCGCTCGGGAACGGGTCGTTTCCTTGTAATCGGCCCCGTTGGTAGGTGCCGGTTTGCGGAACGTCGGCCCAAGTATATTTCGACAAAAGCGGCTCGGAGTACCAACCCCAGTGCGCGAGGACGTCGCCGCCGAACGTTTGGAGTCCGGTGCCGTCGACGTTGAAACAGAAATTGCCGTTGCCGACGGGAATCTTTAGGTCGAGATTTTCGGAGCGAATACGGTGTCGCGCGACGATTTTCTCTCGGTCGAGCGGTTGTTGCAGTTCGGCGCCGGACGCTCGGTCGAGTTCGACGGCGAACGAACCGGCGAGAACCGACGCGGCGAGGGCGGTTTTTAAGGCGGTTTTGAATTTTGTTTTCATCTTAAGCTTTTCAAAAAGGACGGACAAAACGTCGGTATAAGTTTTGCTAATAGTCGGCGCGGCGCAAACGTCGTCGGCGCTCGCGCCGTGAAATATGACGGACGAAACGCCGCGCGGCGAAATTTTTCGCGTCGGCGTTTCCGGGGGGAAGCGTTGTTATTTAAGCGGTTTCGAGGTTGCCAGCGCGAGGCAGCGGCCTTGGTTTCCGACGGCGTTGTAGAAGTGGTAAACGATTCCGTCGCGGTAAACGACCCAAGGCTTGTGCGCGAACGTCGCGTCGTAATCTTCCGACGGTTCGATCAGGTGCGGGCCCTCCCAGCGGCGCCAATGAACGAGATCTTTCGAGACGGCGAAGGTGTCGAACGCTTTCGGTTTCCAAAACGCGCCGAAGTAAAACATCACCCAGTAATCGCCGATGCGAACGACTTGCGGGTCGCCGGAGATGCCGCTTCCATTGTCGATAATCGGCCCGTTTCCGAAACGGCGCCAGTCGACGAGGTTGTCCGAAACCGCCGTTCCGATTCGCTCGACCGAACGCCCGTTTTCGACCGCTTTGCCGTTGTAAAAGCAAACGAATTGCGAGCCGAGGCGGCGTTCCTTATCCCAAATGACGCTCGTTTTGTAGAGCGTCGTCTTTTCAAAAGCGCGAGCGTCCGGGTCTTCCGGCGCCATGATTGGGCGGTCGAGGCGGTTCCATTCCTTCGGCGAGGCGGCGTCGTCGGTCCAAGCGAGCCCGATTTTCAGCGGGTCCGGCTCGTAACCTTTGCCCGCGCCGCCGATGTAGGTGAACCAATATTTGCCGTCGTACTTTTGAATCTCGTAAGAGCCGCCCCAATTATGGTCGACGAGCGCGGCGGACGGCGAAACTTGCCAAGCGTCCCAACCGGTTTGGCGGAACGGCGCGACGACGCCGAGCGTTTCCCAGCGGACGAGATCGTCGCTCTTGGCCAACTTGGCGACGTAGCCGGTCTTGTCGAGGAAGCAGAGGTAAACCATATGCCAAACGCCGTCTTTGCGGAAGACGTTCGCCGAGTCGACCGGGTTTCCGTTTTCTTCCGGAATGATAACGCCTTGTTTGTACGGCGTTTTGATTTGCTCGTAAATCGCCTCCATTTCGGCGTCGGAAATTCCGGGATCGCCGCTCAAATCGACGTCGATCGGCTTGCGGTCGTTGTTTTCGAGGGAGCGGGCGAAGGCGGCGTCGACGGAGAAACCGTAGGACGCGGCGCAAAGGGCGGCGCCGGACGTCGCGAGGTTGCGGACGAAACGGCGGCGGGATTCAAGGGGAATCGAGGCGTTGGGCGAATTGCGGAACATGGGAAAACCTTGTGGAATAGAGGGAGTCGACGGTTTGAACGGTCGCGCCGAAGAACGGCGAGCGTTTGCCGCGGAAAACCGGATTATAACCGACTCGGCTCGTAAAAGCAAGGAAAAAGGAGGGGAAAGAGGCGAAAGGGGTCGGTTTTTCGATGAAATTGCGAAATTGCGGCTGCGCAATCGTTTAAATCGGCGCGACCGGTCGAGGGTGCGGGCGAGAGAGAAAATTTTTGAGAAAAAACGAAAAAAAAGGGGCGGAAAAGTTTGCAATCGCGACGCGTTTTGAATATAATGAAAACGCAAGGAGAAAACGAGCGCTTACCCCGTTTGCGGCGCTCGGGTTTGACTTGCCGAAATTCCGAAGCGAAGGAAACCGACCCGAGGCGGCGTCGGCGCAATGTCTTCGTTGTTCGAGCGTTTGCGCTCGGCGCGAGACGTCGACGGGAAGTCCGCAATTATTTTGAATTTTCGACGTTTGAAGTTTCGGGATTTCGTTGGGAAACGGTCGAGCGGCGCGTTTGGGCGTTTGTTCGGTCGTTTGGGATTGCGTTTTAGACTTCTCGGATTTCTGAACGGTCTAAATCCGCGAACGGCGAAAAATGAGACGTCCGAGGCGAATTCGTCGTCGGCGGTCGCGAGAAGGTCGGAGACGCTTTCGCTTCGACTTTCGTTCTCGCGGCGATTCGATCTAGAGCGCGTTCGGCGTCTTGTCGAGCGAGCCGGAAGCCGCGTCGATTTTCGCGTTCTTTTGCTCTCGTCGGCCTTTGGGACGACGCGCCGCGATCTTATTGGCCCGTCGATTTCTTCGGCGGGCTTTTTTTGTTCTTGCGCTCCTCGGTCGTCTCGCTTGGAACGGCGGAGTTTGCCGGATTTGCGATTTTTGCGCGAGAGACGACCGCGAAACGGCGAACGGGCGAGGAAAAAAGACCGGCCCCCCTTGCGGAAGAAAAAAGAGGGGGTAAAATGAGCCGTTGAAGGAATTTTAAGACGAGCCCTCCGCTCCCTCGACTCGAAAACGGCGGCGCGCGTTGGAAAACGTTGAAAATTTGAACCTAAGAAGGATAAAAAATGCGACGTCTCTTGATTGCCGGCAACTGGAAAATGAACCTGAAACTTGATTCCGCGAAAGCGTTGGCGCAAGGCCTGAAAGACGCGGCGGCGGGCGTTTCGGAAGTCGATATCGCGGTCTGCCCTCCGAGCCTCTACGTCCAACCGGTTTGCGAAATTCTGAACGGTTCGAACGTCGGCGTCGGCGCGCAAAACGCTTACTTTGAAGCCGCGGGCGCGTTCACCGGCGAACTTGAAATGGCGATGCTGACCGACGTCGGTTGCCAATACGTCATCCTCGGCCACAGCGAACGCCGCCACATCATGGGCGAGTCGAGCGAACAAGTCAACCTCAAAGTTCGCGCCGCGTTGGCCGCCGGTCTTTGCCCGATCGTCTGCATCGGCGAACTTCTCAAAGAACGCGAAGCGGGCGTTACCAACGACGTCAACCGTCGTCAACTCGACGGCTCCTTCTCCGGCGTTACCGCCGAAGAAATGAAGAAATGCGTTATCGCTTACGAACCGGTTTGGGCGATCGGCACCGGCAAGGTCGCGACTCCGGACCAAGCGCAAGAAGTTCACGCCGACGTTCGCGCTTGGTTGACCGAACGTTACGGCAAAGAAGTCGCCGACGTCGTTCGTATTCAATACGGCGGCAGCGTTAAGGGCTCGAACGCGAAGGAAATTCTGAGCAAGCCGGACGTCGACGGCGCGCTTGTCGGCGGCGCTTCCCTGAAGGTCGACGCCTTCATGGAGATCGTCAACAACGTTCGCTGAGTCGAACGTTTAAACGACGATTCGCCGCGTTTTGCCTAAATTAACGGCGAGCGGCGGCGCGAATCGACGGTTTCGACGTTTCTACCGACGCGTTTTTCGAAAATTTTCCTGTTTTTTGGAAAAAACGGAAGATTTTTTGAAGAACGCGTCGCGTCGTCCGCAAGGGCGGCTTGCGTTCGCTGCGTTTCCGATTATAATAACGCGAGACGGTTTTTCGCTTGGAGACGCGTCGGCGACGCCGTTTTCCGGCGGCGAGCCTTCGGACGGCGCGTCGGCGTGAGACGCGAACGTCGTTAAAAGAATTTAAGAACATTATGCCGAAAACGAACGTTTTTCGGCGCGCTACGGGATTATCAATATGGTCGGCTTTCTGCAATCGCTCCTTTTCCTGTTCATGGTTTTGTTGTCGCTTTTCTTGATCCTCATTATTTTGCTGCAACGGGGCAAGGGCGGCGGTTTGGTCGGCGCGTTCGGCGGCATGGGCGGAAACAGCGCGTTCGGCGCCAAGACGGGAGACGTGTTTATGCGCATTACCGTCGTCGCGGCGATTATTTGGTTCCTCGCGTGCGTCGGCGGCCGTCATATTTTGAATATGCAATCCGGCGCGCTCGCCGATCAACTCGCCGCGCCGGCCGCGACCGCTCCGGCGGTTGAAACTCCGGCGACGGAAGCCCCGGCGGCGACCGAGACGTCGCCGGCCGCGGACGCTCCGGCGACGGAAGCTCCGGCGGCCGAGTGATTGAAACGGGAAATAAAAAGTAACGGCGTCCGGCGGGCGGATTCGTTCGTCGGCGCGCTTAAATAGAGGAACGCGAAATGTTGACGAGTATGACGGGCTTCGGCGCCGCCTCGACTTGCGAAGACGGCTACGCGATTTCGACGGAAATTAAAGCGGTGAACAACCGGTTTTTGAAAACGTCGATTCGATTGCCGGACGGTTTCGCTGTTCTTGAATCGAAAATCGAAGAGCGGTTGCGAACCAAACTGGCGCGCGGCTCGGTGAATTTTTCGTTGCGTTTGGAAAAAGAGGCGACTGAAGCCGAAGTCGGTTTGAATTTCGACGCGTTGAAACGGTATTTGACCGAAGCGCGTCGGTTTGCCGTTGAAAATCCGGAGTTGGTTTCGCTCGATTCGCTGGGGACGCTCGTCGAGTACGCGCGGTTGCCCGGCGTCGTTCGGGACGCGGCCCGCTCCGACGAGGATAAAGCGGCGCTTCCGGAGCGTCTTTGGAACGCGATCGCCCGGTGCGTCGACGCCGCTCTCGAGCGGATGCAAGCGATGCGGGAAGCCGAGGGCGCGTCGATGAAACGCGACCTGGCCGAAAATTTGGCCGGGCTGCGAACGTTGATCGGCGACGTTGAAAAATTGGCTCCGACGGTCGTCGAGAATTATCGGCGCCGTTTGACCGAGCGCGTTTCGAAGGTTTTGGCCGACGAAGGCGCGACGCTGAATCCGAGCGACTTGATTCGCGAGATCGCCGTTTATACCGATCGCGTCGATATTTCCGAAGAAATCGTTCGTTTTTATTCGCACTTGAAGCAATTCGAGGAGACGATGGAAAACGAACCGATTTGCGGGAAGAAACTCGATTTCATCACGCAGGAAATGTTCCGCGAGACGAACACGATCGGTTCGAAAGCGAACTCGCCGGAAGTTCTGGCTTGCGTCGTCGAGATGAAGTCGGGAATCGAGCGGATTCGCGAAATGGTTCAAAACGTCGAGTAGCGGCGGGTGAAACGGCGAGTTATTAACGGGGCGGCGAATGGAACGAACAAACGAAACGGACGAGCGCGGCGAAGCGCGGCGCGGACGAATATTGGTCTTTTCCGGGCCGTCCGGCGTTGGGAAGGGGACGTTGTTGAAGCGTCTTTTCGCGGAAACCGATTTTCCGTTGGTTTCGAGCGTTTCGGCGACGACGCGCGCTCCGCGACCCGGCGAGGTCGACGGCGTCGACTATCGTTTTTTTAGTCGCGACGAGTTTTTGCGGCGCCGCGAGGCGGGCGAGTTTCTCGAGTCGTTCGAGGTGTACGCCGGCGGCGCGCTCTACGGAACGCTTCGCGAGGACGTTGAAACCGCGCTAGACCGAGGCGATTGGGTCGTTCTGGAAATCGACGTGAAGGGCGCGGCGAGCGTCGCGGCGATTTATCCCGACGCGGAGACGATTTTTATCGAGCCGCCGTCGGTCGAGACGTTGCGCGAACGCCTGAAAGGCCGCGGCTCGGAGGACGACGCGGAAATCGAAAAGCGCGTCGCGCAGGCCGAGTCGGAATTGGCGGCGAGCGGGTTTTACCGTCGGCGCGTCGTCAACGACAATCTCGACGACGCGTTCGCGCAAATCGTCGGATTTTTGAGCGAACGCTAAGTCGACGGGGAGTCGCTTCGGCAAGTATTAGCGAATAAAGGAAATAATAAAAGACGACGCGGCGGCGTCGAGGAGCTTTAAGATGATTGAAGAACTCAAAGAAGAAAAGCTGATCGAAAAAGTCGGCGGTCGTTTTCGTCTCTCCGCGCTGATTCAAAAGCGACTCGTTTTTTTGAACAAGGGCGCGCATTCGTTTGTTTCGAACGCCGATAAAAAGGACAAGTTGCAAATCGTCATCCAAGAAATTTTGGAAGACAAGATTTACTTGAATATGGACGGCGAAGTCGTCGAAAATATTCCCGCCGCCGACGAAAACGTCGACGCGGTTCCGGCGTTCGACGATTTCGGGAACGCGGCGTTCTGATGAGCGGCGATTTTCGCGACTTCCGCGAATTTTCCGATCTTGTCGGGCGCGAAGTTTTGCTCGGCGTTTGCGGCGGGATCGCGGCGTACAAAGCGGCGGCGTTGACGAGTTTGGCGCGAAAAGCGGGGCTTGGCGTTACGGTCGTAATGACCGAAGCGGCGACGAAGCTGGTCGCGCCGAAGACGTTTGAGGCGCTTTCCGGGCGGCCCGTCGCGACGACGATGTGGGGGCCGAATCTCGCGCACCCGCATATCGAATTGGCGCGTCGGGCGGAGGTTTTTTGCGTCGCTCCCGCGACGGCGAACACGATGGCGAAGGCCGCCGCCGGATTTGCCGACAATCTGATGGCGTCGACGATTCTCGCGTTTGCCGGAACGTTGATTTACGCTCCGGCGATGAACGCGGCGATGTGGGAAAAGCCGGCGACGCGCCGCAACGTTCGGCAACTGCTCGAAGACGGCGCGCTGTTCGTCGGCCCGGAAACCGGGCGGTTCAGCTGCGGCGAGGCGGGCGTCGGTCGAATGGCCGAGCCGGAAACGATTTTTGCCGCCGTCGTCGCGGCGTTGCGCGAGCGCGCGAAGGCGGCGTGAGTCCTCGACGCGGAGGCCGCGTTAAAAGACGCGCGATGAAAAACGGCGGAAAACGTCGTTTTTTCTTTGGTTATGTCGTAGCGATTATGACGAAAAAACGCGTTGCGCAGGCGTTGTCGAACCGTAATTACGACGCAAATAACCGCTAAATATCCGTTTCTCGACGCGGTTTTTGTTAAAATTTCTGGAAATTTAGAAAAAACGGGGGAAAATCTCTTGTTGCCCCCTTGTTAAAAAGAAGTTCTCGGATATACTGAACTAGTCGTTGCAAATTACCGGCGACAAAGAACGTTGACGAGCGCCGCTTGCAATTCTATCGACGCTAAGCGCAGCGAGCCGATTCCGCCAATGAGGGCGACTTCGACCGCGGTTCCGACGAACTTCGGCGATTAACGAGTCTCGCGTCAACGTTCTTTGAGAAAAGAAAGCCCCTTTCGCTCAACGGGTTAGGCTATATTAGTCGGCGACTGCAACAGGAAAATATTATCGAGCAAAATCGATTTTCCCCTTTGCAAACGTTAATCGCAAGCGGGGAAGTTGCGTAAAACAAGAATCGCGCGTCAATAATGTTTTTTCGCGTCGAAAACGACGAAAAACGGCGACGGTTCCGGATATTTGTCAATTAGGTTAGGAAAGAACGGAGAATTACAGTGTCGACTTCCGACAACGCCATCATCAGAATTCGTATGGAAGCCTACGATCACGCCACGCTCGATCAAAGCGCGTTGGAGATCGTTGAAACCGCCAAACGCACCGGCTCGATCGTTCGAGGCCCGATTCCGCTCCCGACGCGCATCGAGCAATACACCGTTCTTTCCAGCCCGCACGTCGACAAAAAAGCTCGTCAACAATTTGAAATTCGCACGCACAAGCGCGTTATCGACATCGTTCAAGCGACCGCGAAAACGATCGACGCGTTGAACAAGCTGAATCTTCCGGCCGGCGTCGATATCAAAATTAAAGCGACGGGCGCTCGTTAATCTGCACTGAAAAACCAAACGTCGTAACGGCCTTCACCCAACGATAGACGGGCCGCAATGCGACTTAAATAAAATCTGTCTGCGATAGACAATAGAGGAAAAAGAGATATGGGTATCGGTTTACTTGGGCAAAAACTCGGTATGAGCCAGTTATACACCGAACAGGGAGAAGTGATTCCTGTTACCGTTATTCAAGCGGGTCCGTGCTGCGTTCTTCAAGTGAAGACGATGGAACGCGACGGTTACGAAGCCGTCCAACTCGGTTATAAAGACAAACCGCGTCGTCTCGCTCGTAAAAGCGAACGCGGCCACGTCGCCAACATCGACAGCAAACGCCAAAAGGCGGCCGTCGCGGCGGGCGTTGAACTCGCGAAGAAAGCGGACTGCGAACCGAAGCGTTTCGTTCGCGAATTCCGCGTTCCGGTCGAAGGTTTCGAAGTCGGTCAAAACTACGACGTCGAAGTTTTCAACGACGTCGTTGCGGTCGACGTTACGGCTCGCAGCAAGGGTCGCGGTTACGCCGGCGCGATGAAACGCCATAATTTTAGCGGCCAACGCGCCACGCACGGCGTTAAGAAATGCCACCGTCACCTTGGTTCGACCGGTTGCAGCGCCTATCCGAGCCGCACCCCGAAAGGGAAGCGCATGCCGGGACACTATGGCAACGCCAAGTGCACGGTTCGCAATCAAAAGGTTGTCGTTGTCGATAAAGAAAATAATTTGCTCGTCATTCGCGGCGCCGTTCCGGGCCCGATCGGCTCCTACGTCGCGATTCGTCCGACCAACAAATTGCCGGCTCCGAAGCACAATAAATGGCGCCTCGCCTGATTTTCGGACGACGTAAACGCAAATAAGAAAATAAATATTTAATTTGAATATTGAGTTAAAATGACTAACTTACCGATTTACGACAAGACCGGCGCCCAAGTCGGGTCCTACGAACTCGATCTCGACGCGATGGCGCCGAAGGTCAGCAAACAGTTGCTTCACGACGCCGTCGTGATGTACCAAGCGAACCTTCGCCAAGGTTCCGCGAAAACGAAGACTCGCTCGGAAGTTTCCGGTTCGCGTAAAAAGATGTATCGTCAAAAGGGCACGGGCAACGCTCGCGCCGGTCACAAGCGCTCCGGCGTTCGTCGCGGCGGCGGCCATATTTTCGCGAAGACCCCGAAAGACTGGTCGTATCGTCTTCCGCGCAAAGCCCTGAAGGTCGCGACTCGCATGGCGATGGCCGAAAAAGTTCGCGCCGAATTCGTCAAGATGATCGACGTTCTTCAAGTCGAAGCCCCGAAAACTAAAGTCGTCGCCGAAGTTCTCAACAAACTCGCGATCGATAAAACGGTGCTCGTCGTCGTCGATAAATACGACGCGAACATGTACCTCAGCGTTCGCAACATCCCGACGGCGAAAATTCTTCCCGTCTCCGACCTGAACGCTTACGAAATTCTTCGTCCGAAACAACTTTTGGTTACGAAATCGGCGATGGACGCGTTCGTCAAAACCCGCGTCGAAGCCTGAGCTCGGCTCGGCGTAGACGTCCGGAATCGAACGAACCAGAAAGATAAGGAATAAGACAATGCCTCAATGCAAAGACGTTACCGATACCAAACTCGTTCTCGAGCCGTATCAAGTCGTTATTCGCCCGATCGTTACCGAAAAAGCTTTCCACAACTCGGCGGCGCGCAACGTTTACACCTTCGAAGTCAATAAACTGGCCTCGAAGCTCGACATCAAAGACGCGATTGAAGCGCTCTACGACGTCAAAGTCGTCGCCGTCAGCACGCAAAACCGTCAAGGCAAAAAACGCCGCACTCGCAAGGGCGTCGGTTGTACGAAATCGTGGAAAAAAGCGATGGTCAAGTTGGACGACGAACATCGTCTCGACCTCTATTGATCGACCGGCGTTTCGAATTGAAGAAAAAATCAACGTAATAAAATAGCGAGATTAACATAATGGGTATTCGACGATACAAACCGAATAACGCGGGTCGGCGAAACATGAGCGTCAGCGACTTTGCCGAGCTGACGAAGGGCGCGAAGCCGGAAAAAAGCCTTCTCCGTCCGAAGCGCCGTTGCAACGGCCGCAACAACCAAGGCGTCATCACCGTTCGCCATCGCGGCGGCGGGCACAAACGCCAACTTCGTTTGATCGACTTCCGTCGCAATAAGGACGGGATTCCGGCGCGCGTCGCCTCGATCCAATACGACCCGAACCGCACCGCTCGCATCGCGCTTCTGGTTTACGCCGACGGCGAAAAACGCTACGTCGTCGCCCCGGAAGGCGTTGTCGTCGGCATGACGCTCAACAGCGGCGCCGCGGCCGAACCGCGCGTCGGGAACTGCCTCCCGTTGAACAAGATTCCGCTCGGTTCCGAAATCCACAACATTGAACTTCGTCCGGGTCGCGGCGGTTGCATGTGCCGCAGCGCCGGTTCGAAAGCGACGCTTGTCGCTCGCGAAGAAAATTGGGCGCAAATCACGCTCCCGAGCGGTGAAATCCGTCGTATTCCGAGCTCCTGCCGCGCCGTCATCGGCGTCGTTGGGAACGGCGACCATATGAACGTCGTCCTCGGTAAAGCCGGTCGCAACCGTTGGCTCGGTCGTCGCCCGCACGTCCGCGGCACCGCGATGAACCCGATCGACCACCCGCACGGCGGCGGCGAAGGCCGCACCAAGGGCGGTCGCCATCCGGTCAGCCCGACGGGCAAGCCGACCAAAGGCACCTCGACTCGCAAGCACAAGAAGCCGTCGAACAAGGCGATTATTCGCCGTCGCCGCAGCCGTCGCTACGGCGTCCTGAAACTTTCCTGATAGCGATTGGTTTGTAAATTGACGGGAGGAACGGGATGCCTCCGACTTCCTCCCTCGGTTTAGTTTTCCGCAGCAAAATAAGAAAACTTCAACTGGAAAATAAATGAGTAGATCACTTAAAAAGGGTCCGTTCGTTGATTATAAACTTTTCGCTAAAATCGAAAAGCTCGATCAACAGGGCAAAAAAGAACCGGTTAAGACTTGGGCGCGCGCTTGCACGATCGTCCCCGAATTTGTCGGCCACACGTTCCTCGTTCACAACGGCAAAGCGTTTTTGAAGGTTTTTGTTACCGAAGAAATGGTCGGCCACAAGCTGGGCGAATTCTCGTTGACTCGCGTTTTCCGCGGCCACGGCGGCAAAGGCAAATAATTCGGATAGGTGCGAACAATGCAAGAAGAAAGAATGAACGAAGTTCCTCGATATCGCGCGCAACATAAGTTTGCGCAGATTAGCGCTCAAAAAGTTCGCGTTTTCGCGGACTTGATTCGCGGCAAATACGCCGACGAAGCGATGACGCTCCTGCAATGCTATCCGAACCGCGGCGCGCGCATGCTCGAAAAAGTCCTGAAGAGCGCGATGCACAACGCCGAAGACCTCCGCGCCTCGTCGATCGAAGACCTCCGCGTCGTCGACGTCCGCGTCGACGGCGGCCCGATGGCTCGTCGCTGGAAGGCCGGTTCGCGCGGCATGTCCACGGTGATCAAACGCCGCTCGAGCCACATCAGCGTCGTCTTGGAGTAATTGTCAGCTAGCACGGGCGAGAATCGCCATTAAATACAAGGACTAGTAAGTCATGGGTCAAAAGGTCAATCCCGTCGCGTTTCGCGTCGGCGTTATGGAAGATTGGAAGAGCCGCTGGTACGCTCCGAAAAAAGAATTTTCCGCGCTCCTCGTCGAAGACAAGCGAATCCGCGACTTCATTAAAAAACAAAAGAATAAAGACGGCGTTCCGGTTTATCCGGCGATCGCGAAGATCGAAATCGAACGCACCCGCGACGAAGTTCGCGTCATTCTCTTCGCCGCTCGTCCCGGTCTTTTGATCGGTCGCAAGGGCGAAAAGATCGAAGAGCTTCAAAACGAGCTCCAAAACCTCACCGGCCGTCGCATCAATCTGAAGATTGAGCAAGTCGACGACCCGGAATTGGTCGCTCAATTGGTCGCGGAAGACATCGGCGATCAACTTTGCAAACGCGCCAGCTTCCGCCGCGTCATGAAACACGCGATGGGCAAAGCGATGGAAAAGGGCGCCAAGGGCATCAAGATTCAACTGTCCGGACGTCTCGGCGGCGCCGAAATGGCTCGTTGCGAGAAACAATCGGTCGGTTCGATTCCGCTCTCGACTCTTCGCGCGAAAATCGATTACGGCTTCGCGGAAGCCAAGATCGCGCAAGGTCACATTGGGATTCAAGTTTGGATTAATCAAGGCGAATATAGCGAGGACGATAACAATGGCCAGAATGCCGAAAAGAGTCAAGCACCGAAAAGTACAAAGAGGGCGTATAAGCGGTAACGCGACCCGCGGCCAAGCTGTCAGCTTTGGCGATTTCGGGCTCCAAACGCTCGAAGGCGGCTGGATTAGCGCTCAAACGATCGAAGCCGGTCGTATCGCGGCGCAACAATACCTCCGCGCCGAGGGTAAGCTTTACATCCGCATTTTCCCGCACAAGCCGATCACCTCGATTCCGCTCGAAACTCGTATGGGTAAGGGTAAAGGGGAACCGGAATACTGGGCCGCCGTCGTTAAACCGGGCACGGTCATGTACGAAGTCGCGGGCGTTCCGGAAGAAACCGCGAAGCTCTGCTTCAACCGTCTGGCGCACAAGATGCCCGTCAAGTGCCGCCTGATCCGTCGCAAGAGCATCTGATCGCAAGTCGAAGTTAATCGTTCCGCCGTCGCGAGGCGGCGGGCGATTCGTTCGACTGTTAGAACACAACCTTGAAATCGAGTTCGACCGAATCGGTCGCGCTCGACGAAGAGTCGAGAGATAATATGAAGGCCAAAGAAATTCGAGAAATGAGCGACGAACAACGCGCGAGTCTGCTCAAAGAAACGACCGAAAAGTTGTTCAAACTTCGCGTCCAAGCCCGCATGGAACGCTTGGATTCGCCGAGCGAAGTCGGCAAAGCGAAGAAAATTATCGCTCAAATCAAAACGATTCAACACGAAATTAACGGTTAAGAAAGTCCGTCGACGGCGCCGTAAACGCGCCGAGGTCTTTCATAGCGAGGATACATATGCCTAAGATGAAGTTGGTCGGCGTCGTTAAGACCGACAAAATGAAGAAAACCCGACGCGTCGAGATTCCGCGTATCAAGAAGTATCCGAAATACGGCAAATACGTCCGCACTCGCACCGTCTGCTACATGCACGACGAAAACGATGAAACGTCCGTCGGCGACGTCGTCGAGATCGAAGAAAGCCGTCCGACGTCCAAGCTGAAGCGCTGGACGCTCGTGAGCATCGTCAAGAAAGCGGAGAAAATCGACGGCTGAGAACGACGTTCGCCGATCGTTCGCCGTCCCGCCGCGAGAAGCGATTCGCTCCGCGGCGAGTTAGGAAATTGAAGAAAACATCAAATTAGTGGAAGCGAGTAACAACCATGATTCAGATGCAGACTCGTTTGGACTCCGCTGACAACACGGGCGCTAAAGAATTGCAGTGCATTAAAGTGTTGGGCGGCACCCACCGTCGCACCGCCGGTCTCGGCGACATCATCATTTGCTCCGTGAAGTCCGTTATTCCCGGCAGCCAAATCAAAAAGGGTCAAGTCGTGAAGGCCGTTATCGTCCGCACGAAGCAACCGACCCGTCGCGAAGACGGAAGCTACATCCGCTTCGACGCGAACGCCGCCGTTTTGGTCGACAACGACAAAAACCCGCGCGGAACTCGTATTTTCGGCGCCGTCGGTCGCGAACTCCGCGATCTCGGCTTCATGAAGATTGTCAGTCTTGCGAGCGAGGTGGTCTGAGATGCGTATCAAAACTAACGACACGGTCGTCGTTCTTTCCGGTAAGGATCGCGACAAACAAGGCAAAGTCCTCTCCGTCAATCGCGAAGAAGGCAAAGTTACCGTCGAAGGCGTCAACGAAGTGAAACGCCACGTCCGTCGTTCGCAAAAGAACATGCAAGGCGGTCGTCTTTCGAAACTGATGCCGGTTCCGGTCGGCAAGGTGATGTTGGTTTGCCCGAAGTGCAACAAACCGACGCGCGTCGGCTACAAATTTGACGAAGCCGGCAAAAAGTTCCGCGCTTGCAAAAAGTGCGGCGCCGCCGTCGAATGATCAGCCGCCTCGAAACGAAAGTAGAACAGGTACAGGAACATGACGCCTAGACTTTTAGAAAAATACAATACGCAAATTGCCTCGAGCTTGGAAAAGAAGCTCGGCAAAACGAACGTCCACTCCATTCCGAAACTTGAAAAAATCGTCGTGAATATGGGCGTTGGAAGCGCGATTCAAGATAAAAAATACTTGGAAGAAGCGCTTGACGTTTTGACCCAAATCACCGGCCAAAAACCGGTCGTTACGTCGGCTCGCCGTTCGATCGCCGGTTTCCGCCTGCGCGAAGGGATGAACATCGGTTGCAAGGTTACCTTGCGCGGCGCTCGCATGTACGAGTTCATGGATCGCCTCATCTCGATCGTTCTTCCGCGCGTTCGCGACTTCCGCGGCTTGAACCCGAACAGCTTCGACAAACGCGGCAACTATAACCTCGGCCTCAGCGAACAACTCGTGTTCCCGGAACTCAACCCGGACAAATACACGAAGAGCCAAGGTATGAATATCACGTTCGTTACGAACGTCGATAGCGACGACGAAGCGCGCGAACTCCTTCGCGAATTCGGCATGCCGTTCAAAACTGGTAAAGAATAAAATACTTGGTAAAGGTTATTGATAAAATGGCGAGTAAAGCAAAAATCAATAAAGCGAATCGCGAGCCGAAATTCAGCACTCGACGCGAAAATCGTTGCAAGATTTGCGGTCGTCCGCGCGCCGTCTATCGCAAATTTGGCGTCTGCCGCATTTGTTTCCGCGAATTGGCGAACCAAGGGCTTATCCCCGGCGTTCAAAAAGCGAGCTGGTAGTTTAAGGAGAACAGTACAATGATGACAGATCCCATTGCCGATATGCTGACCCGTATCCGCAACGCTATTAAAGTCGAACACGAAACGCTCGACGTGCCGTTCTCGAAACTCAAGCTCGGCGTCGTCGACGTTCTGAAGCGCGAAGGATACATTTGGGAATACCAAATCGTCGAAGGCTCCCCGTCGAACTTCATCCGTATTCAACTGAAATACGGTCCGAGCGGCGAACGCGTCATTCAATCGATTCGCAAGATCAGCAAGCCGGGTCGCCGCTGCTACTGCGGTCCGAAAGACCTGAAACCGGTTCTCAACGGCCTCGGCATCAGCATTCTTAGCACGAACAAAGGCGTCGTGAGCGACCGCGAAGCCCGCGCCCAAAACGTCGGCGGCGAAGTTCTGTGCGAAATTTGGTGATTTTTCGCCAAAATTTGAAAAAAATCCGTTTCCGCGCCCGTTTTTAAGGGCGCGGCGGATTGACGAATTCTCAAAACAAGGTATGCTTATATTTTAAGCGTCGGCTTGACGCTTGAGCGTCGCGCGTTTCCTTGACGCGCCCGATTTCCCCGAACAAAGACGCTAGTCCCATAACGATGTTAAATTGTTGGACGAAAATGAATTTGAGGGGCGAGGGGCGGTAAGCGCGTCGAAAAATCGTCGTCTGGAATAAAGATTGCGATCAAAAGCTAACACATTTCAGCAGTAAGGTTAAACGAACATGTCGAGAATTGGTAAGAAACCGGTCGCCGTTCCGAACGGCGTCTCCGTCGAAATTAAAAACGACCGCGAACTTACGGTCAAAGGCCCGAAAGGCGAACTGAGCCGCGTCTTCCGTCCGGAAGTCGCTCTCCGTTTCGACGAAGAAGCTAAGGAATTGATCGTCGACCGTTTGTTCGAAACGCGCGTCGCGAACGCTATGCACGGCTTGACCCGCGCTCTCGTTCAAAATATGGTTACCGGCGTTTCCCAAGGGTACGAAAAGAAACTTGAAATCTTCGGCACCGGTTATTTGGCCGCGCTCGCCGGGAACGTTTTGCAAGTTCGCGTCGGTTTCGCGAACGAGATTCACAAGCCGGTTCCGGCTGGTCTCGAAGTGAAGTGCCCCGACCAACAACACGTTCACATCAGCGGTTGCGACAAACAACTCGTCGGGCAATTCGCCGCGGAAATCCGCGCGATCAAAAAGGCCGAGCCGTACTTGGGCAAGGGCATCAAGTACGAAGGCGAAGTCATTCGTCGCAAGGAAAGCAAAGCGGCGGGCAAGAAATAATAACGCCTCGCGGCTACGTGTCGATCGCGCCGTTTGCAAGACGAGGGGTTTCGGTCGTCGGGTCGTTTTCTTTCGCTCGACGACGCTCGTTGCAAAACCGGCGATCGCTTTCAACGCAATTTAAAAATTTTAATCAAATCGTGTGGTATTAACGTGAGAAAACAACTGCGTTTGAACAAACAACGCGTTACTCGCAAATTCCGAGTTTCCAACGCCGTTAAAAAGAACAGTACTCGTCCGCGTCTGTGCGTTTTCCGTAGCGCGCGTCACATCAGCTGCCAAGTCGTCGACGACCTCGTCGGCAAAACCTTGGCCAGCGCGAGCACCTACGAAAAGGATTTCCGCGAATCGAACTCGAACGGCGGCAACGTCGCCGCGGCCGAGATCGTCGGCAAACTCGTCGCCGAGCGCGCTCTCGCCGCCGGCGTTACGGCCGTCGCTTTCGACCGTAAGGGCTACAAGTATCACGGTCGCGTCAAGGCTTTGGCCGACGCCGCCCGCGACGCCGGTCTCGACATCGGCGGCAAAGGCGACGAGTGATCCTCGTTTCCAACGATTCGCTCTAGCGATTTCATTTACGATAGAATAAATCCTTAAAAAGAATAAGATATAACCATGTCCGATAATAATCATGAAGGCGGGTTGGTCGACAAGGTCGTCAAAATCCGCAGATGCTCGGCGACCGTCAAGGGCGGACGTCGCTTCTCGTTCACCGCTTTGGTCGTGGTCGGCGACGGCAAAGGCAAAGTCGCTTGGGGTTACGGCAAAGCGAACGAAGTTCCGCCGGCCGTCAACAAAGCCGTTCAAGACGGCACGCGCAAAATGGCTCCGGTTTGCATGGCCGGTTCGACGATCCCGCACGCCGTCGAAGGTCGCTTCGGCGCGTCCCGCGTCCTTCTCCTTCCGGCTCGTCCGGGTACCGGGGTTATCGCCGGCGCCGCCGTCCGCGCGGTCTGCGAAGCTTGCGGTATTCGCGACATTTTGACGAAATCGTACGGAAGCGCCAACTCGGCGAACCTTGTTAAGGCGACGCTCGACGCTCTCACTAAGCTGCGAACCAAATCTCAAATCGAGAATCTGCGAGGAGTCGAACTCTAATGAATATTAATACGATCAACGAAGGCGTTTGCAAGAACGTGAAAAAAGATCGCGTCGGTCGCGGCCCGGGTTCCGGGAACGGCAAGACCGCCGGTCGCGGTAGCAACGGTCAAGCCGCTCGCGCGGGTTTCTCGCTTTCGCCGGTTTTCGAAGGCGGTCAGCTCCCGTTGGTTCGTCGTATTCCGAAACGCGGCTTCAACAATAAAGTCTTCGCCGACGTCGTCGAAAGCGTCGCTTTGAAAGCGGTTCTTCGCAAGTTCGACGGTTCGGTCGAAATCACGCCGGAAGTCCTCGAAGAACGCGGCCTCATCAAGAGCGCGAAGTCGATCGTCAAACTGATCGGCGCCGACGAAATGCCGAAGGCGTACAACTTCAAAGTTCACCGCGTCTCCGAAGGCGCGAAAGAAGCGGTCGAAAAAGCCGGCGGTAAAATCGAAATTCTGCCGGGTAAAAAACCGGTCGTCAAGAACAAGATGAAGGCGAAGAAGGCGAACTGACCTTTTTCGTCGAAGAGCCGCCGCGGCTCGTTTGAGCGCGCGGCGACCGTCGAAAAATTCGTTCGGTTTGGATTTCTTTCGAACCGAACGTTTTTTTTTGTCGTCGAGCGGGGCGGCGAGCGAAACGGAGCGGGGCTTTAAGTTTTTTTGAAAAAATTTGCCGTTTCCGAGGAATCCGCCGGTTTTCGCGTCGACGCCGTCTTGTTGAAAAGAAAAAATTTTTTAAAATAATAAAGTCGTCCGAAATATCGGTCGGCGGTTCGGTCGTCGTCAAACGGCGAAGCGCGAAGCGCTTCGGGACGATCGATCGCTCGATCGCCTGCTTGGCGTCGGACGTAAGATATTAACCGTATAACGCGTCGCGACCGAAAGGACGGCGATCGCGCGGACGAACGTTTGACGTCCGTCGGCGTAGCGCTTTCGAAACGCCGCGTTTGTTGAAATTTGAGGATTCGCATGATAGACAAACTTCGAATCGTCTTCTCGATCTCCGAATTGAGAAAAAAAATATTGTTGACGCTCGGTCTTCTCGCGGTCTATCGCATCGGTTGGAACATTTTCCTTCCGATGATCGACAGCGCCGGGATGCAGTTGGCGATGGACGAGCAAGCCGGTTTCGGCGATTTGCTCAGCCAAGTCGCGGTCTTTAGCGGCACGCAGCTCGACCAAATGACGATCTTCGGCCTCGGCGTTATGCCGTACATTTCCGCGTCGATTATTTTCCAACTTTTGGCGACCGTTTACGAACCGCTTGAAAAGTTGCAAAAAGAAGGCGAAAGCGGGCGCAAAAAGATTAACGAGTACACCCGTTACGCGACGATTCTCATTTGCGTTATTCAGTCGATGGCGTATCTGTCGATGTTGAACGCGCAAGCGGCGCAACAAATGTCGAGCTACGGCTACCAAAACATGTTCCTCGACTCGTGCGTCGGCGACTCCGGGCATTTGACTTTCTCGTGGTATTGGCTCGCGATCTTGACGATGACGACCGGGACCGCGTTCCTGATGTGGCTCGGCGAGCAAATCGACGAATACGGGATCGGCAACGGGATCAGCCTTCTCATTATGGCGGGCATCTTGGCGAGCGCGCCGGGCGCTTTGGCCGAACTTTGGAAAAACGCGACCGCGAGCGGTTCGCTTCAAATGGGCGGTCAATTCGGCGTCGAAACGCTTTGCTTCCTGATCGCGCTCTTTGTCGGCGTCGTTTTGGCGGTCGTTTTTGTTACGAAAGGCCAACGCCGCATCCCGACGCAAAGCGCGAAGCACGTTCGCGGACGTCAAGTTTTCGGCGGCAACCGTCAATATCTCCCGCTTCGCGTGAACCAAGCGGGCGTTATGCCGATCATTTTCGCGAGCAGCTTGCTTCTGTTCCCGCAATTCCTCTTCGCGTATCTCGGCGCTCAAACGGCGTCGGACGCTTCCGGTTTGTGGGCGAGTTTCGTTCGCGGCGGCAACGAAGTTTTTAGCGGTTCCGGCTCCTACCTGTACGTCGTTATGGAAGTCGCGCTGATTTACTTCTTCTGCTATTTCTGGACGGCGGTTACGTTCAATCCGAAGGACATGGCGGAAAACCTGAAGAATCACGGCACCTTCATTCAAGGTTATCGTCCGGGGAGCAGCACCGCGAACTACCTCGAAAAGGTTATGCTTCGTATTACTTACGTCGGCGCGTCGTTCTTGGCCATTATCGCGATCGTTCCGACGCTCGTTACGAACTCGCTCGGCGTTAACTACGCGTTGGCCAGTTTCTTCGGCGGCACGAGCCTGCTCATCGCCGTCAGCGTCGTTCTCGACTTGGTCGACAAAATCGACGCGCACCTTATTATGCGCAACTACAAGAGCTTGCTCGATTAGTCGGCGCGAACGGAGGCGCGGCGCGGTCGCGTCTCCGACCGTTTAACGACGCGGCTTGTCGGTTCGGACGCTCCGAGCGCGACGAGTCGTTTCGTCGTTTTCGCATCGTTTAACTTTAAGCGCGTCGCGGCGTCGGCGAACGGCGGCGGGGCGCGATAGGACGGAATATTATGAGAGTTGTTTTTGTCGGACCGCCGGGAGCCGGGAAGGGCACCCAAGCCGAAAATATCGTCGCGGAATACAAATTGTTCCATCTTTCGACCGGCGACGCCCTCCGCGCCGCGGTCGCCGCTAAGTCTCCGATCGGGATCGAAGCCGAAAAATACATGTCGAGCGGCGCGCTCGTTCCGGACGAAGTCGTCGTCGGCGTCGTCGTCGAACGTCTCGACGAAGCGAAAGACGGCTGCCTGCTCGACGGTTTCCCGCGCACTATCGCTCAAGCGGAAGCGCTCGACAAGGTTCTCGCCGAAAAGAACGCTCCGCTCGACGTCGTGCTCGAGTTGGCCGTTCCGGAAGACGAGCTGTTCAAGCGTTTGGCTTCCCGCGGTCGCGCCGACGACCAACCGGAAGTCATTAAGCGTCGCTTGGTCGCTTACCGCGAACAAACCGAGCCGCTCGTCGGTTACTACACGAAAGCCGGCATTCTCCGCAAAATCGACGGTCTCGGCACGGTTGAGGAAATTTACGGTCGCATTAAGACCGTTCTCGATGAATATAAATAATCGTCGCGAATTTTGATTTGCGATTGTCGTTCGCGTCGGCGGCGCATGGAGGCGACTCCGGTTCCGTCGCCGCGCGAGCGTTCGGGCGTTCGGGCGAAAGTTCGAGCGGTCGACTTGCGCGTCGGCGAACGCGCTTTTACTATTTTGTCGTTCGAGCTCGGTTCGGTTTCGGACGCCGCTTCGCGTTCTCGGAGCGGAGCGAAACAACCGCTTGACGACGTCTTGAAAGGCGGCTTCCCATGCTTTCCTTAAAAACGGAAAAAGACATTTGGAAAATGCGAAAAGCCGGGCTCCTGACCTGGACGGCGCACGAGCTTATCCGCAAAATTATTCGCCCGGGCATGACGACGCGAGAAATCGACGCCGAAGTCGAGAAGCTCTTCGTTCGCAACTTCGCCGTCGGGATGTTTAAAGGCGTGCCCGGGCGCGTGCCGTATCCGGCCGTTACCTGCATTTCCGTGAACGATCAAGTCGTGCACGGCATTCCCGGCGACCGCGTTATTCAGGACGGCGACGTCGTGAGCGTCGACCTCGGTTGCAAAATCGACGGTTGGTGCGGCGACGCGGCGTACACGAGCCTTGTCGGGAACGTTTCCGACGAAGCGAAGAAACTTGTCGAAACAACGCGCGGCGTCTTATATTTGGCGATCGAAAAGTTGCAAACGGCGAAGTATTGGAGCGACGTCGCTCGCCAAATGGAAAAATACGTGCGCGAACGCGGTTTTTCCGTCGTCGAATCGTTCGTCGGACACGGAATCGGACGTCGCATGCACGAAGAGCCGCAGGTGCCGAATTTCGTTTATCCGGAATTTTTGCGCGGCGGCGACTTCCAAATCAAACCGGGCGTCGCGATCGCGATCGAGCCGATGGTCAACGTCGGCGGGAAACGCGTCAAACAGCTCCGCGACTACTGGACGATCGCCACCGCCGACGGCAGTCTGAGCGCGCACGAAGAGCACACCGTCGGGATCCTTAAGTCCGGCCCGATCGTTTTGACAGGGCCGCCCGAGACCGAAGAAGAGCGAAAAATGGTCGAAACGTTTTTCGATCGTTACGAAAATAACAAATAATCCGGCGACTCGGTAATTTTTTTGAAAAAAATCGGCGAAGAACGGTTGATTTTTCTTAGCGGCCCCTTGCGCTCGAGAGTCGACGGGCTATAATGAATTGACTATTGACTAAACGCGCGCTCTCCGTCCCCCGAGTTTTCGCTCGACGAAGGCGCCGAAACGACAATAAGAAACGCGAGATTTTACAATGAAAGTTCAAGCTAGTGTTAAGCGAATTTGCGAAAACTGCAAAGTCGTGAAACGTAAGGGTAAGATTTACGTTATTTGTGCGAATCCCCGCCACAAGCAACGTCAAGGTTGAGCGTATTAGCGTCGACGAGTTCGAAGGCGGAAGACGACGTTCGGGTAATGTTTTAAACGTCTTCGCGCTCGTTCGGGTTTTGTCGACGCGGCGAGCCTCCGATTAGAGCCGTCGAGTCGAACCAATTTTAAAAACAGGAGAAGTTAGATGCCTCGTCTTTTGGGTGTTGACATTCCGAATAATCGTCCTACCGCGATTTCGCTGACGTACCTTTACGGCGTCGGCCCGCAAACCGCCGCCGAATTGTGCCGCAAGGCCAATATCGATCCGACCATGCGCGCGAAGGACCTCAAAGAAGAAGAAGTCGCCAAATTGGCCGTTCTTCTCGACAACGATTATGTCGTCGAAGGTCAACTCCGTCGTCAAGTGAACCAAAATATTGCCCGTCTTCGCGAAATTGGTTGCTATCGCGGAATCCGCCACCGCAAAGGTCTCCCCGTTCGCGGTCAACGCACGAAAACCAACGCGCGCACCCGCAAAGGTCCGAAAAAGACCGTCGCCGGCAAGAAGGGCGTCAAGGACCGATAATGTCGCGTCGCTCGGAGTTTGCGCCGCTTGACGGCTCGAATTTCCGACGTCGAACGTTCGACGACTCGCCGTCCGCCGTTTGGCGCGTTGACGACGGTCGTTCGATTCAAAGCGCATAATGTTTCTCGCCGCGCAGGTATGCGAAAGTCGCGCCGGTCGAGAGAATTTTTGGAGATATTAGAGTGGCTAAGGTTTCGAAAAAACGTAAGGTTAAGAGAAATGTCGCCAGCGGCGTCGCTCACATCAAAGTTAGTTTCAACAACACTAACGTGACGATCACCGACATGAAAGGCGACACGCTTTGTTGGGCTACCGCGGGCACCAGCGGGTTCAAAGGGAGCCGTAAGAGCACCCCGTTCGCCGGTCAAATGGCCGCGCAACAAGCCGCCGACAAAGCCAAGAAGTTCGGTATGAAAGAAGTCGACGTTCGCGTCAAAGGCCCGGGCAGCGGTCGCGATATGGCGATCACCGCGCTCGCGCAAGCCGGTCTCACGGTCAAAACGATCGAAGACGTCACGCCGCTTCCGCACAACGGTTGCCGTCCGCCGAAACGCCGTCGCGTCTGATTCGGCAAAGGTTTGTTGCGACGAGCAAGGGCCGTTTTTCATTGGCTCTTCCGTTTTCCGCAACGTTTAGCAAAATAGAACATACACGAACTTTAGAATATTGGAGCAATAATATGGCTCGTACTTTGGGTCCCGTATGCAAACGATGCCGTCGCGAAGGCGTTAAGCTCTTCCTGAAAGGCGCGCGTTGCGAATCCGACAAATGCCCCTTCGCTCGCGCCGGCGAAAGCCGTCGCGACGGACGCTCCGCGGTTCTTCCGCCGGGTATGCACGGTTTCAAACGCGGCAAGACGACCGAATACGGCGAACAACTTCGCGAAAAACAAAAGGTCAAGACGTTCTACGGCGTTCTTGAAGCCCAATTCCGCAAGTACTATCAAATGGCCGAACGTTCCAAAGGGAACACGGGTCAAGTCCTCATGTCCTTGCTTGAACGTCGTTTGGACAACGTCGTTTATCGCCTTGGTTTCGGCGTTTCCCGCGCGCAAGCTCGCCAGCTGATTTCGCACGGGCACATCTGCGTCAACGGTCGTCGTCTCGACGTCGCGAGCTACCTCGTCCGTCCGGGCGACGTCGTCTCGGTCAAGGTTTACAAGCGCGAAGGCAACAAGGCGAAGAAACCGGGTTCGCTCGCTATCGTTACCGAAGCGATCGCCGGTATGAACGGCCGCGTCGTTCCGGACTTCCTCGTTCGCAACGACGGCGACGTCCCGAGCGGCGCCGTCCTCCGCAATCCGGTTTACGACGACGTTTCGTTGCCGGTCAACCCGCAACTGATCGTCGAGCTTTGCTCGAAATAGTAGCGCGCGGCAAATCGCCGTTCGACTTTTCCGATTCGCGTCGTCGATTCGTCGTTTTTTCGGCGGTTCGACGGCGCCCGGACTCGCCCTTCGTCGCCGTTTGTCGACGCGTCGACCCTGTTTTTTCGGCGAAGCGAACGCGGAACCTCGAATTTATCGTCGGCGAATCGAATTGAATTTTTGTCGAGAATTCGATATCCAAAATCAAACTGGAGCGAACCGAACATGAGAATTAGATGGAGAGGATTGGAGCTTCCCAGCAAAGTCGTTTGCGATCGCGACGCTTTCACTCCGACGTATGGAAAATTTTACGCCGAGCCCTTTGAACGCGGTTTCGGCGTCACGGTTGGGAACAGCCTCCGCCGAGTTCTTTTGTCGAGCTTGGAGGGGAGCGCGGTTACGAAGATGAAACTTCGCGGCGCGCACCTCGAATTCACCTCGTTGCCGGGCGTGATGGAGGACGTTACCGAGATCGCGTTGAACGTCAAATCGCTTGTCGTTCGCTCCCACGACGATAAACCCCGCGTCATTCGTATCGAAAAGAACAAGGCCGGCGTCGTTACCGGAGCCGACGTGATTCCGGACTCCGAGGTCGATATTATCAATCCCGAGCTGGTCATCGCGACGCTGACCGACGACGTGCCGTTCAGCCTTGAAATGGTCGTCGAAAACGGTCGCGGCTACGTTCCGGCGACGGAACAAGCGTCGTACCGCGACCGCAACGAAGAAATCGGGCACATTCCGCTCGACGCTTCGTTTAGCCCGGTCGTTAAGGTGCAATACAACGTCGAGGAAACTCGCGTCGGTCAAAAGACGAACTACGACCGTTTGGTCATGCAAATCTGGACCGACGGTTCGATCGACCCGGAGATGGCGTTGGTCGAAGCCTCGAAGATTTTGCGCAAACACCTGAACCCGTTCGTTCAATACGATCGTCTGGAAGGAAACGTGTTCAGCCGCGCGAAGACTTCCGGTTCCGCCGGGCTCGATCCGGCGCTCGAAGCGAAGTTGGCGATGACGCTTTCCGACTTGAATCTCTCCGTCCGAGCGATGAACTGCTTGGAAAACGAGAATATCACGACGGTGCGCGAGCTGGTCGTTCGCAACGAAGACAGTCTGCTCGAAGTCCGCAACTTCGGCGAAACGACGTTGAACGAAGTCAAGGAAAAGTTGATGGCGATCGGTTTGCGACTTGGCATGCGCATTCCCGCCGCGGCGAACTCGCAAGGCGCGAAGTTTGTTTGACCTGTTGAAAATAGCCTAATTATTAGATAGCATATAGTAAGTACCATGCGACATAGAAGAATTGGTAGAAAATTTGGGCGCAACCCGAACCACCAACGCGCTCTTTTGAAGAACCTCGCGCTCGCTCTCGTTCTCACCGAACGCGAAGACGACGCTTACGACTCGAAAGAACAAGCGCCGAAGGTCAAGGGCCGCATCGTTACGACCCTGCCGAAAGCGAAAGAACTTCGTCCGTTCGTTGAAAAGCTGATCACGAAGGCCGTTCGCGCTCAAAAATCGATCGCCGCCGCCGAAGCTCTCGCTTGCAAAGCCGAAAAAGGTTCCGCCGAGTGGAAAGCCTGGCGCGAAGGCGAAGGTTGGAAAGAATGGAACAAAGCGGCCGCTCCGGCTCTCGCCGCTCGTCGCGCCGTTTACAGCGCGTTTGGTTCCTCGTCCGTCGCTCGCGAAGCGGTTTCGATTCTCTTCGATAAAATCGCGCCGCGTTACGTCGAACGTCCGGGCGGTTACACCCGCATCCTGAAGCTCGCGACCCCGCGTCTCGGCGACGCCGGTAAACGCGCGATCATCGAATTCGTCGGCGAAAACGACAAGCGCAACGCGAAAGCCGCGCCGTCGATCCCGACCGTCGAGTGATTCTCAGTTTCGACTCGAAATAACGAAAAACGAGCGTTCGTCGTCGCGTTGAGCGTCGGCGGAAGCTCGTTTTTTTGTCGCGTTCTTGAAAGACGCTTTTCTATTTCGCTTATCTTCCTTGTTTTAACGGCGAGGCGTCGAATTATGTTCGATTACACGAACGCGTTGCGCGTCGTTTGCCGCGATATTTGCGCAAAAACGCCGATTTTTCAAAAATACGATCTCGATTACGTCGGTTTTGCTTTTCGAACGACGCGCAACGACGCGCAACACGGAGTTTTCGCGTCGTTGACGCCGTTGCGTTTCGAGGGCGGCTCGTTGGCGACGTTTCGACGCGGAGCGTTTTGGAAGGCGCCGAACGTTCTCGACGGCGACGGGCGCGTCAAGTTGCTCTATATTTTGACGATTTACGCGCCGCGTTTTTTGAATTTGTCGCTAAAAGATAAAATCGAGACGCTAACGCACGAGCTGTACCATATCGGTCCCGCTTTCGACGGCGACGTTCGTCGCTTCCAAGGGCGGAAGTACGCGCACGGCGCCTCGCGCAAGAGTTACGACGCCGTCGTCGCAAAGCACGCCGACGCTTGGCTTGCAACCGATCCGGATCCGAAGATTTGGGGGTTTTTAAGTTGCGACGCGGACGAGTTGACCCGTCGTTTCGGCAAAATCGGCGGCTGGCGTTTTCCGACGATCAATCTGCTGAGAATCGACGAAGCGGAGGCCTTGCGCTTGAATCCGAATTTGGTCGGCGTAAAAAAATAAGCGTTCGCGCGATTTTTTTCATTGCGTCGACGACGGTTTGGCGTTATAATCGATTTAGCGGCGGCGGGCGGCTCGCGCTTTTCGTCGGCTGTTCGAGCGGCGTTCGCGGCGGCCCGATTCGAAGAAATTTTTTGACGCCGAAACTGAAAGCGGAGGATTTCGATGAACGTTTTAACGCAACGCGGCGCGGCGACTCGTCGCGAATTTTTAAAGAGCGCGGCGCTTTGGGGGGGCGCGTTGGCGGCGTCCGGCTTTTGGCCGCTCGATTTGCGAAGGGCGTTCGGCGCCGAGTTCACCGACGGCCCGGAGCCGACGGCGGAGGAAATCGACGCGGCGATTCGCGTTTTGAGCGAAACGTCGGGCCCGAAGTGGTCCGACGAGCGATTGAACGCGGCGCTGACGATTCAGCGTTCGGTCGACCGTTTGGAAGCGAAGGAGTTTAACGATTATTTCAACGGTTCCCCCGAAAACGCGGCGCGTTGGATTAACGAACGGGGCGTTTTGCGCTTCCTCGACTCCGGATTCGACAAGATTTTGCGCGAGATTCCGACGACCGAAGTCGCCGAGGGAACCGTCGTTTTTTGGCAAATTTACAACATGGGCTACGTCGTCAAGACGCCGACGCAAACGTTCGCCGTCGACGTGAAACACCGCCGGGCGCCGGAGCTTGCGCCGCTCGTCGATTTCACGATGATCACGCACAACCACGGCGACCACTTTACGCGGTCTTTTATCGAAGCGATGGAGGCCGCCGGGAAACCGGTCGTTTCGAATTTCCTCGACAACCGCTGGAAAACCGGGCCGGACGGCTGCGAATACGAGTTCGGCGACGCGAAAATTCGAGTGGATTTGGTCGATCACAACGCGAAATTACGGCGTTTCGTCTCGACGTATGAAATCGATTGCGGCGCGGCGTCGGGGAATCGCGTCGTTTATCACGTCGGCGACGCGTGCAATTTTGCGCAGTTGACGCCCGAAAAGCCGGTCGACGTTTTTATTCCGCACTTAGCGGTCGGGCTCGACGTTCCGAAATGCGTTAAGGAAACGCTGAAACCGAAACTTACCTTGCTTTCCCATATTCTCGAACTTGGGCACGAAATCGACAAATGGCGTTGGTCGTACAAGTACGGTTTGGGAGTTTGCGCAAAATGCGCGAGCGATTCCGTCTTGTTGCCGGTTTGGGGCGAAAAAATCGTCGTCGGCGGTTGAACGACGGAAGAGCGCGTCGACCGTCGTTGACAAACGTTTACCGGAAAAACCGTTCGAGCCATACCGTTCGAGCGGTTTTTTTATTGCCCGACGACGTTCGCCGCGTTGAAAGCGGACGTTAAGGCGGTAAAATAGAAAAAATAGGAAGAAAAAAAGGAGAAGGTCGCGTCCCCCGGTTGTTTTTTTAGCCGTTTCGTTTATGATAGTGAAAACGACCGCGCTGATTTTAGCGGTTGCGCTGGGTTTAAGGAAGCAAACGGTTTGAAGGAACGCGAATGAAAATTTTTCTGGGCGGTAAAACGACGCGGGAAGAGTTTCAAGCGATCGAGCGGGACGTTCGGCGGGCGGAGGCGCGTTTCGGCGTTTCGACGGTTCTTTGCGAAACGTTCGCCCGCGGCGCGTTGGACGATTCGACGGCGCGAACGCTTAACGACGTTGGTTTTTTTCTTCTTTGCCGCTCGTTTCCGAACGAATTTTCGCCTGTCGACGTCGAGCGATTGCGGAGAATCGCGCCTCTCGCGCCGATCGCGCTCGTCGCAGGAAGCCTTTGCGAGGGCGAGAATCGAACCGGCGCGACCTTTCCCGGAACGCGGCGCTTTTACGCGGAGACTTGGCGCTCGACCGGACGGCGCGAGTTTTTCCGATTTTTCGCCGAATCCGCCGGGCTCTTCGCCGCGTCGCCTCTCGCGACTTGGGGCGATTTTTGCGTCGAGGAAGCGCGGCGGGGAGCGAAATCGGGGGAAGCGTCGTCGTTAAAAACGTTAAATTCGGAAAAAACGACGGGAGCCGTCGCGATTTTTCCCGGCGGCGACGCGGCGTTGGGGCGGTTGTTGCGGGACGAGTTCGCCGAACGCGGCGCTTCCGTTCGACTCGGCGCGGTTCGTCGGCTCGAACGTTTCGCCGATTTTGCGCCGACTCGGGTCGTCGTCGACGCGGTCGATCTCGCGGCGGCGGGGTTGCTCGACGAGTTGCGGGCGATTCGGGCGGCGTTTCCGGCGGCGGCGCTCGATCTTCTCGGTTTCGCGCCGCGTCGCGACGAAGTCGATTTTTGGGAGCGACAAGCGGGACTCGGGGCTCTTCGCGTCGTCGCCAAGCCGTTCGACGTCGATTTTTTGACTGGAGCGGCGTTTTAATCGAGCGTTTTCGACGGATTCTTTTAACTCGGCGTCGCGTTTTCTTGATTTTGGGCGGCGATTCTGTTATAATCGGGCGACCGTCGCGGTTGCGTCGCCTTTTTCGGCGGGCGCGCCGCGTCAAATCGAATGAATTTCTTGATGATTGTTCTGTTTTTGGTTTAAAGGGTGAAAATTGTGCGGAAACGATGGCGACGTAAAACGGCGGCTTTGACGGTCGCGTTGATTTTAACGGCGGCGTTTGGCGGAACGTTCGACGTTTGGGCGAACGACGGGCTGGCAACGCGGACGATTAGCAAGGCGTCGGACTCGACGGCTTGGGACGCGAAGGCGTTCGGCGACGTTTCCGCGTTCGCGGCGGACGCGGCAATCGATTGGAAAACCGGATTCGCGACGCCGCCGACCGGATACGGCGAAGTTCCGTTTTGGTGGTGGACGGGGGAAAAGCTCGACGCCGAGCGACTTCTTTGGCAAATCGACGAATTGGCGAAGAAGGGCGGGATTTCCGGCGTCCAAATCAATTACGCGCACCAAGACGTCCGCAGCGAAAAACAACCGAATTGGTTGACTTACCCGAACGACCCGGAACCGCTGACGCCCGAATGGTTCGACGCGTTCGACGCCGTCGCGGCGCGCTGTCGGGAACTCGGGATGGGCGTCGGACTCAGCGGATACACGCTCGATTGGCAAAATTCGCCGACGAACCTCTTCGACCGCTTGATTTATCGCGACGCGGAGTTGCAAAGCCGAACCCTTTACGTCGCGGCGAAAGAGCGGGCGAAAGTCGACGCGGACGGTCGATTCGCGACGCCGTTGGCGGCGTTGGAAACGTTAAAATCGTTAGAGTCGACGGCGAACGATACGCTCGTTCAGACGGTCGCTTACCCGGTCGGCGACGGCGGGCGGCTCGACGCGAAACGTTTCGTCGCGCTTGGAACGGACGTAGAAGCATTGAGGACGGGCGATAAAAACGCTGAAATCGCTGAAATCGCTAAAATCGACGAGGCGAAAGACGGCGACGAGGTCGAAATTTGGTTCTTCAAGGCGCGGCGCGTTCCGCAAACGTTGAATCCTTTGCACCCGGCGGCTGGGAAGACGGTTGTCGAACGTTTCTTCCAACCGTTTGAAACGCGGACGTTGGCGACCCTTGCGCAAGAAACGAAGAAAGGGAAAGCTGGGAAGAATAAAGCGGACGCGGAGAACAAGGAGGTTTCGGAAAAGAAGGTAAGAACGACGGGGCCGGAAACGACGCTCGGGCTGAATTACTTCTTTCAAGACGAACTGCAACTCGGAACCGGCGAGCGAATTTGGGCCGACGACTTGGCCGAGGTCTTCGCCGCGCGTAAGGGCTATCCGCTTTGGGCGGCGCTTCCGGCGGTTTTCGACGCCGACGTCGGGACGCGAACGGAGAAAGATCGAATCGATTTCGCCGATATTCGGGTGCGCCTCGCCGAAGAACGGTATTTCCGTCCGATTTTCGATTGGCACGCGTCGAAAGGGCGGATTTACGCTTGCGACTCGATGGGGCGGGGGAAGAATCCGGTCGAGTTCGGCGATTATTTCAGCGCGACTCGTTGGTACACGTCGCCGGGACACGACACCCCGGGCGGTCGCGCCGATTTTATCAAATGCAAGGTTTCGGCGTCGATCGCGCATTTTTACAAACGGCCCCGCGTTTGGCTCGAAGGGTATCACTCGTTCGGTTGGGGCGCGACGCCGGAGCGGTTGCTTTTCGCGTCGAACGAAAACTTCCTCTTCGGCGCGAACCTGTTGAATTTGCACGGGTTGTATTACACGACTTACGGCGGTTTTTGGGAATGGGCGCCCCCTTGCTATCACTTCCGCCAACCTTATTGGGAGACGTTCGGCGCGTTTTTGAAGTACTTTGAGCGAGCGTCGTTCGCGCTGACTCGCGGCGTTCAGCGGGCCGATTTCCTCGTCTTGTACCCGGTGACGTCGTACCAAGCGCGGCTCGACGGGGATCGTTCGCGCTCCGTCGCGTTCGCCGCCGCCGAGAAAATTTACGCGACCGGGCGGGACGTTCTTTTCGTCGACGACGATTCGCTGAAACGGGCGAAAGTCGACGGCGCGCGGCTCCTTATCGGCGATTCGGAACACCGCGTCCTTATTTTGCCGGCGTCGCGCGGGATTCGTTGGTCGACGTTGGCGAAAGCGCTCGAATTTTACCGCGCCGGCGGGACGGTCGTCGCGCTCGACGCCTTGCCGGAAGCGTCCGACCGAGCCGGGCGCGAGGACGCCGAGCTCGACGCGGCGGTTCGCGAAATTTTCGGACTGACCGCCGCCGAAGCGAAAGCCGGGAAACGCTCGACCGTTCGAACGAACGAAAAGGGCGGCGTCGGCGCGTTGATTTCGGCGAAGTTTAGCGAAGACGGCGAAAATAGCGAGCTCGCGCAAAATAAAGCTGCGGAAGACGGAACGCTCGTCGGGAAAAGCGGCGAACTGTCGAAGATTCGGCGGTACGACGGCGGCTTCGAAGGGCGTTGGGCTTGGAGTTCCGAGCTGGAAAAGAACGTTTTCTTCAAATGGGTCGCGAACGGTTTGGGCGATAAGCCGGTCGAGGTTGCGGTTCGTTTCTTCTGCGACAACGCCGGGGCGCTTTACGTCGGCGAGCGAAAAATTTGCGATAACGCCGATTATTCCGGCGGGTGGAGCGGAACGCTGACGCTGAAAGACGGCGACGTTTTGACGATCGACGGTCGCGACGCCGACTCGCCGCGCCGCGGTTCCGCCGGGTTCTTCGTCGCGCTCGTTCGGGACGGGAAGACGGTCGCGTCGACGGTCGATTTCCGGTATTCGCTCGTCGGGCCGAATGCGAAAACGGCGCAAAAAGCGGAAAATGGACAAGACGCGCAAAATAAAGAGACGGCGGCGAAGGCTTGGCGGCTCGGAACCGATCTTGCCGAGACAAAACCGGTCGACGTTTGGAACGTTCACGTCCTGCACCGAACCGGCGTCAACTCCGAAGCGACCGGCGGCGGGAACGCGAACGGCGGGCAAGACGCGGCGCTTTGGGCGAACCTTAACGAATTTTTGGGCCGTTTCCGACAAGACGTGTTCGACGCGAAAACCGGCGCCCCTTGCGCGGCGTCGCGGCGGTCGTCGGCGGACGCGGAACTGTTCTTCGTTATGCGCGGCGCCAAGGGCGCTTGGCTGAACTTCCCGGCGCAAGGTCGCGCGGAATTTTGGAACGCTTGGGACGGTTCGCGGCGCGAAGTTGTCGAAGCGTTCGAAACGAACGACGGCCCGAACGTCGGAACGACGACGCTCCGTTGGCCGTTTGAGAAGACGGAGGCCGGAATCGTCGTCTTTTGGAAGAACGAAAAGCCGACGCGGCGTTTGACCGCGCTCGAAACCGACGTCGCGGAGATCGCCGAGTTGAATTTCGACGCGAAAAACGGCGGTTGGACGGCGAAAGCGTTCGCGGGAGGCGCCGAAACGGCGAAAACGGCGGCGGACGGAGCGCAAAACCCGCAAAATCGTCAAAAAACAATTCGGCTGACGACCGTCGACGGTTCGAAACGAACGCTCGTCGGGACGGCGCCGGAAACGGTCGCGCCGCTGAAACTCGACGGCGAATGGTCGTTCGAGGTCGCGCCGACGTTGAACAACCGGTTCGGCGACTTCCGGCTCCCGATTTCCGAAGAAACGCTCGGAGCGGAGGCGCGGCGGTTCGACTGCGTCGCGACGGTCGGCGAAACGGCGCGGAACGGCGAAGATAAGGCGAATAGCGAAAACGAGCAAAAGGCGCGAGGCGCGGCGCCGTCGTTCGACGGAGCGCAAAGCGTTCTTTGCGATTTCGGGCAAAAGTTTTGGCGGCTCGGCCCGTTCCCGGCGGACGTCGACGTCGCGGCGCTCGACGCGAAATTGGCGGCGTTGCGAACGGTCGACCCGAGCGTTCCGGTCGTCGTCGACGGGCGCGAGTTCCGCTGGGCGCAGCTCGGCTTCTCTTGGCGTTGGGGGATCGAAGGAAACCCGGGGCGCCAAGGGTATCACGGGCTGAAAGAGCGGATCGACTCGCGCTTCATTGGGCTCGGGAAGAACGCGGGCGCGCTCAACGAGACCGTTTTCGCGCCGGAAGAAGCCGGTTCGATTTATTACCTTTGGTCGACGGCGGCGGTCGCGAACGCTCCGGCGAGCGGTAACGACGGCGTTAAAGGCGGTAAAACCGTTGAAACCGGCAAAGTCGGCGGCGCGTCGGCGGTTCCGGTCGACGTTTGCGTCGGCGGCGACGCTCCGGGCGCGCTTTTCGTCGACGGGAAACGATTCGACTTCAACGACGCGTCGACGGCGCTCGTCGTCGCGAACGACGGCGCGAAATCGCCGATTTTGCTCCGATACGACGCGTCGGGACGGCGTTCGTTCGCGTTCGTCGCTCGAACGGCGGCCGAGAACGGTGAAAACGGCGAAAATAAGAAGAACGGACAAGACGTTTCGACGGCGCTTCGCGTCGAGAACGGAACGGATAACGGCGCTTGGAACGACGAAGCGGCGAACCGCGCCGCGACGGTCGCCGGGAAACGAACGCCCCTTTCGACCGTTTGGTTCGACCGGCCCGGCGTTCTCGACTTCGACGTTTTCGGAACGACGGCGCGTCCGACGTATTGGTTCCGCTTCGTCGCGCCTCCGGGTTGGAACGGCGCGTCGATTCCGTTGCGCGGCGCGTTGAAGTCGGTCGTCGTCGACGGAAAACCGGTCGACCCGGCGAGTTGCGAACGGAAATCGGTCGGCGTCGCCGGAAAAGATTTTTGGCGCGGCAAACGCTCCGGAACGGAAGGCGACGCGGCGGCGAACAATGTTTTCGCGGCGTTTTCCGAACGAACGATTCGTTGGGAAACGCTTAAATTCGCCGAGCCGTTCGAACGAGCGGCGACCGTCGCGCTCGAAATCGAGCCGGAACCGGGCGTTTGCGGCGGCGCCGTCTTCCCGGAACCGATTCGGTTGGATTGCGGCGTCGGAACGGCGGAACTTGGCGACTGGAACGGTCGCGGCGTCTTAGCCGGTTATTCGGGCGGCGTAAAATACGGGAAAACGTTCGTTTGGGAAAGCGGCGAAGACGGCGTAAACGAGCGCGTTTGGCTTGAACTCGGCAAGGTTAGCGCAAGTTGCCGCGTCTTCTTGAACGGTCGCGAAGTTGGGGATTTGCCGACGTCGCCTTGGCGGCTCGACGTTTCCGACGCGCTGAAACCGGGCGAAAACCGGCTTGAAGTCGTCGTTTTCAACACGTTGGCAAACTATTACGCCGATTTGCCGTCGAATTATAAGGGCTCGGCGGAGTCCGGTCTCTTCGGCCCGGTCGAAATTCGGCGCGAAAAAACGTTCGAGTTGCGCGAAACGGAAAGCGCGAAGAGCGGCGACGCGGTGGAATGAACGCGTCGCGGTAAAATAGGCGGTTTGGCGAATCGCCGTTGAAACGCGTCGGGCGGGGCGAACTCGCTCGACGGCGAGAAAAGGGAACGTTTCGGGACGCGTCGGCGGCTCGAACGTTCCCTTTTTTGTCGGTTTTAACGGCGACGAACGTTAAAAAGGGAAAGAAGGGAAGGAAAAAACGCTTGGCGTCGCGCGTATTAGCGACGCGAACGCTCGGGACGCGAAAATTCGGCGCAAAAACGCCCGGCGTCGCGGGGACGTCGGGCGTTAAAGATTTAACGGCAAGGCGGCGGAAAAGAAGCGACCGTCAGCGCGTCGGCGTTTCCGTTTGGAGGCGCGGTTGCGTCAAAATTTCGACGAGCCGCTTTTTCGACTTGCACAAGACGACGAGGCGCGCGAAAATTTCGTCCGGACGACCGTTCGAAAGGAGCAAACGGCCCGACTCGACGCCGATTTCCGCGTTCGGCGGGAGTTTCGCCGGGCGCGGTTCTCCCGATTCCGCCGTCGGGACGAAGAAAACGCCGTCGACGGACGCCAAACGCGCCGGATTGTCGAATAAGTAAAGGGAAAACGTTCCGATATTAAAGGCGATAATCCGTTTGCCGGTCGCGTCGACGCCCTGAATTTGGCCGTTTTTCAAAATTCGGATTCGCTCCGCTCGCCCGGACGCCGCGTTCGGGCCCGGCTCGACCGTCGCGACGAAGATTCGGTCGCCGCGAACGAGCGCCGCGCCCCCCTCGAACGGCTCGAAGTCGCCGGCCTTCGTGTAAAAAACGTCGCCGGTCGTCGGGTCGGAAACTTCAAAGAAGAACGGAGCCGCCGGAGCGAGGGCCCAATCGGACACCGACGCGACCGGTTTCGGGTCGTTTACTTCGAATCGGACGCCGGTCGAGCGTTCGGCGACGGCGGGACGCGCGAAAAGCGGGCGACCGGGCGTTTCGGAGAGATTGAAGGTTTCGGGCGAATTGGCGAAATTAAGGGAAACAGGCGTTTCGGCGCGTTCCCAAACGCGTTCGCGACGGCCGACGACGTTCCGATTCAACTCGGCGTCGAGCCAAAGGGGCGCGAGCCGCGCGATTTCGGCGTCGAGTCGCGTCAAAATCGCTCGTTCCGACTCCGATAAGGCAAGCGAGTCGAGGTCGACGGCGGCGATCGCCAAAACTTCGTCGAGCGCGGCGAGTTTTTCGGCGGCGTTCGGCGTTAAATTGGGGGAAGCGGGAAAGGTCGACGATTGCGCGCCGCCGGTTTGTAGGAGCGCGTCGGCTTCTCGTTCGGCGTTGAGCGCGTCGAGGTTCGGGAGCGACGGAAGGGGCGCGGCTTGATCGAACGCGGCGGAAAACTCTTGAAACAACGGGTCTCGCGACAACCGCTCCATTTCGGCGGGGTCGACCGTTTCCGCTTCCAAAACGTCGGGAACGGCGCTTTCGGACGGCTCGACGGCGAGCGGAATCGCCGGGCGGTCGTCGGAGTCGGCGTCGATTTCGAGCGTCGGCGCGTCGTCCGGAGCGAGATCGAATTCGCCGGGCGCGACGAGTTGAAAATCGATTTCGGCGTCTTCGTCGTCGGTCGCGAGCGGCTCTTGCGCGGCGATTGGCCCGACGGCGAACGCTTGAAACGGCGTTTCAAACGCGTCGAACGGCGTTAAAATCGGCGTTGCGAGCAATATGGAGAGAATGGGGGAAAGAGGACGGCGTTGCATATCGCGCTCCTTGGGCGGCGCTCGCGTCGAACGGAGGCGGGCGCCGCGTTAAAGTCGGAAGAAAAAAGAGCGTTTAAAGGCGCGTTTTAACGGTTTGGGGAGGTAATTTTATTATTGAAACGGATAAAACTTTGCGTTGCGTTTGCCGTTAGCGAACGAGGCCGAGACGCGTCAACTTTTCGAGCGCTTCGTCCCGTTCGCGGCAACGTTCGAGCCCTCGCCAACTCGGGTCGCCGCATTCGAGGAAATCGGCGACGCTCGCCGGGAGCGTTTTCGTCGCGGCTAAGCGGGCGATCGTCTCCTGTTCGAGCCGCGAAAGCGTTTGAGCGCCGAGGTTGTAATCGACGAACGCGTCGTAAGCGAGCGGAAACAAAGGGCGGACGATCTTTTCGCCGATCGTCGTCGCGTACTCGCGGATTTCGAGCTGCGCGTGTTTCTCCATTCGTAAACTAAGGAAATGGAAGAGGTTGTGCAGGTCGATCTTCCAATAGGCCTCCGTGTAAGTCGAAAGGGGCAAGTCCTTGCGCGCCTGTTCGCGAGCGACGCCGAGTTCGACGCGGCGTTCGTAAAGTTCGCGAGCGGAGCGTTGGAACGCCGCTTCGGAGGCGGTCAGCTCGGCGCCGATTTCCGCGTCGAAGGCGCCTTCGCTTCCTTGGCGGTTCGTCGTCGCTTGACGGCGCCAACCGTCCGGAGCGGTCGTGTGCGCGGAGTCGATGGCGACGGAATAACGCGTCGAATATTCGTTGACGGACGCGCTGCGGTGGCGTATCCATTGGCGCCAAACGTCCATCGGAACGCGAACGAGGAGCTTGATTTCCGCCATTTCGAAAGGCGTCGTGTGTCGGTGTCGCGCCAAATAGCGAATGAGTTGGCGGTCGTCCGAGACGGAACGGGTTCCGGCGCCGTAACTGACGCGGGCCGCTTGGGCGATCGCCGCGTCGTCGCCCATCGCGTCGACGAGCGCGACGAAACCGTCGTTCAACACGGGAAATTTTTGCCAACGGAGTTCTTCAAGCGCGGCGCGGTTCGACGACATCGGGAGCCTTTCGAAAAGAGTAAACGGTTAAAATAAGGAAAATGGAAAGGTAAAACGGGGCGGACGAACGGCGCGACTTCGGGGGAAGAAACGCCGTTCGCGTTAAAACGGGGGGAACGGGGCGAAACGCGACGTTATTTTTTCGGCGTTTCGGCTTGCGATTTTTCGGTTTCCGGCGCGACTTGGTTAAGCGTTTCGAAAAACTTGTCGGCGGAGTAAAGGCCGCTCAAAACGACCGGATTTTCCGGGTCGCCCGGCGAGAAAAACATCAGTTTCGGGACTTGCCGGGCGCCGGTCGCGTCGAGGAGTTCGTTGATCGCCAAGACGTCGGGCGTTTGCGCGTCTTGGTTCGTCCAGTCGGCGGTCATCGTAACGACGCCGCGAGCGGAGAGCGCGTCGAGCGCTTCCGGCGTATGCAGAATCGTCTTTTCAAGGAACTTGCAGTTGACGCACCAGTCGGCGGTGAAGTCGACGACGACGACGCGGCCTTTGGCGAGCTCGGCGTCGAGCGTCGCGCGGTCGAAGAGGCGCCAAGGCTTTTCTTTTTCGGCGGCCAAGAGCCCGGCTTTTTCGGCGCGCTCGGCCCAACGGAGCATCTTCTTTTCGACCGCCGGACGGAGCGTCGTTTCAAACGGATTGCCCGGGAAGTCGAACGACGCGAAAACGACGGCGGCGACGACAAGCGCCGAAACAACCCAGCCGGTCGCCTTCTTCTTGAACGCGTCCGGGCCGTATTCGAATTGGTTGCGCCCGATATTCCAACAAGCGAACCAAATCGCGAAGAGGAGCGCGACCGTCGGAAGCTGGTAGTCGAGCGGCGCCGAGTAAAGGATCCAAGCGACCGCGATTAGGAGGAAATAACCCATCGTCTTGCGGAACGTATCCATCCAGACGCCCGGTTTCGGGAAAAATTTCAACAGTTCCGGGAACGCGCCCGCGAGCAAAAACGGAGACGACATCCCGACGCCGATGACCAAGTAAACGACGACGACCAAACCGATTTCGCCCTGTCGCGCCGTTTCCGCCGCCCAGTCGAGCGTCGGACTCAAAAGCGGAGCGCCGCAGGGGATCGCGAGAAGCGTCGTAATCAGCCCTTTAAAGAACGCGCCGACGGAGCCCTCTTTCGACGTCAGCTCGTTCGACTTTTGTCCGCCCAAAAACGACGGAGCTTGCAGCTCCCAAAGCCCCATCAAGCTCAGCGCCAACGCGAAAACGATAACGCTCATCAAGACTTGGAAAAGGGCCCGAGTGAAGAGGAAACTCAATCCAACGCTGGCGAACGCGAGCGCGAAGAAAACGACCGAAACGCCGAGCGTATACCAAACGTTCAACATAAACGCCTTCGAACGCTTTTGACCGGCTTGGTCGAAAAAGGACATAATCTTCAGCCCGACGACCGGCAAAACGCAAGGCGTCGCGTTCAAAATGAGCCCGCCCAAAAACGCGTAAAGGAGCAAAAGCGCGAAACGGCGCGACGCGAAACTCGTCTTTTCGACGGGGACGGCGTCGTCGGCGTCGGTTTCGACGGTTTGGGCGACCGCGTTGTTTTTGACGGCGTCGTCGGAAACGGGCGCGAGTTTTTCGGCGGCGGCCCAAATCGGCGCGGCGTCGCGGGACGCGTCGAAAGCGGCGGTAAACTCGACGTTTTGCGGGAAGCAGGAGCCGCCCTCGCCGTCGGAGCAAGCGAGCGCGTCGACTTTGCCGGTCGCTTTAAGCGTTCCGAGGAAAGCGGCGACGTCGGCCGGCGCGGCGTCGGCGGCGACCGTAATCGGCGCGATCCAGTCGGCGGTTCCGGTCAGTTCTTCAAGTAAAAAGCCGGTCGATTCGACGACCTTAAAGGGGGTCGCGAGGCGAAACGCGCCGACTTCGAACGCCGGCTCGGCGTCGACCGAAATTTTCGTCGGGGAACCGCCGTCCCCTTGCGTCGGCGAATAGATGTGCCAACCGGGCGCGACGGTCGTTTGCAGCGTCAAAAAACCGACGAGCTTGCGTTCCGATTCGGCGAGTTCGGCGAGTTCCGGAGCCGGAGCGATTTGCGCGGCGACCGAAAGAGGCGCGCTCGCGTCGGCGCCCGCGGCGGTCGCGTCGCCGCCGAACGGATCGGAAGCGAACGGGTCGAGGAGCGACGGCGCGACGAACGGGGAATCGCCGGTCGGCTCGGCGGAAACGGTCGCGTCCGCGTCGAGCGTTTCGACGGCGGCGTCTTGCGCGAATCCGGCGGCGCGGTTGAGAAGAACGGCGTTCGGGAGGAACGCTCCGCTCCCGAAAACGAAGAAAATCGCGGCGAAAACGGCGGCTCGCGTCGAACGGATTGTCGGCATCGGAATTCTCCGGCGTTGCAGAAATGAAACGACGTCGCGGAAAACGGGGGCTTTTTCGCGTCGTTTCGTCGTTTGTTAATATTAAGGGGGAAAACGTTGGTCGACCGGCTCCGAGCGCGGCCGAAAAACGCGTCGAACGGCGGCGCGTCGAGCGTTTCGAAGTCGGGGCCGAAACCATTGTACTCGCGTTCGTCGCTCTTGGCAAGCTCGCGTCGAACGCAAACGGGGGCGGTTTTTGAAAGACGAGCCGCTCGAGTCGTTATTTTGCGAACGACCGGAAGAATCGGACGTAAAAAGAAGGAGAAGGGAAACAAAACGCGCCGCTCCCGTCGACGAGACGAGGCGGCGCGGTCGCGGAGCGTCGGGGACAATCGACGCTCCGAACGGACGAACGAGCGTTCGGGGACAAACGAGCGTTCGCTCGTCGAAGACGGGAAGCGAACGAGCGCGACCGATCAAGCGGCGGCTTCGCGTTCGATTTCTTGGCGCAGCTGAAGCAAAATCGCGCGTTGGTTGCGGAGCGTTTCGAAAGCGCGGCGAGTGCGCTCGCCGAACTCGCGTTCCTTTTCGTCGAACTCGCGCTCTTTGGCGTCGAGTTCGCGCTCTTTTTCGCCGAATTCGCGTTCCTTGACGCCGAACGCTCGCTCTTTTTCGCCGAATTGGCGTTCTTTTTCGTCGAACTCGCGTTCTTTGAGGCCGAACGTTCGTTCTTTTTCGTCGAAATCTCGTTCTTTTTTGCCGAACGCGCGTTCTTTGGCGCCGAACGTCCGTTCCTTTTCGTCGATTTCGAGCGCTTTCGCGTCGAAGGCGAGAATGCGAACGTTGAGTTCGCGCTCTTTCTTGCCGAACTCGCGAGTTCGTTCGCCGAGCGTTCGCTCTTTTTCGTCAATTTCGAGCTCTTTCGCGCCGATTTCGAGCGTTTTCGCTTCGAGTTCGCGCTCGCGGATTTTGAGCGCGCGTTCTTTTTCGTCGGCGAGGCGTTCTTTTTCGTCGACTTCGAGCTCCTTGGCGGCGAATTCGAGTTCCCGAGCTTCGAGCGAGCGCGTTTTTTCGTCGATTTCGCGTTCTTTCGAAACGAGCGAGCGCTCTTTTTGCGCGACGGCTCGCTCTTTTTCGTCGATTTCGCGTTCTTTGACGGCGAGCGTTCGTTCCGTTTGCGCGACGGCTCGCTCTTTTTCGCCGAAATCGAGCTCGCGGGCGTCGAGTTCGCGGAGCCGGGCGGTCGCGGTTCGCTCTTTTTGCGCGACGGTTCGCTCTTTCGCGTCGAGCGCTCGTTCCTTTTCGTCGAGTTCGAGCTCGCGGACGGCGAGCGTTCGTTCGCGCTCGTCGAGTTTGCCGCCGAGAACGCGTTCGCGCTCGTCGAATTTCAACCCGAGCTCGCGCTCTTTGTCGGCGAGTTCGCGAGTTCGCCGTTCGAGCGTTCGTTCCGTTTCGGCGGCTCGGCGCTCTCGCGTTTCAACGTCGGCCCGCAACGCGGCGGCTCGGCGCGTCGACTCGGCGCTTTCGGCGTTCGCCAATTCGATCTCGGCGGCGCGAGCGTCGAGTCGGAGCGCGATTTGCGCTTGCTCTTCGGCGACCGCTTCAAGCTCGACGGCTTGTTCGCGAACCTCCGCCGTTTCCTCGGCGCAACGTCGAGCCGCTCCCTCGAGCGAGGCGACGCGGGCGTTCAAAACGCCGAAACGGCGATCGAGCGCGTCTTCGCGTTCTCGGAGCGAAAACGCCCATTTTTCCAACCGGGCCCGTTCCAGCGCGATGAATTGCTCGCTCGTAACGAGGGTCGTTTCGGTCGACGGGGTTTGAGGCGCGTCTTGGAGTTGCGACGTCATAACGGCTCCTTCAAATTGAACAAAATAAGGCGACAAGCGAAAACGGACGAAATCGCGAAAAGGGAAAAGCGCGAACGAATAAAACGATAAGCGAAAAGGTGGCGGCGCGAAAAACGAGGTCGTCGAAACGACGCGCCGCCGACAATAGCGTTATCGACAAACGCTCGCGGAAAATTTAGGAATTTTTGTAAAATCGTTAAAATCGACCGAGCCTGCGCCTTTTTTGCCGAAAAAGCTCTGGACGCCGCCCGTTTTTTTTGTTATCTTTCCGTTCGACGACGTAATAACGAGAGGAGGGCGTTTGATCGCGCCCCGATCGTTTCGCTCGTCCGTCGACGCGTCCGCCGAAAAAGCGGCGTCGGCGAGAAAATAAAACAAGTAAAAAAGCCGGCGAAACTCGGCGACCGACGCCGTTTTCCGGAGAATCGCGGAATAACGGGGCGTCGATTTCGATAAAACGGGAAAAAGCGCCGCCGCTCGGCGAAAAAAAAGACGCGACGGAGCGCATCGCGCCGACGGTAAGCGACGATATGAAGGAGGGGAACGATGGACTTTAACTTTTTCGAATGGATTCGCGAAGGGGTGAAACGCTCGGTGCTGATGGGCGTTTCGGACGCCGTCGAGCAAATGGGCGCGCCGCACGAGCCGGAAGCCGCTCGCGACAAGATCATGGCGTTTCTGCAAAACGAAGCGCCGGAAAATTCGTCGACGACGAGCAAGCGCCGCGTTTCGTCGAGCTCGACCGGACAACGCAAACTTGGTCGCTCGATCAGCGAAATTCATCCGACGAGCTGAAAATCAAACGACGTCGCGAAATCGACGCGACGGAACGAAAAACGGTCGACGCTCGGAACGGCGGTTTCAGCGCCGGAAATCGCGTCGACGAAACAAAAACAACGAGAGAACAAAACGCGTCGCCGTTTCAAATCGAAGCGGCGCGGACGTTTCGACGCGGATAGGGTTGCCGCGTCGAAAACGGCGCGAGCGTTTGGGCGCGGTTCGGGTTGCCGCGTCGAAAGCCGAGCGCGTTTTAGGCGGTCGCGTTCGACGTCGAAAAAGTACGAGGTTTCGACGGCGAGCGCGCCGAGCAAACGTCGACGGGGAAACTTGTCGGCGTTTTTTATTTTCTTGCGGCGCGTTGAAAAACGTCGCGATTTCTTCCTTCGCGAAAGGAGAAAAAGGGGCGACGAGCGTCGACAAACCGGGCGGTTCGAACAAAAGACGACTGATTTTAACGGTCGAAACGATTTTAACGCGTCGTTCGCTCGCTCGACTAAACTGAACCGCTCGACGGCGCCGACTCCGCGGCCAACGTTCGCAGCGAGTCGGCGAGCGCGCCGAGCGGGAGCCCGACAACGTTCGATTCGGAACCGGAAGTCATACGCAGCCAATCGTTTCCGTCTTGATAACCGAACGCGCCGGCTTTTCCCGTCCAAAGACCGCTCTCAAGATACGCGGCGAGCCGCTCCTCCGAAAACGGCTCCATGTAGAGGCGCGAAATTTCGACGCGGCGCAAGACGCGATTTTCCGGCGCCGTCCAAAGGCAGAGCCCGGTGCGAACTTCGTGCTCGGTTCCGCTCAGCAGACGGAGGATGCGCTCGGCGTCGGCGCGGTCGGCGGGCTTGCCCAAAATTTCGCCGTCGCAAACCGCGACCGAATCGCAGGAAACGACGACGAACGGCGCGGTAGACTCGCCGAAAATTGACGCGAACTCCCGACGAAGCGCGGCCGTTTCGGGCGATTCGGGAGAAACGGGCGGTTCGACGAGCGGGCTCAGACGGCGAACGACGTCTCGCGCTTTGACGAACGCCAAGCGGTCGACGAGTTCCGACGGCGAGAGACCGTCGAGCGGCTCGCTTTCCTCGACGGCGTCGTCGGACGGAAGAACCGCGAAGCGACAACCGGCGGCGGTCAAAAGAGAACGACGGCGAGGCGAACGACTTCCCAACACGAGGCGGAACGAGCGAGATAACGACGCGTCGAACGAACGCGGCGCGCCTTGAACGAGATCGAAATCGACGGGCATTTTGTTTGAAAACGGAAAGGAAACGAAAAAAGCGGAGCGAAAACGCTCCGCCGCTTAAGGGGACTCCGCGTCGGTCGGGGCCGATCGCCGACGGGCCGAGGCGTTACTTCGCGTCGGTCGGGGCCGGAACGTCGGATTCGGGCTCGGCCGTTTCGAGCGTTTTCGGCGCGTCGATTTCTTCGGTCGTTTCCGCCGAATCGACCGTTTCGCTTGTTTCGGCGCCTTCGACGACGTCGAACGTCTCCGGCGACGCGCCGAGCGGTTGCAAACTCGACGGCGCGAGCGCGAACGGCGGCAAACCGAAGTAGAACGGATCGTCGACGCTCGGAAGATTGATCGGAGCGCGGCTCCCGACGCGAAGAATCGCGACGACGCGCCCCTTCGATTCGGCGACCGCGACCGGATCGAAACCGTTCGGAACGTCGACCGTCAAGTCGGCGGTCGAACGCGCGGCGTCGGTCGGACGAGCGTTTTCGGAATTTTCGACGAAAACGACGCGCGTTACTAAGTTGCCGTTGAGCGCGAGCTCAAGGTCGGCTTGCGGCAATTCGATTTCGATCGGGAAGTCCCATTCGCGGCCGGCGGGCGGGTTCAAACGACCGATCAACTCGAGCGTCGGATAAAGAGCGCGATCCGGATTGAACGGAATATCGGTCAGTTGGAAGCGGTAAACTCGGCCCGGTTGGAGCGCGAACGCGTTGATCAACCAAGGAAAGCGCGCTTCGGTCGCGTCGATTTTCGCGTTAAAAGCGTAGCCGCCAGGCGCGGCGATTCCGACGCGAACGCCGTCCGGGAGCTTCCAAGCGACCGGTTGCGGACGGTCGAGACGCTCGCCGTTCAAACGATGAAAACTCGCGAGCTCGCCGGTCGGCAGAGACGGGCGGTGAAGGTAGTGCGAGCCGGTCGGAGCGGTTTGCGCGGCGACGAACCCGCCGTTGAAAAGGAGGACGAACGCGGCCGCCGCGAACGACGAACGAAGAACGAAGGTCGAAAGCGCTTGGAAAGCGCGTTGAACGAGGCGTTTGCGGCTCATCTTAACTTTTCTATTTTCTCTATCTTCAAAAGACGTTGACTCGGCGTTCCGGCGATAATAAAAACGAACGCGTCGCCGTCGAGAAACGCGATCGGCGTTCTTCCAAAAGGCGAGTTCGTTCGCGAAGGGAGGAACGGCGCGTCGAACCGAAGCGCGGCGCGTCGCCAAAACGCCGAAAACGCGGTTAAACGTTTTCGGCGCGAAGTAAAAAAGGAACCGACGCGAAACTAGTTGAAGTTGCTGCCGCTCCAGTTTTCGACGGACGGGACGCCGGTCGACGGATTCGGGCTGGCCGGTTCGATCAGCATTTTCGGTTGTTCCGGAACCGGAACGGTCGGAAGCTTGGCCGGGACGGGGCCGGCGGCCGGAGTTCCGAACGGCGCGGCGTTGACGCCGGAGATCGGAATTTGTTGCGACGGAATCGCGGAGAGCGTCGACGGATTAAAGGTCGAGCCTTGGAGCGAGAGGTCTTTGTTCCCGATTTGAACGACGGCGAGGATCGCGCCGCGGTTTTGCGCTTCGGCGATCGGGTCGGTTCCGGCCGGAAGCTGGGTGTTGACGATCGTGTCGACGCCGCCGACGAGCGCGAGGTTTTGGAATTTCGGCGACGGGAGGAAGATCACCTTCGTAACGAAGTTGCCGCTTTGAATTTGGTCGAAGTCGGCGTCGGTGAACTTAACCGGAATCGCGTTGTGGTCGAGGTAAGCCTTCGTGCGCGGCGTGACGGCGTTGATCGTCAGCGTCGGATAGAGCGTCAGATTCGGACGGTTCGGGATGTTCGAGAGCTTCAGACGATAGCTGCGAGCCGTCGCGAAGTTTTGGAGACCCGGGCTGACCAACGGTTCGGAGTCGAAACCGCCGATGACGATCGTGTCCCAATTAATGTTCATGCCGTCCGCGCCCTTGAAGAGAATTTGAGCGACTTCCGTTTGACGCGGTTGAGCGACGACGGCGGTTTGGGAAGCGACCGGAACCGGCGCGGCGGCGGGCGCCGCGGGACGACCGATAAAACCGCCGCGGAACGGGCCCGCTCCGCAAGCGACGACGACGGTAAGCGCCAACAACAGGACTTTGCAACGCATCTGTTTTGTCTCCAATTTGAGGTCTGTGGGTCGAAGGTTTTGCCCGACGCCCTTTAAGGTTCGCGTCGTTCGACGAAAACGCCGCGTCCCGAACCGTTCCGCCGAGCGAAAAGCTCGAACGAACGTCGGAAAACGACGTAAAATCAAACGACTAACGACGCGCCGCGTTTCGAGCGGGCAAAAGTCCGACGAAAACGGCGCTCGACGCCGGAAAAGTCTCCGATCGACGACGGGCGGACGTTAAAAATCGACGCATCGATAAAATTTTTAACGAATTTCTTACTTATTATCGGAAGGTCGCGCGGGCCTTCGTTGATATTTTTAAGGAAAACCGAGATTTTGCGAAAAAAACGGTAGCGCAAAATCGTTATATTTGGTACAATACGCGGCGCCGACCTTGCGAGGCGCGGGTTTTGCCCGAATAATTTTTATTATAATTCAAGAGTCGCCGTTTTTCAAGGAAAAACCGGGCGTTTCTCCGCAAGAACCGCGGCGAGCCGTCGCTAAAATACGTTCGACGGTTACGAAGGTTATTAACGTTAAATTAGGCGTCGTCGGTTCAAACCGCGCGACGATTCGGATCGGCAAGATCGGAGGGCGAAAACGATGGGCGAACGGATGACAAGAGCGGCGAAGCTCGGGCTTTGGTGCGGCGTCGCGGCGTCGGCGGCTTGCGTCGCTTCTTGGTCGGTCGGGCGAACGTTGGACGAAGCGGTCGGCGCGACCGGACCGAGCGCGGCGGTCGAGCGACTCGACGAGTTCGACTCGTCGGCGGAGGCGGCGTTTGCGGACGGCGCGACGGCTTCGGAGGCGGAGCGGCTTTTGCGCGATTCGATCGCTCGGCTTGAAGGCTTGCGCTCGTTTTCGGCGGATTTGAATTTTGAGGCGCGGTTTTTCGGCGAGCTTTATTTCGGGCGCGGACGGTACGAGGAAACGACCGAACCGACGACGGGAGGCGCGGCTCGCC
>JAFYQR010000222.1 GCA_017559825.1 Thermoguttaceae bacterium | reverse complement strand
TCTGCGCGGCGGCGGTTGACGTCGCGGCGTCGGCGACGAACGCGCCGGTTCCGGAAAAATCGTCGACGTCGACGCCGGGCGCGAGGGGCGTTTCTTTAAGAATCCAGTCGGCGACGACGAGCGCCCGTTCCCTCGACTTCGCGTCGCGGGCGACGACCGAAACGCGGTCGCGCAAGACGCCGTCTTCGTTGGCGAGGAGGCGGAGAAGGTTTTGACCGGGAACGTCCGGCGCGTCGGCGGCGAAGTCGGTGGTTCGCTCCTTCTCGACGGCGAGAACGTCGTCGGCGTCGAGTTCTTCGGCGATTTCCGTTGCCGATTCCGCGCTCCATTTCCCGGCGAACGGCGAAATTTCGATCGCTTCGAAGCTCCAAAATTCGGGCGTCGCGAGTTCGGCGGCGAACTCCGGCCAATCGCGGAGGGTCGCGAAAACGTCGCGCGGCTCGCAAAGCGCCGGGAGCCGAACCGTCGCGCCGACGCCGTTCGGGAGGCGAATCGCGAGGGGGAGCTGGAACGATTCCGCGTAAAATCGGGAAGTTTCGCCGTCGGCGCCGGTCGCGTAAAGCGGGGCGTTCGCGGAGTCCGAGTAAGACGCGGGAATTGGGAGAGAGCTCGAGTCGGCGGCCTCGGCGGAGTTTGCGTCGGTCGGCGCGTCGAAAAGAGGCGGCGTCGGCGCGAAAACGTCCGCGGCGGCGGTTTCCGACGTCGGTTCGACGCCGAGCGCGGACGGGGCGCCGGGTGGGAAACCGCGCGTCGCCGTCGTTAAGAGGAGCGTTTTCGCGAGGACGCCGCTCTCTTTGAGGAGCTGAACGAAGCCTTCGAGCGTCTCGTCGAACGCCGCCACGCCACCGCAATAACCTTCGACGACGCATTGCCGACGTTCCGGCGCGTCAAGTTGGGCAAGACGGGCAAGCTCTGTCGCCGCTAATTGACGCTCGACGGCGCTTTCGTCGAGAAACGCGTCGTCGGAATCGAGTTCGTCGTCGTTTTCGTCGAAACCAACGTCGGCGGAGTCGTCGAGGTCGGCGTCGGTCGCGTCCGAGTCGTCGAATTCGACGTTAAATTCGATTTCGACTTCGGCGGGGAGGGCGTCGGCGTTCGACGCGGCGCTTTCGGCGTCGAGAATCGCGGCGGCGCGAGCTAAAGCGGCTTCGACGACGGCGTTTTCGTCGGCGCGAGCGTTCCGTTTCGCCGATTTCGCGTCGTTTTCGAGCGGCCAATAAGGGACGAGCGTCGCCGCGTAAGGCGCCGGATCGTCTTCGTCTTCTTGAAAACGCTCGCGCAGTTCAAGCGGAAAATCCCAACGTTCGTTCCAACCGGAAAAGTGCGCCCAAACGAACCAAGGCGCCGCGTCGCCGCCGTTTTCGCATTTTGCGTCGTCTTCCAACTTGGCGAGAAAACGCGCCAACTCCTCGAAGTTACGGAAAAATTGCGTTTCTTCGAGCGTTTCCGCCGGGAGCGGCGCGTCCGGAGAACCGAGGAAAAAGCGACCGTCGCAAAATTCGTCTTCGACCGCCGGGTGAAGCGCGACCGTTTCGTCGTCCGAAACGACGAACGTTCGGTACCCTTTTTCTTTTAAGAGGCGGAAAATCGACGGCGAATCGTTAAAATCGTCGCGGTCGGCGTCCGAAGCGACGACTTGCGCCGGAGATTCGCCCCGCCAAAACGCCCGATAAAGCGTTCCGAGGTCGAGCGAGGTCGCGAAAAAGGAGTCGAAAAGAACCGACTCCGCCGCGAGCGCGTCGAAAGCGGGCGTCTCGACCCAAGAGTTTCCGTACGCTCCGAGAAAATCGGCGTTCAAACGGTCGACGGCGAGGCAAAGGATATTTTTGCCGGAAATATGCGGTGTTCGGTTCGAATTGTTCATGTCGCGTCGTTATTTTTAAAGCGTCGCGGAAAACGGTTGGACCGCGACGGAGGCTTGTCGTTAATTTGCGGGTTTTAGGTGGAAACGAAAGGAAAAAACGGCGGCAAAACGGGAAAGTTTTTAAGTAAAGGAGCCAAAACGGCGGGACGTTTTTACCCGCGGAACTCGGCCGACGCCGGAAAGCGCGTCGATTCGGCGAACGTTTCGGCAAAACGCGGGTCGGTCGCGAGGTCGAGCGTCGCGACTCGGTCGAGCGTTTCCGTTACTTTAGCCCAAGAGAGGCGTTTCGTCAAGACGTCGACCGCGCCGAAAAGGGAAGAATTGCCGCAATCGACGATTCGAGCGTTCGGAATTTCCGGCGGAAGGAGTCCGACGCGCCGAGCGTTCGTCCGATCGAGCGCGCCGCCGAAACCGCCCGCCAAATAAACCGCGTCGAGGTCGGCGACCGACGTTTCCGCCGCTTCGCAAAGGAGCCGCAAACCGGCTCGAATCGCGCCGATCGCGAGTTGGAGGCGGCGAACGTCGCGCTGCGTTAAGCGGACGGCGGGAGAATCGGCGGCGCTTTGCGGGGAATGAGAGGTTTGAGGGAACTGCGGCGTTTGCGTCGCGTTAAAATCGACGCTTGGGGAGGTTGGGGCGATTTCAAACGTTCGCTCGCCGTCGACCGTTGCGAGTCGAGCGCGAAATTCGTCGGGGAGCGCGGCGACTTCCGAAGCGTCGGCGGTTCGAAGTCGACCGTTCGGCGCGACGACGTTCGTCGTCAACGCTCCGGCCAACGCGTCGACGAGCCCGGAACCGCAAACGCTCCGAGCCGGAAGAACGTCGCCGACCGTTCGCGAACGCCAAACGGTTCCGTCGGCGGAAAAATCGACGGCGCGAATCGCTCCGGGAACGGCGAGCGAACCGCAAGCGATCTCGGCGCCTTCGAACGCGGGCCCGGCGGCGGTCGAGGTCGCGAAAAAACGACCGTCGCGGGCTAAAATCGCTTCGCCGTTCGTCCCGACGTCGAGAAAAAGAGCGGTTCGCCCGGGCGCGCCGAACGAATCGAACGCTCGCAACCGCTCGAAACCGGCGAGAACGTCCCCGCCGACGAACGCCGAAAAGGTTGGAAAAACGCGAACGCGAGCCGACGGCGCGAAGTCGACGCCCCAATCGCCGACCGTCGACGCGGCGAGTTCCGGGAAAGTTCGGTCGGCGATAAAGAAAGGCGCCGCGCCCAACGGGGAAACGTCGCGTCCGCAAAAAAGGAACGATTCGGTCGCGTTCCCGGCGACGATGATTTCCCGGATTTTAACGGTCGAAACGCCGATTTGCGCCGC
>JAFYQR010000221.1 GCA_017559825.1 Thermoguttaceae bacterium | reverse complement strand
GGCGGCGCGTTCGGCGGCGTCGAGCGCGCGGAATCGCACCGGCGCGTCGTCCTCGTCAAACTCCACGTCGAAAAGCCCAAAATCAACGACGACGGCCCGCAAAACGTCGAGTTGTTCGCACCTAAGCAAATGTCCCAAAAGCGCGGCGTCGAACTCAAAATAGCCGTCGGAGTCGCTACTTTCGCCCAAAAGTTCAAGGAGCTTGAAAAACAACGCGTATGCCACGAGACCGTGCGTCATCTCGGCGCGAGCCAAACGCGGGTCGCGCGAAGCGGCGAATCGGTGGGGAAAATAAAAATTTTTGGTCGACACAAGTTTCTCCTTCGACCGTTATTATATAAGTTTTCAAACATAAGTAAAGGGTTAGCCGCTATTTTTTTTATAAATTTTCTCCCCACTCTAGAGTCTACCTCTAGAGCAGTTCTAAAGAAAAAAGAAAAAGGATAAAAGTAAAAATAAGAAAAGAGAATAAAAAAGAAAAAGATATACAGATATAAATATATAAAAAGAGACCCTTTTTGGTTAAAAAAGGGTAGTAAAAACCATTAAAAAGGGTCAGAAAGGGTTAAAAACCTAACCCTTTTTAACCCTTTTTAGAGGTTTTCCACGTTCGCCGAAACGGTGATCGTCAACGTCGGCGCGTCGGCGGCAACGCGGAGCGCGTTTGGTTTCGGTTCCGCGTCGCCGTTTTCGCGTCTTTGAAGCCGCCGTAAATAACGCCGCGTCGCTCGTTCAACGAAAACGGAAAACGGTATCCCCCGTTCGTCGCAATACGCCAAAGCCGGTTTCGCGACGGACGCAAGAAACGATATTTGACGACGAACCATCGGTCGACCGGTCGGCGACCGTTTCCGGGGTTGGTTGCGTTTTGTTTTTTTCATCGGCGCGGCTCTCCTCTCGAACACAGGAAAATAACGACGCTCGAAGAATACGACAAAAAAACCGCAAGAAGAAAAACGCGAAATTTTTAGAGAGGTTGTTTCCAAAACGGAAAACGCCAAGCGGCGCGGGTGGCTGTTGCAAAAAATGCAACGACCACGAAACGCCGGTTTATTGGACGAACGTTTTTCAAAGTCAGTTCGTGCCATTTTTGCACTGACTCGACGGCGCGCCTTCCGCAACCGCCGCCGACTCGAACAGCGCCTCCACCACCGCGTCCGCCTCCGCGCAAGTCGCGACGTTCGGAGTTTCGTCGTCCATCGCCGCGATCTCCAAGAAACAAAAAAACCCGCCGTTTGAGCGTCGCGGGAACCAACGAGCGGCCCCCGCGCTAGGCTTGGCGGGTGTATTACACTAACGAAAAAAGTCGCCGGGGTGAAAAACTCAACCGCTTCCAACCTCTAAGGCGGAATCCGACGACGCTTAAATTATATCGAGTAAACAGGTATCGTCAAGACGCGATCATCTTCGTGAGGCCACGAAAATGGTTAGCTTTCAGCGGCGATAGCGTTGTAGTCAGGTTGCGCGTGGTCGTACAGCCAAACGCGTTCGCCGTCAAAATAAACAGTCTTTATGACGGTCGGTTCGCCGTCTTCGTCGGGAACAACGACGTCGGCGTTTTGCGGATATTCGCGCGCTTTTTCAAGGAGTTCGGTAAGCGTCATTTTGTCTTTCCTCGCGGTTTTTTGTCGTCGACAAATTCCCAGTCGTCGCGTTCGAACGAGTCTCGGCGCAACGTAAAAGGTCGAATGCAAAGAGAAGGCTTTCCCCTTGGGTTGTCGTATTCGGCAACGATTTCCAAGTCGCCAAATTGCCCTGTACCTAGTCGCAAGTACTCGCGATCAGCGACGCGAACCTCATCGCCAAAACTGTACAAACGTTCGTTTTTGAACCGCAACTGGACGCGTCGCCCGTCGCGTAATCCGGGTAAGACTTTTTCAAACTTCATCTTATTTTCCTTTCACGCGGTCGGCGACCATCTCGACAAGCTCGTTTTCCGACGGCGCTTTATCGCCGTTCGCTTCGCGTTCGGCGAAGATTTCGCGCGCGACCGCCAAAAGCTCCGGGTCGGCTTGTGGACGCGCCCAATCGGGCGCCGGTCTCGTTATCGCGCCGAACAAACGCACGAAAATCGGAGCCAAGACTAAAAAGCCCGCCAAAGCGCCGCCGACTAATCCTTGTAAAAAATCTGCGTTCATTTTTCCCCCTTTCCGATCGGCGTTTCGGGGTCGACGGTTTCGAGCGTCTTCACCAGTTCGCCGACGGTCGCCGGGCACGGCGACGGCGTTTCGCGTATGACAATGAAGGGTAAAGCCATTATTAAAGCCAAGGTTAAAATTAACACGCATAACGAAGCAAACGCGTATGATTGCGCGTCTGTCCGCGCGTTGTGCGTTTCTTCGACAAGCGCGTTAAACCGCCGCTCTAAAAACTCCAACCGCCGATAAACGTCGGCGTCGAAAACGATTTCTTCTTTTTCGCTCATCGGTTTTTCTCCGCGTAATACGCGTGTAATTGCTTGTATTGTTCGAGTTCGAATTTCAAAACCGCGATTTCGTCGCGCGTCCGATCATACAAGAGCGCGGCGACCGGCGCGAACACGGCGGACGCGAGCAAAATCCCGACCGTTAAACCTTGTAGAAAAAGGGTGTAGTTCATCTTGTTCCTCGGCATGGCAGCGCGGATTCGGTCATAAAATTAACTTCTGTCCCGTTGGCGGTAACGTCAATAAAACTTGTAATTTCCGACCACGAATCATAATGTTCGTCGTTGTCGCTATCGTACCCGCCGTAATGTCGCACATAAACGCACGCGTTAGGCGGACATTTTTTTAGCGCCTCGGCCAAAGTTTCAAAAAGTTCTTTGAGAGTCATTTTGTTTTCTCCTTCTTGAAATCCGTCGGTGCCTCGACGCTATATGCATACGCGTCCAACGGAATCGCGGCAACTTCCGCGCAAACTAAGCGGCTTAAAAGTTCGGCGCGCGACCAACCCGCGATTTTGGCGTATTGGTCGATTTTATCTGCAACGTGTAGCGGAACGGATATGGTAATTTCGACAGGTTGCGACATTTTCTTTTTTCCTTACAGCGCACGTCATCTTCGTGAGTCCACGAAAACAACAAGGGGGATCGGTTCAAAATTAAGCGTTGGTTGGTTCGTCGGCATCTTGGATTTCTCCTCACAGCGCGGGAACGTCCACCGGTCAATAAATGCGATCTTCGACAAATTCATAATCCAAATCGTCCTCGGTGGGCGCAACGAAAGGCGGCCCGACGTCTTCGATTTCGATTTTTTTTCCGCGAAACGTCAAAAGCCCTGCTTTTTGCAAATATTCGACCGCCGCTCGCGCCTCCGGATACGTCCCCCAAAAATACGGGGTCGCGTTGCCTTGATACGCTCCAATATCCGGGGCGCGTTGTTCGGCGAGCTTCTTCAACCCGCGTCGCATCGCAAAAGAACTCGGTCGAAAATTACCGGGAGCCCAAAAAACTCCGGCGGTCGAGTCGTTCCACCCCCAAACGGTAACGCAAGCCTTCCCGGCGCGTAGCACATAGTACCGTACAACGCCGCTATCGGTATTATTTCCCATTGCTCAAAACCTTCAATATTCCTTGAAAAAACTCCGGATATTTTTTGATAAACGCGTGCGGGTTTTTAAACAACTCTTGACACCACATCGAAACAAACTCCGTGGAGACTTCGCGCGCCGCGTCGTTGTTACGATCTTGATATTCTCGATATGATTTTAACGTATAATTCCCGGGAACTTGGAAAAGGGGGCGGGCGGGCCGATATTTTTCAACGCGCGAATACGGCGAACCCAACCACTTAGGCTTTGTTCGCTTGCCGTTGGCCTCGGTGGTAACGGCGACATAAAAATCGACGACTTTTTTTTGCAAGCCCGGAACGCAATGATCAAACGCGTGGCCGAGTTCGTGCGCGGCGCAACTTCCGATTCTCCGAGCGTCGCCAAACGCGTGAGAAAGGACGATTTTTCGTGGTTTCACTCCGCGCGCGCCGCCGTGGTCGTAATACCCGCGCCCTTCCGTTTTATCATGGAAATAAACGCCGTCCAAATCGTTGGCGTCCGCCCCGATATTATCCATTACGCGTCCGACAAAATCAAGCGCTTTTTTAATTTCCCCCAACTCTTTTTTGCTCATTTCCGTCCAGCCGTTTTTTTTGCGCGGCCCTAACAAAGAGAAACCGCGAGGCGCGGGCGTTTCTACGCGCCCCGGCGTTTTGGCCGTCATCGTTTTTCGGTTAGCTGAGTTCGGGTCGTCGATAGGGAAAAATTTGTCCAACGCGAGTCGATTTAGTTTCCGGGTGATCGGCGCCCATAAAACGGCGGCCTTTTCCCGAAACTTTACGGCGTTTTCCAACTCTCCCGCTTCTTCCGCCTCTTGTGCGCGAGCGTTCCACAATTCGGCGACGGCGATTTTGTCGTCGAAACTTTGTTCCGCGTCGGCGGTAAATTTACGAATTTCTTCGACGCTTGGAATTGTCGCGGGCGCTTTATTCGATTTATCGTCGGAAGCGGCGGTTTCCTTTGCTTTTTCCGTCGGCGGGGTTAAGTCGGCGGGCGTCGCGCGGTACGTCGTCGCCGGTTTCGCGAGGTCTTCGAATTTCAGCTTGCCCGACTTCCAAAGTTCGAAGCGTTTTTCGCCGAGCCATTCGCGCTGGAACGTTTCCGGTTGCGACTCGAAGTAGTCCTTGAACGTCGTTTTCGCCGCGACTTGGTCATAGGTTCCGTCGGCGTTTTGCGCGGGACGTCGCGCGGTCTCTTCGATCTTTTCGCCGGTTTCGGGGTCGATTAGGTCGACGACCGGGATGAGGGTCGACCGACAGTTCGGGTGGAGCGGGGGCCGCCGGGCGTGTTTCATTTCGTCGCCGCGCCACACCGTCCCGTCGAGCGCGCCGCAAATGTGCGACGTTCGCGCGTCGAGCGTCGCCAAAAACTCGATTCCGTCGATTGCGTCCTCGTTCGCGAAAAGCGTTTCCGCCCGCGCCGCGTTCGAGACGCCGTTAATGATCGTCCGCGCGACCGTCCGCGCCGAATTACGCGAAACGTTGCAAGCGTTCCAGACGTTCGCCGCGACTTGATCGACCGACAGTTCCTCAATCGCGCCGCGTTGCACGGCCTGCGCGATTCGATTGAGGTCGTTCGTTTTCCAGCGCTTGAACCAGTCGGCAATCGACGCGCCGTCGATCGGGTGATAATCAAGAATCGCTTGCGCTTGCGCGGACGTCAACGGATTAATCCGCTTGCGACGTTCGGCTTTTTCCGCTTCGTTTTCCGCTTTGTAGGCCGCGAGAACTTCGTCGACCGTTTGCGCGCCCGACGCTTCGATCACGTCGACCGCCTCCGCGACCGTCAACTTTTGCGCCTCGTCGATTTTCGCCGAACGCAACCGCTCCAAGGCGATAATGATCTTCTGAATCGCTTGGTATCGCTTTTTCAAGTCGGCGGGAAGTTTGACGTATTCGCGCTTCAAGAGGTCGAGCGTTTCCGCGTCCGCCGCGTCGAGGAGTTTTTCGAGTTCGCCCGCAAGCCCGTTCGCGACGCCTTGAAGCCTTGTTACATACGTTAGAATTTTTTCAAAACCGGTCTTTTTTGCCATTGACTTTTCCCACAAACGCCCGTAAAATATAAGCGTTCGAGGCAAGTCGTCGAATTGCTTTTCCTTTGGCCGCGCCGTGGCTCCTCTTCCCACGGCGCGGTTTTTTTATTGGGCGTCGCGATATTCGCGATATTGGCGTTCCCATGGCGACGGGCCGTCGTTCCGTCCCGCCGATTGTCGGAAACGCCGCGCGTACCTGTCGCGCAACGTCGCCCAGTATTCCGGCGGCGTGTCGGTCGCAACCGCGACGCGCTCGATAAACTCAGGCGACCACGCGTCAATCGTCACGAACGCCAAAACGCAACGCGCAAGTGGAACGCCAAGGAACGTCGCAACGACTCGAAACGTCGTTAAGTCGCGCCACAACACGCGAACGCCGCGTTCGGCGAGGCGCGTTTTTAGCTCTTCCCACGGCGCGGCAACGCGTTCACACCCATTCGTCATAGTTTTCGCCTTTGCCGTCAGGGTCGACGGATTTTGACGTTTTTTCCGATTTCAGCAACAACCAACAACAGGCCGCGCCGTTTACCGCGACAATCGTTTCAAGGGCCGCGAGTGCATAGTCGCCGACAAAAAAATTTTTGACTGCGACGGTCGTCATAAACGCCGCCGCGAAGAGGTTGAAATAAAACATTTTATTCTTTCTCCTTTGCTCCGTTCCAGCCGATTACGAAAACGGTTTGGTTTTTGTCGGCGATCTCCGAATAAATCGCGTGTTGTTCCGGCGACCATTTTTTCGGGTCGTCTTCCCAATCTTTGGCGTACCGCTCTTTCAAGCGACGTTTCGCAAGCGACTTAACCTCCGCGTAGAGGTCGTCGGGGTTGTCGAAAACGGCGCTGACGCCGTATTCTTTCAGTTCCATATTGTAGCATAGTTGAGCAACTTCGTTGCACCGCAACATAGGTTGATACCCGTCTTCGCCAACCTCGCCAAGCGTGTAAACCGGCGCGTTCGGCGTCAGTTTTTGGAGATCGGCGGCAATTTCCCCGGCGGTAAAAGTGTTGTCGTTCATTCGGCGTCCTCCGTTTTCGGGCAAGCGCGACAAGCGCCGTCGCAACAGCGGCAAGCGTCGCAACCGGCGGCGGAACATTTCGCGTCGTCGCAATCGGCGACGTAACGACAAGCGAGTTCGCGACCGGCGATAACGCCGAACGGAATCGCGGCGGAAAGCGCAAAAACACACGCAAGCGACCAAACGTCGCGGAAAATTTTCTTCATCGTCTCCATTTTGGATTCTCCTTATCGATTCAAGGTTTGCGCGACCGCGCGTCGTTCGAGCGACGCGTCGACCGCAAGGGCCGCTTTCCCGACGCCCGCAAAAACGCAAGCGACGCAACAAGCGGCGACGCCGCGCCGAATTTGTTGCGAACGTCGCTTGACGCTTTGTTCGGCGGTTGAGGAAGCGAGGTTAAACGCGCCGACGGCAAAAGCCGCCGACGCAAGGAAATAAAAAACGTTTGCGAACGTTTCCATTTTTTCAATCTCCGTTAAAACGGCGGCGCGTCGGGGTCGTATTCCGCCGCCGCTTCGTAGCGTTTGCGCGGCGTTCCGTTGCCGCCGCTAAGCAAAATAGCGCGCTCGACGACGATCTTCGTGCGTTCGCGCGACGTTCCGTCTTGAGCCGTCCACTTGTCGCATTTCAGACGGCCCTCGACGTAAAGCGGCGAACCTTTGTCGGCGTATTCGGCGACGACTTCCGCCGTTCGCCCCCAAATTTCGAGGTTGGCAAAATAAACGTCTTCGGTTCCGTCTTGTCGCTTTTGATTGACGGCCAAACCGACCGAAACAACGCTCGTTCCGGAGGGCGACGTCCGCAATTCCGGAGCGGCGGTCAGATTGCCAATCAAAGTAACGCGGTTAATCCCTCGCATCGTTCCGGGCCTCCTTGTACGCGGCGACGGCGCACGGGAACGCCGGTTCCGCAAGTTCCAGCATCGCTTCCGCAAAACGACGCGTCGTCGAGTGCGCCGCAGGGTGAAGACGTTCGTTGCAAAGATGGAAGAATTGTCGCAAGTCCCACGGCGGCAAGTATTCCGTCAAAATCTCTTGCGTTAATACGCGTCGCGCTTCTTCTCGACTCGCTCCTTTGTTCCGGTACGCTTGATAGCGTAGTAGCGACGCGACTTTTGCGAGGTACGGTTCCGACAACTCGTCGGGAAACTGTTTATCGCGCAATTCGATAGGGTCGCACGAACGATGAGAAAACGACGTTCCGGCGCAACGGTACGTCCGGAATTGGTCGACCACCCACAAGGGCGCGCGAATACCAAATACAAGTCGGGCGTGTTCGAAACAGCGGCAGTGTCGCGCTTTCCAAAGGGCGGCGAGCTTTTGCGTCAAGACGTCGCGTTCCGGAATTTCCGGGTTGAAACCGGCGCCGCGGCAAACGCGCGCCGCGCGCCACGGCGACGCGTCGGAACCTTGCGACTCGACCAACATAACGAAGCAGTTTTCGCCATTAACGTCGATGTTTTTTTGCGTAAAATATTCCATTTTTTATTATCTCAAAGTACCGTAGGAGACTCTTCCCGCCAGCGTTCGGCGTTCAATTCGGAAATTCCTTCCTGAAAACGACGATACGTCAGCCAAAGCGCCAAATAGCCGATCATATCACGCGCCGTGTCGTCGAGCGATTCGCCGACGCGGTCGTGTTCGCCGCGAAGCAAGTTTTCAAAACGCCCGATTTTGTCGCTAAGCCGCGTCAAAAGCGCGTCGTCGGCGCACAAGCAAGGGACAAGGCGCGGGGACTCAAAAATTTTGCCAACGCCGTAATTTCTCGACTTATCCAAAACAAGGTCGCGAATTTCGTCGAACGTTTTCGCGATCTCTTCCAACGTTTGTTTTTCAAGCGCCGGGTCGCCGCTCATCGCAATTCCTCCGCCGCAAAGAGAACCGACGACGGCGATTTTTGCGCCGTCCGAATCAACGCGCGAAGCGTTGCGTCGGCGTCGGTTTCAGTTTCAAAATGGTTCGTCAAGCCGCGAACGCCAAAAGGTTTGCGGCAAACCGTCGCCGCGACGTTCTTTCGCTTTCGTTGCTCTGAAAAGGCGTAAATTCGCCAAGTGTTTTCGCCGTTTCGGCATAGCTCCGGGCGCACGACGCGACCGTCGCGGAGTTTGTATGCTACCATATTTCACCTTTTTGGGCACGAACAACGGAAAACCGGCGCGTCTTTTCGCGTTCGCGCGTGTCGCCGTTGTTCGCGCAAAATTGCGCGTTCTCGAATCGTCTGATACCGCGCCAACGCGTCGCCCGATAATTGCAAGTCGAGCGTCGTGTCGTCGGGCGTTACGGGAGCGCCGCACCGAAAATCGTCGACGCGTTCCGGCGCGACGGTTTGCAGTTTGCGCAAAAGAGCTTCGACGGCGCGTTTGCCGTATTTCGCGCGCTCCGCGTCGGGGTCAAGCGCGACGCCGCGCAAAATTTTCTCCGCAAGTTCGCGCGGTTCCCAACCTGTATTGTCGACGGTCAAAGCGTGTCCCTTTGGTCGATCTTTTCCGCCTCGTTGTCCTCGTATTCGCCGAGCAAATTTCCGGTCGCCGCGTCGACCAATTTGAAGAGATTGCGACGCGACAGAAACGGCGAACCGTCGGCGGCGTTCGCGCCCAAAAGCTGAACGACTTGCGCGATCTGGAAGTCGTCGGCCAAATACGACGTGTTGGGACGATACGCGATTCGCGCGCACGCCTCCTCGACCGTCGCGCCAAGCCAAACCGCCGCGTTAATCAAGACTTCTTCCAACGCGCGACCGCCCGTCGCGTCAATTTGCGCGACGTTGGCCGTGCCGGAATCGGCGCGGAGCGAAAGCGCTTTTGCCGACGCGTTGGCGCCGGAGCCGTCGAGTAAGTCGCGAATCGACGTAAATTTGAGGCTTGACTTAATTTCTTCCTTCGCCTTGCGAATCGATTCAATCCCGACTCCCGACGTTTCCAAAAGCGACGCGTCCGACGCTTCGTCGCTCAAAACGAGTTGTTCGCCGAGCCGCACCGGTTCCTGTGTTCCGACGTTTTTAACGATCAACGTCGGCGACGCAAAATTCCAAATTGCGAGTTTGTAGAGCGAATCGAGTTGATAGTTTGCGATTGCGACCCGCGCGACGTCGATAAAAGGCGGCGCTTGCCAATTATCGATTCCGAGGCGGTCGACGTTACAAACGGTAAACGGGATAAAATCGAGCGTCCGCCCTTTAAGCGTCGGGTAAACGACGGCGACGCCGCTTCGTTCCGGCGCGTCGAGGTCGAAACTTGCCCAACGTTGCGCCGCGTCGCCGTTTAACACGGCTTGGTAATACGTCCCTTGCGCGTCGAGGCCCAACACGCGATAAATCGTCGCGAACTCCCACGCCTTCGTGCCGGGGTTGAAGACGCGGCGGCTTTCGTCGAGCAACGCCCAACGGAGGCGCGGAACGCCAAATTTCGAGCGGTCGACGTCGCCGTCGAGAATCGCGTCCGCGTCGTACTCGGAAACGCAAAATTGCGCGTTCGTCCCGTATGCGTCGGCCACGACGTCGAGAAGCAAGCCGTAGCGCCCGTAAAGCGTTTGGCCGAAATTGAGACGTTGTTTAAGTCCTCTGAAGCCGTCGTTTTGCGCGTTGCCGTATTGCGTCAAATACGTCAATTCGGGCGGCGCTTTATCGGCGTCGCCGTCCTCGGAAAGCGCAAGTTCCGGCTCGTTTTTTTGCATCACGCCGACGATGTCGTTTATCGTCGAGCGGAAAAAGTTTTCGTACACGCCGTAATCGCGACGCGTTCGGTATTTCGTTCGCTCGTTATTCGGCGTCGCTTTCGCCTCTTGTTTCGCTTCGCCGTTCGACGGCGGCAAATATTCTTGCGAGCGCGGGCCGTACTTCACCGCGTCGGCGCCCGCGTAACAGTCGCGGACGACGCGTCGCGCCGCGCGCAAACTATCGTAATTTTCGAACATAGCTCCCCCTTAAAATAATTGATATTCCCCGTGCGAAACGCCGCCGCGCGTCGCCGAAAGCTCCGTCAACGCCCAAACGAGCGCGTCGAGACGGTCTGGCGATTTTTCCGAAACGTCGCCGACGTAACTTGTCATTTGTTCTTCAAGCGCCTCGAAAAGGCCGACGTGATGGACGCGCCCTTGTTCGTACAGCGCGGCGACCGGCTCCGCGCGAAGGATTTTACCGCGCGTCGCGCGAACGCTTTTCACCGGCAAATTAGGCGCGGCGCGGCGCAAGTTTGAAACGACCAAGTCCCCGCCGTTGTTGACCTCCGCGACAACGCGATCGGCTCCCCAACGTTCAACCGCCGACGCGACGGCGCGCGCCCAACGTTCCGGCGACGTTTGAATAGTCGCGTCCTCCAAGACGTAAAATTTCGCCTTGTCGCCGACGCCGCGTCGCGCCGCGACGACGATTCCCGTTTCGTCGCTCGCCTCGGCGGAGGTAACGGCGGGGTCGACCCCGACGACGACGCGTTCAAAATCGCCGCCGCGCCGCGCTTCGTCGAGCGCCAACCGGAACGGGTCGATCATCGTCGTCGCTTTCCAAAGCGCGTTTTCCGCGTCGTCCGTCCACTCGCCCAACAAAAAGCGGTCGCGCTTCTTCCCGGAAAGCGTCGCCAACGTGCGGTCGATGTAGCCGTCGGGTAAATTCTCGGCGTTATCGGTCGGATTGAGACGAAGCGCGACATAATCGTCGGGATTGGCAAGCGGCGCGTTCGTTACAGGGTCTAACCCGCGAACAAACAGTTTGTACGTCCAGTGGCTTTTCGTCGGCGGGTTGCAGTCGAAAAACGCGAGGTTCCGTCGCAAACCGGGGACGTTTTGCGACAAGCGCGTCAAAGCAACTTCGACGGCGTGCCACGAAATTTCGCTACACTCGTTAAAGTACACGACCGCAAATTCCTTACCAAGAATTTTGTCGACGCGTTCTTTGTCGTCGAGTCCTAACGCCCAAATTTCGCCGCCCGTTTCCGGAAAACGGACGTAATAATCGCTCTTGTTAAATTCCGTCCGTTGGCCCGGAAAACAAAGTTCGAGAACTTTCGGGAGCGTGTCGCCAAAAACGCTTGTTTTGACCGAATTGAACGTTTTCCGGAAAATCGCGCAACGCCCGCCGACGACAAAAGCAATCGTCGCAATTTCGCGGACGATCTCAAACGTCTTCCCCGAACGCGAACCGCCGAAAGCCATTATTCGCGTCGCGCCCGACGTTGCCGCTTGCGCCAAACGGCGTTGCGCGTCCGTCTGTCGAAACGTCATTGCGCGCCCCCGATGTAGTTAAACGACGCTCTATTTCGCGTGTATCTATGAACGCCCGTCGCCTTTTTGCCCACTTTATTGACGGCGGAACAACGCCAAAACGGATTTTTTTTCAGCGACGCGACAAGGCCGGGGTGCCCCGTCGTAATCGACGTTCGATAACCGTTTGCAAGTTGAAGCGCCGCGACGCCGTTTAAAAGGGCTGTGCCAACCCCGAGGCCTTGAAATTCAGGCGACACTACAAGACGATGAACTTTCCGTAAACCTTTTCGCCCAATCGATTGCAAAGTGGCGCAAATCGCGACCGCCTCGCCGTCCCATTTTGCCAAAAAACACTTGGAGCCCTGATGTAAGGCGCCGCTTAAATAGTGATATTTTTTAAAATGGCTCCACGCGTCTCGAGAAGTCTCGGCGATCGCAAGGTTAATTTCGGGCCGCCGAAGACGCCTCCGCGACAGTTTGCCGGTCGCCATATCGAGAACCCAATCGGGTTCAAGCCACTCCACGACGTCGTAATGACAGGAGAGCGCGACGAATTTTCGCGACGGGTATTTTTTGCGGAGCAGTTTCGAAACGGCGAAAGACGCCGATTTCGCGACGGTTCGGTCGACGACGCTTGTGAACTCGTCGAAAACAACGAGGTTCGACGGCGCGTCGAGAAGTGCGCGGGCAAGCTCGCAACGGAATTGTTCGCCGTTGCTGAGCGTGTGAAAAGGTTGAATCCAGCGCGGAACCGAACCAAGCCCGACCATTGTTAGCGCTTGCGTAATTTCCTTAATTGGGCGTTCGCCAAAATTGTCGACGACCGCTTTTTCGCGTTCCCAATGGACATTTTCAAAAATCGCGTCGGGGTAAAACTTCCGCGCGACGGAACTTTTGCCGCTCCCCGACGGCCCGACGACGATTCCAATTTGCCACGGTTCGTCGTTAGACGGTAACGCCTCGAAGTTAATCGTTGTCGTCGATTTTTCTTCCAACGTTAAATCGAACATCGACGCGACAGCTTGAAGACGAAACGAATTGTAAACGGGCGACGTTAAAACAAGCTCTTCCAAAGTTTCACCTCAGAACACAAAAACCTTGCAGTCAAAACCTTTCGCCAACAACTCGTCGAAAAGTTCTTTTTGTTCTTCTTCCGTTTGGCACGTTACGATTAACTGGAAATTTTCGGGAATGTTGACGTTTGTAGCTTTTTCGCGGGGCGCGTCGTCGCTTTCCGAAAGTTCCAAGTCGCTAAAATCAATGTCAAGCGAAGCAAAGTCAAAATCGATCTCCGGCAAAATCTCTTCCAGAAGTTCGACGTCCCAGTCCGCGATTTCGTTTAGCTTGTTGTCGGCGAGGCGATACGCGGCGATCTTCGTTTCGTCAAGGTCGTCGGCGCGAACGCACGGAACCGTTTTGAGACCGAGTTTTTTTGCCGCCTTGTAACGAGTATGACCAACGACGATAACGCCGTTCGCGTCAATGACGAGCGGTTGTCGAAAACCGAATTGACGAATCGACTCGGCGACCCCGTTGACCGCCGCGTCGTTACGTCGCGGGTTTTTCTCATACGGTTTGATTTCCGAGAGTTTCAAATTTTCAATTTTCATCTTCTGCGTCTCCATTCAAACTGTCGAAAAATCCAACGTCCACAGATTGAATGACGATTGGCGTTTTGGTTGCGACGTTCAGCGTCGCATTACGCCCCCAACCTCGGGACGCGCCTTTGGAGTCGAGAACGTAAGCGATCGCTTTCATATCGTGCGCTTTGAGGCGTTGAAGTAAGCCGTATTCCGCAATTTCGACAAGTCGTTCGTCGACTTCCAACGTCTCCAATTCGGCGACGAACGCGGCGTTTTTTTTCCAGTCGTAAAATGTTTGGCGAGATATATTTATTTTCTGACAAGCGGCGGTAATATTGCCGCAAAAAGAGGCGTAGGCTTGAAGGAACGTCCGTTGCGCAAGGGAAAGCGACGGCTTGGCGGTTTTAGACGTTTTCGCCGTTTTCTTTTTTTGCGCCGCCTTTTTGGACGACGACGCGGCGCCTTTCTTTTTCGTCGTTTTTTCCATCTCGATCACTCCGTAAAATTTTAGGCGACAAGAGAAAATTTGGCAAGACGTCGCCTTCGTTAGTGTTATTTTTGCAGAATTTAAAAAAATTGCAAATCGCGATTTGACAAAAATTTTCAGTCGGTCTAAAATTCGCGCGTCGGCAGTTGGCGACAAGTTGACGTTCCGTGGAACGAAAGGGATAAAATGGGAATTTTTGAAGAAAAATTTGAGACGAAAGACGCGGCGCTTGACGCGCTTACAGCTTGCTTAGTCGAAACTGACGGCAAGTTTTCCGTCGGCGGCGAATTGGCTGACGCTTACAAGAAATACGGCAAAGAAGTCGCGGCGTCGAAAGGTTACCGCGAACGCGCGCAAAAAGCGGAAACGGAGCTTCGCGACGCGAAGGAACAAAACGCGACGATTCAAGCTCAACTCGACGAAATGCAGAAACTGAATCCCGCCGAGTTGCAGGAAAAAATCAACGCGTTCGCAACCGAAAAAGGTTCGCTTAAAGCGCAACTCGACAAGGCGTTGAAAGAAGCGGAACCGTTGCGACAACAAATCGCCGCTTACCAAAAACGCGAAAACGACGCGAAAATCGCCGACGCGCTACGCGCCGCCGCGACGGAACTTGGCGTTCGGCAAGAGGCGCACAAGGACGTTCTGCGTCTCGCGACGTCGTTCGCCGTGAACGAAAACGGCGACGTGTTGACCGCCGACGGCCAAGACGCCAAAGCGGTTGTCGCCGCCGAACTCAAAACGTCGCCTCACTGGCAACCGCAATCGACCCCGGGCGGGTCGCAAGGTTCCGGCGGCGCGACGACTGGCGGCGCGAACTCCGCTTGGAACGCCGCGCGGGAAGCTGGCGACGTCGAAGCGATGATCACCGCCAAACTTTTCGACAGTCTCAACGAGACAAAATAAGGACGTAAAAAATGGCACAAACGCAATTTACCAGTCTTGAACTGTTGCAAGCGTTGCGTAAACGCGACCTTGCCGACGAATTGGCGACGCTCACGGCGCAAACGCCGAATTTTTACCAACTTTTCACGCGTCGCGCTCCCGCGAAAAGTACCAAGCACGAATGGCTTGAAGACACGCTGAAACCGACGCAAGCCGAGTACACCGGCGCGACCGCCGACGGGGTTTTCACGCTGGAAAACGCGGACGACGCGGCGTTCTTCAACGTTGGCGACGTCGTTTCGATTAAGGGAACTCCGGCGCTCCTTCGCGTCGTTTCTATTTCCGGCGCGACCGTCTCGACGTCGTTTCTCGCCCAAAACGGCGCGACGTTCGGCAACGGAGCAATTCCGACGAGCAAAGGCACGCTCTGCTTCAATTCGCACCCGTTCCCGGAAATGTCGAACTCCGCGCCGCCGACGCTTCACCAAACCGGCTGGAATCATAACTTCACGCAGATTTTACGCAAGGAAGTTCCGTTTTCCGGCACGGCGTTGGCGGTTGGTCAATACGGCGGGGAAAACGCGATCTCCAAACAAGTTACGTATTCGCTTCTTCAAGTCAACCGCGAACTTAACCGAATCGCGTTGTTTGGAGCGCGACAAGAGCGAACCGAGACGAATAACGGCTCCGTCGGCGGTCTTTACGACTTCGGCACGCAAAGGAACTCGAAGAGTGTCGACGCGTCGCAACTCGATTCGAATATCCTGACGGATAAGCTCATTAACGACGCGGCAGAAATGATCGTCGCCGACGGCGCCGACCCGGATATTATCTTGTGTTCCCCGTCGCAACGTCGCGTCCTTTATGAGATTATGAAACCTCAAATTTCGTTGAGTCCGAGCGATCATCAGCGCGGCGGTTACGTCGATTCGATTGTCAACGCGATCACCGGTCGACCGATGCGAGTCGTTACCGATTACGACGTGCCGGATACCGACGTCTGGGTTATCGACTCGCGCGGGTTCGGGCTTTGCCCGCTTGGCGACCGCTGGCTCAAAACCGGCGACGTCTCGGAAACGGAAACGGACGGCTACAAGACGCGAATTTTGGGCGAGTTCACGTTGGAGTTCAAAAACTCCCTCAATCGTCTGTGCCGAATTACCGGCTTGGCGAGTTCCGCCGTTGCGTTGGCTAATTGATAGGAGGGCGACCGATGGCGCTTTCCATTGTCAGTTGTCAATGCAATCGCGGGAAGCGTCGCGTCGTTTGGCGCGACGCGAAAACGCGCAAAAGCGGCGTTTATTTCGGCGACGCTTCTATTCCGTTCGACGCGGTGCGACGCGAAATAGAGGCCGCCGCAAGCGGGAAAACAAATAACGAAACGAGCGACGCGACGGAGCCGGTTGAAGTGCCGAAAATTGTCGTCGTCGACGAAACCGAGGTCGACGACCGCGCCGAAAAACGGCGACCGCGACCGCAACCTAAACGGAGTAACTAATATGTTTGTTAGCCAAACCAAAAAGGCGTTTTACGATACCGCCGTACAAAACCAAAACGACGGTTGGACGATCGAGGTCGAACACGGCGGGAAAACGTACACCGTCGACTGCTTGGCGTTTGACGGTGCGAAAATTTACGCGTTTGTTAGCGTTCAAGCGGACGCCGCGACCGGCGCGGCACGTTGGGGACGCCTCGACGTTACCGATTGCGTTCTGTGGCGCTCCGCGCGCGAAAAAATCGAAGTCGACCCGGCGGCCATCCCGTCGGAAACGGAGGTTGTCGCCGACGCGTTGGCCGCCGTTAAAGCCGCGCAATAACGCAATTTAACGCCGGAGGGAACGTCGATGGAACGGGCCGAGGAATATTTCGCGAATCGTCTACACGCCGACGCGTGGAACGTCGCAAGCGACGACGATAAACGCCGCGCGCTTGCGCAAGCGCGAATTATTTTAGATTCCGTCGTCGTTTTTTCCGACGCGGCGTTTTTGTTGAACGACGACGGGACGCGCGGCGATTACGTCGAGCAAATCTATTTTTGCGTCTATGAGCAAGCCTTGTACTTACTCAAAATAGACCCGACGGAGTATCCCGAACTATTGACGCTCGGCGTAAGCGTCGGCGGCGGGGCGACGCTCGACAAAACTTTTGTCGCGCCTCTCCTCTCGCCCGTTGCCGTTCGCTTGCTCGGTCGTCTCGGTTCCGTCGTTGTCAACGATGAACGGCGCGGTTCCATCGTGTCGAAAAGTTTTGATTATTAGGAGCGTAACCGATGGCAAAACAACCGCTTGGCGAGGCTATTCGGAAACTGACGTCGAAACTCGCGCAAAAACTTGGCGGAACGGCGACGCTCGTTTTCGGCGACGGAGAACGCGTCGACGTGCCGTTCACACCGGCGCAACCGTCGAAATACGACGCGAACGCGACGGAGCGAACAACGGTTCCGACTACCGCCGACGAATACGGAACGCGGAGCGCGGCGAACGTCGAGCGCGACGAAATTTCGGGAACGATTCCCGCCGCCGACGTTGATCGCGTTATTCACCCGGAAAACGACTACATCGTTTTCAACGGCGAAATTTACCGTATAACGAAAGTGGAAACGGCGCTTGTGCAAAACCAAGAAACGCAACATTTTATCGAAGGTTTCCGCGACTGATGGGCAAGGACGATTTTGGCGCCGCGCTCGACCAATTCATCGAGAAAGCGCGGAAGGAATCGACGCGTCGTATTCGACGCGCGGGAATGGTCGCGCTTCGAAAAATCGTTTTGCGAACCCCCGTCGACACCGGTTGCTGTCGCGCGAATTGGCGCGCGTCCGTCGGATTTCTCGACAGGACGTTCAATCCGGCGAAATGCGACAAATCGGGCGCGGCGACAACGTCGGCGGCGTCTGCGCGGCTTGAATCCGCCGTCCTTGGCGTCGATCTTTGGATAGGCAATTCAACGCCCTACGTCAAACCGTTGGAATACGGGTATTCCAAGCAGTCGCCGGAAGGCATGGTGCGACAAACCGCCGATGAAATTAAGACGTTGATCGAACGGGGGGCGCTGTAAAATGGAGCCGAATTGGGCCGAAATTGAAGACTTTTTCGCGAACGAGCTTTTAAACGCGAACGTTCCCGGTTTGACCGCCGACGCGGTGGCGCGGACGAATCGACCGTTTTCCGTCGGCGACAAGCGCTTTTGGGGCGAAGTGCGCGTCGTCCCGTCGGAACGCATTTCGGCGACCGACCGAACGTTTCGTCAAAGCGGCGTCGCCGTTTACACATTGGCGACGCGTCCCGGCGGCGGAACGAGCGAAATTTCAGAGCGCGCCGCCGACGTCGCGTCGATCTTCTCTCCGCACTCGGGCCGACGCGGCGTTTTCCCTTGTCGTTTCAACGCGCGTCTTGTCGTGCGACGCGTCGAAACGGCTCCCGGATACGTCGTCGACGGATTTTATAAAATGAACGTGCGAGTCGCGTTCGACTTTTATTTTGGAGGCTAATCAATATGAGCGAACCTGCATACAAAACTACCGGCGCCGCGACGATCGACAATATGAACCTGATCAAGGCTTCGTGGGGCGACGTTCCGTTTGAGTGTAAATCCAAAAATTTGCCGTCGTTGCAAGAGGCCAAAACGTGGGGCGTTAAAACCGACCGCGACGCGGTTGGACGTACCGTTGCCGGCCCTTCCGAAGGTTTTGAGAAAATTACGCTGGCTTTGCCCAGTTGCCCGGCCAACGATTATGGCTACTTTATGTACCACCGATTGGCGGGCACGCGAAAACCGTTGGTTTTTGACCACGATCACCCCGACCACCCCGAAACGATCACGGTCAAAAACACTCAAATTATCGACGTCAAGCCGGGCGGAAATGAGAACGACAACTCGTCGGACACGGGAATTACGTTCTTGATCACCGACGGCCTCAAAATCGGCGACGATATTAGCAAGGTCATCGAAGTTACGCCAAAAACTCAATCTACCGCGCTTTAAGGAGCCCCCCAACAATGATTACGCTTGATTCCGTTATCGAGTTCGTCGAAACGACTAAAACAATCGACCTTGGCGGCGAAAAGGCGACGATTCGTAAACTTGACGGCGTCGACCGTTTACGCGCTCCGACCAACAGCGTGGAAGCGTTGACGTTGCACGTTATTGCGAACGGACTTCTCGACGGCAAAACCGGAAAACCCGTGGGGAAAGATTTCGCTTATAAACTCGTTCGCGGCCAATACTTGCGGGCCAACGCAATTTATACCGCGATTCTGAAATTTACGACGGAGGGCGAAGACGAACTCAAAGAAGCGTTGGAAGCGGCTGTCGAAGCGGAAAAAAACGGCTCCTTGCCGTCGGAAGAATTGAAATTTTCCGGCGGCGACACTGCGAACGTTACGGACTCGACCCCGCAACCGCTCGTGTAACATACCGCGAAGCATTGTCGGAACGAGCCCTTGAAGAGCTGGAACTTGAAGGGCTCGTTCCGTTTTCGCGACTCGATTTTTTGCTTGGCGCGCTTGTCAACCTAACGAAGAAACTCGTTGTTTCGAAAGGAATTCCGCCGGAAGACCTCGACCGCGCGTTATCGGCTGGCGTCCTTAACGTTTACAAGTCGGAACCGAAAGACGCGAAGGAAGACGCTGAAACGGCGGCGCGTCAGAACTGCGACTTTTTGGCGACGCTTTCAAGTCTCGCCAAACAAAAAAAATGAGGTGAGCAAATGTCCGACGTCGTCGCGTCCGTGGCGCTACAAGTCAAATCGTCGCAAGCGCGCGCCGAAATTGCGCGCGTTCAAAACGACCTTGGGAGTCTCAAAAGCGCGGCGGCGGGCGTTTCCGCCGCGTTCGCCGGTCTTTTTGCCGGTCAAAAGACGTTCGGTCTCGCCTCCGCGCTTGTCGCGGAAGCGTCGAACGTCCAAGAGGCGCAAGGCAAATTCCGCGCCGTTTTCAAGGGTTTGACCGACGACGCTTGGAAGTACGTCGAGGAGCTTAAAGGCGTTTACGGCCAATCCGAGCTTATCGCCTTAAATTCCTTGGCGACGTCTACTTCCATTCTGAAAAACTCCGGCGTTTCCGCGCGCCGCGCTCTCGAAATGTCGGGCGAACTCGCCCGCGCCGCGTCCGACCTTGCGACGTTTACGAACGCGCAAGGCGGCGTCGAGCAAACGTCGCAAGCGCTTATTTCCGCGTTGAACGGCGAACGCGAAATGTTGAAGACGCTCGGCATTGCGATCTATGAAGCCGACGTCGAAGAAGAGCGTTTGCGTCTCTCGAAGCAAGGCGTCGTTTTCGCGACGGAAAAAGAAGCGAAAATGGAAGCGACGCTGTCGCTTATCCGCAAGCAATTCGGCGACATTACGGGGCAAACCGTTCGCGAAGGAGAAAATTTCGCGTCGCAACTCGGCGTCTTGCGGTCGTTGATGAGCGATCTCAAGGCTTCGTTTGGCGACGCGCTCATCGAACCGGCGACGGCGGCGGTCGTCAAATTGCGCGGGCTTGCCGAATCGCTTTTGGCGCTCGACGACTCGACGAAGCGGGCCGTCGTTGTTTTCGGACTCGGAGGCGCTGCGGTCGCGGGTCTTAGCGTCGGCGTCGCGGGGCTTGTCGGCGCCGTCAAAACATACGTTAATATCGCGACGCTTGCCGAGGGCGCGACGGGCGCGGCGGAAACTGCGGCGTTTGGAGCGGCGGCGGCGAAAAACGTCGAAGCGTCGGCGGCGGACTTGTCGGCGGAAGCTCTCAAAGCCGAGAAACGAGCGCAAGACCTCGAAACGGCGGCGACGCAAGCGGCGGCGCGGGCGGCGGCTCTTGCCGCGCAACAGAAACGCCTTGAAACGGCGGCGACGCTCGCCAACACGAAAGCGATTTTGGCGGAGAGTCAAGCCAAACGCGCCGCCTCTAAAAGCAACGCGGAAACCGAACGTTTTCGCGATCTTGTCGGGCGGTCGCGCGCCGACGCAAAAGATGCGAACGCGGAGGCGACGCAAATCTCCGAAATGTTGACGCGCTCCCGGCGCG
>JAFYQR010000220.1 GCA_017559825.1 Thermoguttaceae bacterium | reverse complement strand
GTTCGACGCAAACGCTCGCCGTTCCGCAAACGCGCGGCGTCGCGAGCGTTCCGGCGACGTCGATTCCGAGTCCCGTTCCCGGCCCGCCGACCGTCGTCAAAACGCGCGTCCGAGCGGTCGTTCTTTAAGTCGTCTTTCCGGCGCCGCGTCTCTTTCGCGGCGCCGTCGTTATTTAAAAACGTCTCGAAAAAACGACGCGTACAGGGCGAATCGATGCCGCGACGCTTCCGTCGCCTTCGACGCGGTCTCCGAAGCGACCGAAAACTTCGCCCAAAGCGTTTTCGACCCCAAAAGCGAAATCGCCGACGCGACGTTTTCGCCGATCTCGATCCAATACTCTTCGTCGCCGGAAACTTCGCAGTCGACGTAATTCGCCCATTTTCTCTCGGAACCGCGCAACCCGAGCGGACGTTTCGCCTCGACGGTTCGATACGCGTATTTCAAAACGCGATCCGAAGCGGCGCAAAAGTTGCCGAGCGGCGCGTCGACGGCTCGGGCCGCCTCCGCGATCTCGGGATCGTCCGCGTCGATCGCCGCCCCGAACAAAAACGCCGCTCCGAACGGAGCCGCGCTCTCTCTCGCTCGACGCGCCAACGCTCGAACCGCCAGCCGAGCGCCCAACGAGTGTCCGATCAGCGCGGTTCGCTCCGGCGCGATCGTTAAAGTCGACGCAAACTTCGCAAACTCGCCGACGACGGGCCCGTCGACGCGATCTCGCGCCGTCGCCCAATCGACGTTCGAGGGCCAGCGATAAAAATCGAACGCGGCGTTCGGGAAAATCGGACGCAAAATCTCGACGATTTCGTCGCCGCTCGCCTCCGCGGTCAGCCAGCCGGGACACAAAACGACGCGCTCGATCGCCGCCAAGCGTTTCGCGCGAACGCCCCAAACGGCTCGCGCCGCCTTCGCGCGCTCCCAAGTTCGAAAGGCGCGAATCTCGGACGCCAACGTCTTCAACGTCGCGGCGACGACGAAAAGATCGTCGCAGAGTCCCAACCCGGGGATTCCGTCGAAAATCGCGTCGACCGGCGCGACGCAATAGAGAGCCGCCGCGGCAAGCGCGGCGACCGCTTTCGGCGAAAAACCGCGATACTCGCCCGAAAGCGTCGCTTCGAGCGCTCGAAACGCCGTCTTCACGCCGTCGAAAACGCCGGACGCGCCTCCGAATTTTTCGAGCCAACCGCTCCATTTTGCGACGACGGTTCTCGCTTCGTCGGGATTCGCGACGACCGTTTCGGCCTCGCGCTTTTTCGCGTCGAAGATTTCCGTCGCGCGCCGTCGCGCTTCGGCGTTCAACGCGTCGCCCGTCTCGTCGGCTCGCCGCGCTCGCTCCCGCATCGACGCAAGCCGCCCTTTGAAAGGGAACGCTCCTCGCGCGTCGCTCATTTCTTTCCCCGTCCCTTGCGTTTTCAAGTCGAACCTCGTTTTTCGTTTTCTTTCCGCTCCAAAGCGTCGCTCGTTTCGCCGAGCGAGCGCCGCCATACGCGCCGACGCCTAAATTTCAAGAGGCGAGCGTTCGTTTTCCGTCCAAAGACCGCCGAATCCGCGGCTAAAGCGCGAAAAGACCTCGGAAACGCAACGCCGCTTCGACGTTCCGCTTCTTTCGGTCTTTTCGTTCGCGTTCTTAAGCGCGCCGATTCGCGTCGACGCGGTCAAAAATCTCGCTCGACGTCTGCGATCACTCGACGGAGATCGCGCCGGTCGGGCAAGCGTCGACGCAAGCGCCGCAACCGGCGCAGTCGTCGCTAACGACGGCGACGTCTTTGATTTCGATCGCGCCGCACGGGCAGGCGTCGACGCAGGCGCCGCAAGCGACGCAGGATTCGGCATTAACGATAGCGGCCATTTCAGGTCTCCTAAAGCTAAAATTTGTCCAAAGTTAAACGCCGAAAACGTTTCGAACGCTTTCGACGTCGTAATCGCTCGTATTTTCGACCGCGCGAAATTCCGTCTTTCGGCGAAACCGGCGTCGACGCCCTAATCATACCCCCGAAATCCGATATAATCAAGCCCTATCGGAAACCTTTCCTTAATATTTCGAAAAAAAAACGCGATTCGCGCGGTTCGCCTCTTTTGCAAATCGATAAAAGACGTAAAATGTCAAGCGTCGGTAAAAACCGTCCGACTTTTGTACTCCCCGCGTTCGCGAGAACGCTCAACGTTCGCCGCCGTCCGAAATTTCGCCCGAAAGTGAAGCCATGTTCGAAGCCGCGACTATCCGAACGCTCGACGAATCGCAAATCGACGCGACGTTGGATCGCGAAATTCGGCGGTTCCTCGTCGAGACGTTCCCGAATTGGGCGGACGTTTTCCGCGAACGCCGCGCCTGGCACGACGCTCGCCCGGTTCGCACCGTGTTGGCGACGGTCGACGGCGAAGAAGGCGAAGTTCGCGTCGTCGGCCACGTCGCCGTCGTCGAACGAGCGATCACGACTTGCTGGAATTGGCGGTACGTCGTCGCCGGAATCCAAGGCGTCTCCGTCGCGCCGGAATATCGCAAAACCGGGTTGTCGACGCGTTTGCTCGATCTCGCGCTCGCCGAATCGACCAAGCTCGGCTACCCGTTCGCCATTCTCTTTTGCCGCGAGCCGCTCGTGAAGTTTTACGAGCGCAACGGCTGGCGCCTCCCTAACGACTCGATGGTGATGTGGAAAGACCGCGCGCTTCCGATTCACATGCAGTCCAACTGCCCGATGTATCGCGAGCTCGGCGACGAAAAGTTCCCGGAAGGTCCGATCGACGCGCACAATCCGTTTTAAGCCGCGCTCGTTCGACCGTCGCGGCGAGCGATTTTCCCCTTATATATTAATTGGGCCTACTAGCGTCGCTCTTGCGGCGACGGCGCCCGTATTCTTAGCTTTCCCGCTTTATCCGATCGGAGTATTTTATGCGTTTTACGTTATTCCGTCGTTTTTATCTGACCGGCCTCTTCGCCGCGTTCGTTTGTTCGCTCGCCTTTTCGGCGGCGGGAGCGCGAGACGCCGACTTCGCCGTCCCGCCAAACGCGTCGAAAGCCGAGCTCCTCGCCTTCCAAGAGAAACTAACGCAAGCGCTCCAAAACGCCGCCCCCGCGGACGCCGAGCGCCTTTACGCCGAGTCGGCCGACGCGTTTTACGAGTCGACAAAGGCGCTTCTCGCGCTCGACTTGACCGCCGACGAACGAACGCGATACGTCTCGCAACTCGCGCAAATCGTCGCGACGTTCGCGCTCGAAGAAGGGGTCGCGGCGCAAAAACTCGGCCCGCGCTTCGACGAGTTGGCCGCGTTGGCCGCCGACGCGAAAACGGCGTTCGAAGCCGCCTCCGACGCGGAAACCGCCGCCGCGCGCCGCGCCGAATACCTCGAATACTCGAATTACGCCTTCTTGGTTCGCCTTCAAGTCGCGCAAAATTTGGCGGCGAAAATCCGCGACGAAGCGTTTATGTCGCTTGCGCAAGACGCGGTCGCGTTCGCGGTCGAGAACCCGGAATACGGCGAAACCGCCTATCAAATCGTTATGCAGACGCGCGGCTACTCGAACGCCGTCGGCGACGCGGCGCTCGACCTCCTCGGCGAAGAATTTGAAAAGACGAAGAACCCGGCGCTGATTCAGCCGATTAAAAAGACGCTCGGCCGCCGTCGGTTCGCGCGTCTCCCGGGCGGCGAACTCAAACTCGAAGGGCTCCTCCTCGAAAACGGCGAGTTCGAGAAAAAATTCGATTGGAAAGATTACCAAGGCAAAGTGATTCTCGTTGAATTTTGGGCGACTTGGTGCGGGCCATGCCGCCGCGAAATCCCGATTTTGAAGGAATTTTACGCTAAATATAAGGACGCCGGTTTCGAACTGATCGGATATAGTATCGACCAAGACGTCGCGAAGTTGAAGTCGTTCGTCGTCGAAAACGAAATTCCTTGGCCTATGATCTCGCAAACGGAGTCGGTCGCGGCGGGCTTCGAACATCTGCACGACTATTACGCGATCAACGGCGTTCCGGAGCTGATCCTTATCGGTCGGGACGGCAAAGTCGTCTTGACCGACGCTCGCGGGCCGAAACTTGCCGCCGCCCTCGCCGAACTCTTCCCGACGATCGAACCGCTCGAACTCGCGCCGAACGCCTTCTCGACCGAACGCGTCTCCGCGCCGACGTCCGACGCCGACACGAACCGTTAATCGCCGTTCTTTTTCCGCCGCCGAGTTTCGCTTTCTACGCGACACGGCGGCGCGACGTTTCTTGCCGCTTAGCGGCTCTTCTTCTCGCGCTTTCGCCGCTTCTCGTCGATTTTCGCTCGCGTTCCGAGCGTTTTCCTCCTTTTTATTGATAAAATCGCTCAAAAACGCCGCCGCGTCTTGTTAAAATACGCAAATTTGATAAAATAAAAAAGTTCGTCCGCACACGCGGGAAATCTCGCCGCTTTTCAAACAGGAATCCAATTTATGAACGCCGAAACAATTTACGCCGCGCTTCGACGATTGGAAGAAAACGTCGAACGCGCCTTCATCGGCAAACGAGAAACGGTTCGCTTGGCGCTCGTCGCCTTTTTCGCCGAAGGGCACCTTCTCCTCGAAGACGTTCCGGGCGTCGGCAAAACGCTTCTTGGGCAAGCTCTCGCGCGGAGTTTGGACGCGACCTTTTCTCGAATCCAATTCACCTCCGACCTCGTTCCGCTCGACGTCGTCGGCTCCGATATTTACCGCCCGAAAACGCAGGATTTCGAGTTCGTTCCGGGCCCGATTTTCGCGAACGTCGTTCTCGCCGACGAAATCAACCGAACGCCGCCGCGAACGCAGAGCGCGACTCTCGAAGCGACGAGCGAACGTCAAGTCTCCGTCGGCGGCGCGACGCGACCTCTCCCGCGGCCGTTCTTTTTCGTCGCGACCGAAAACCCGATCGAGTTCGAAGGAACGCACCCGCTCGCCGAAAGCCAACTCGACCGCTTTCTGATGCGCCTCTCGATCGGTTATCCCGACCGCGCCGCCGAGCGAGCCGTCTTGGAAACCAACCGTCGAGCCCCGGCGCTCGAATCGCTCCAACCGGTTCTTTCGCTCGACGAGGCGCTCGAAATTCAGGCGGCGGTTCGCGAGACGCGAATCGCGCCGGAAATCGTCGACTACCTCCTCGACGTCGTCGAAGCGACGCGGCGAAGCCCCGAGATCGCGGTCGGCGCAAGCCCCCGAGCTTCCCTCGCTTTCGCTCAAGCGCTGCGAGCGGCGGCGCTCGTCGACGGGCGCGACTACGTCGTTCCGGACGACGTCAAACGCCTCGCCGTTCCGGTTCTCGCGCACCGCCTCGTTCCAAAAAATTACCGTTCGGAAAACCGGCGCCGCGTCGTCGAATCGCTCGTCGAGGAAATTTTAACGACCGTCGCCGCTCCCGATTGAGCGTCGCCGCTCCGAAAAATTTTCAAAAAGCCGGAAAAAACGACGGGAACCGTTCGAAACGCATCCAATCGCCCGCGAAGGCGTCGCCGAACGCGCCGTTTCCGATATAATCGAACGCGAAACCGACGCCCGTCGTTTTTCCGTCCCCCCAATCTTCCCTTCATTTCCCTTCCGGCGCCTCGCCGCGACGACGCCATGTCCCAAGAAACCGCGCTCCTTGTTTTATCCGGAAAACTGCTCGACGCCCCGTTCCCGTCGCAAACGCTCGACGCCGTCCGTTCGGCGGTCGAGCGGGAGGCCGCGTCGCGTTCCGTCGTCGTCGCTCGCCGCGTCGCGACTCTTTCGCCCGAACGATTCGACGCGGCCCCTTTGTTCCTCCGCGCCGGATTTGAAGTCGTTCCGGCCGACGACGAAGACGTCCAAGCGACGGCGCTTCTGTTCGGTTCGCTCGCTTCGCCGACGCCGCCGACGGAACTCCTTTTCGCGCTCGGGATTCGGGAGCCGCTCGAACTTCTCCGCGCGCTGGGCGCTCGCTCTCGTCGCGTTCTTTTAACGACCGACGACGTTTCGCCGACGCTCGAAGCGAACTTGGACGGTCTTTACGATCTCCGCGCGCTCCTGGCGGACGACGGAATCGATTGGGATTCGCTCGACTTAACGCCTTGGCGCGCCGACGCTTCGCCGTCGGAACCAGCTCTCGTTTCGCCGCCGACGCTTCCGACGAAAACCGACGATCTTTGCGTACTCGGGCCGGAGGAAGGGCCGAGCGTCGTCGAACTCGACGCGCCCGCTTGGAACGCCGCGCTCGAAAAGCTCCTGCTCGACGGCGACCGCGTTTGCTCGGCGTACCTCGCGACCGAAAAGCTCGCCGACCGTTTCCCGGAGTTGCCGGACTTCTTCCTGACGCGGCGCGCCGACTTCCTTCGCCTTCTTTCGCCGGAAATTTTGACGGTCGAGGAAAACTCGGCGACGAAACTTTACCACAAATCGCACCCCGACTTGCGCCCGGTCGCGCCGAGCGACGCCGTCGCCGCGCTCAAATTGGGCGACGTTCCCTCGGACGCCGAAAACGCCGACGCTCGCGACGTTTCCGACGACGAGCGTCCGACCGAAGCGACGTCGTTCGTCGAGCTCGCCGACCGCGCCGCGCTCGTCGCCCGCCAATGCCGTTGGTCCGCCGACCGCTTTCAGCTCGTTCAAAGCGGCGCCGACTTCCAAGAATCGATCGAGCCGCAAGACCGAGAATTTCAACGTTTAGCCCGCGAAAAATCGACGTATCTTTGGCCGGTCGCCCACCGCGATCTTTCGCCGACGCAATACGTCGAGGCCGCCCAATGCTACGAAATCGCGGCGCAAGCGTTCGCGCTCTTGGGACGCGTCGCCGACGCGCCGAGCTCGCCGTCCTCGGCCTCGCTCCTTCCGCGAGTCGCCCAAACGGTCGCGAACGCTCAGTGCGCGCTCAAATCCGTTTTGCTCCGTCTCGACGTTCCGATCGCAGTCGACGGAATCCAGCGTCAAGCCTACGCTCTTCTTCGCGAGCTAAAGTCGGCTCGCGGAGGATTTTACCTTGCGAATCTTCATCTCCGCGACCGGTTGGATTTCGAGGAAACGCTCCGAATCGCCGACGCCGTCGCCGCGCTCGCCGCCGAGTTCGACGCGACGAACGATCGCGTCAAAGAGCGCCGCGCTTGCGAAAAAAAGATCGAGTACCATCTCAAAAAGCTCGACGCGACGCCGGACTCGGTTTACGATTGGGAGAAAATCGTCGACGCGACGACGACGCTCTGCGAAACGTTCCGCGAGCCGCCGTCTTCCCTTTGGTTCCGCGACCGCCTTCTCGCCGTCGTCGACCAAATTCCGGACGACGTGGAAACAACCGACGCTTTCGGACGCGTCGTTCAAGAAATCGATCTCTTCCGAACTCGCGAGGAAGAGGCCGACGCCGAACTTTTCGAAACGGCGGAAGTCGAGTATTCCCCGGCGCTTCGAGCGGTTCGCGAACGTTACGCCGACGCGCAGGTCGTTTTCGTCGGAGGCACGCCGCAACCGCACCTCCAAACGCGAATCGAAAAGCGGCTGAACGTTCGGCTCGTTTGGTCGGAAACCGATCACGGCGATTCGCTCGAACGCTTCGCCGGACGCCTTCGCGACGACGAAACGCGCCTTTTTTTAGTTTACATTCCTTGGTGCAGCCACAAACATTCGGAAGAGTTCGCCGCGCTCGCCCAAAACGCGGGCAAAGACTTCGTTCGCCTGCGCAAAGGCACGAATCCGGAGCGAATCGCTCGGGCGATTTGCCAACAACTCCGTCTTCTTCCGGAATCCGAACTTTGAGTCCGCCCCGTCCGCTTTTGGAACGCCCGCTTTCGATGCCCCAAGATAAAAACACGCCGCAACCGTCGATTCGAGAACGTTTAACGCTCGCCGCGCTCGCAGAAGTCGAAGCGTTCGGTTTCGAGGGCGTTTCGACGCGCCGCGTCGCGAACTCTTGCGGAGTCTCCTGCGCGGCGCCGTACAAACACTTCAAAAATAAGCGCGAACTCCTCGTCGCCGTCGTTTCGCACATCAACGATCGTTGGCTCGAACGCCAAGAAAAAACGCTCGCCCGCTTCGCCGACGCGCCGATCCGCCGTCAACTCGTCGAGCTAAGTCTCGAATACGTGCGCTTTATGGTTGAAAACCCAAGTTTTCTCGCCGTCTGGACGGCCAAAGGCAAAACCGACTGCGTCGACTACCTGCCGATCAAAGCGAAAACGAGCGAGCTTTCGAAAGCGCTCTTAGCCCAATATTGCGAGGAATTCGGCGTTTCCGAAACGACGGCTCGCGCCAAGATGTACGTCGTTCGCTCGCTGATTTATGGAGCCGCGCTGATGTTCTGCAACGGCGATCTCGAGTACGACGAAGACGCGCTGCAATTCGTCGCCGAGTTCGTCGACCGCGAGTTCGATTTGATTTGACGCGAAATCTCGCCGATTAGACCAAGCTAATTCAACCGAAATAACGGCGTTAGCCGCCGCCAATCCCCGGCCGGAAGCCGAGACATTTTTTCAAAAAATGTCAAAAACCAATAAAAACCCCCGTCGCTCCCGCTTGACGTCGCGCCGATTACGGATATATTAATCGCTGTCGGTTATCAGCGCTAACCGCCGAACGCTCGCTTGAAAAACGTCGTTTTAGCCGTTTTTTTACCCAAATAGCGTTCGACGCCCCAAAAATCTCGTCGCGGAGCGGCGTTTTTACGCAACCGTTAATAACGAAACGCGCCGACGGTTCTCGCCGTTCGACGCGCCGCCCCTATCCGGAGAACGAAAATGGATATTTTTCAAACGATCGCGAACGCGCTCGCCGACCGCTACGGTCTCGACGCTTCCGAAATCCTTCCCGAAACGGAACTTATCTCGATCGGAGTCGACTCGCTCGACGCCGCCGAGCTTCTGATGGAGCTCGAGGACAAAATCGGCGTCGAAATCGAACCGACGAAGAAACTGGCGACGATCAAAGACGTCGTCGCGACGGGCGAAGCGGCGCAAAACGAAGCGTTCTAAGCGATTCGCCGTTTAACGAGTCGAACAAAAAGCGTTTCGACGCTTTTTTGTCAATATATATAGAGAAAGGACGAGGATGAATCGTCGAGTCGTTGTTACCGGAATGGGCGCCGTTACGCCGGTTGGAATCGGCGTCGAGTCGTTTTGGACGCACCTGAAGGCGGGCGCCTGCGGCATCGGCCCGATCACCCGCTTCGACGCGTCGCGGGTCAAATCGAGTCTCGCCGGAGAAGTGAAAGACTTCGACCCGCTGAATTGGCTGGAAAAAATTGAAGTCGGCAAAATGGACCGCAGCGCGCAGTTCGCCGTCGCGGCGGCGGCGGAAGCGGTCGAATCGAGCGGCGTCGTCGGAACGGTCGACCCCAATCGAGCGGCGGTTTACCTCGGCACGGGAATCGGCGGCTTCGAAACGAACGAAACGAACTGCTTCAAGCTCTTCGACAAGGGCCCGCGCCGCGTTTCGCCGTTCTTCGTTCCGATGATGATCGCGAACATGCCGGCCGGTATTCTCGCGATTCGTTACGACTTCCGCGGCGCCGCGCTCCCGGCCGTTACCGCTTGCGCGTCCGGTTCGAACGCGATCGGCGAGGCGGTTCGCGCGATTCGCCACGGTTACGCCGACGTCGCGCTGACCGGCGGAACCGAAGCTCCGATCGTCGAAGTCGGCGTCGCCGGATTCAACTCGATGAAAGCGCTCTCGACCGCGGAAGACCCGAGCGCCGCGTCGCTTCCGTTCGACGCTCGTCGTTGCGGTTTCGTCATCGCCGAAGGGGCCGGCGTCCTCGTTTTGGAGGAATACGAACGCGCCAAAGCTCGCGGCGCCAAGATTTACGGCGAAATCGTCGGTTACGGATCGACGTGCGACGCCTACCACATGACCGCGCCGCGTCCGGACGCGGACGGCGCCGCTCGCGCGGTCGTCGAAGCGCTCCGCGAAGCCGATTGGCAAGCGGACGAAAGCGTTTACGTCAACGCGCACGGCACCGGCACGCTCCTGAACGACGTCGCCGAAACTCGGGCGCTAAAAATCGCGTTCGGCGAAGACGAGGCTCGCAAGCTCGCGATCAGTTCGACGAAAGCCTCGACCGGACACATGCTCGGCGCCGCCGGAGCCGCCGAGGCGATCGTCTGTTTGAAAGCGTTGGCCGAAAACGTCGCGCCGCCGACGATCAACCTCCTCGAACCGGATCCGGAATGCGACCTCGACTACATTCCGTCGACGAAGCGCGAAACGAAATTCGATCTCGCGATTTCGAACTCGTTCGGTTTCGGCGGGCACAACGCTTGTTTGGCGTTCCGTCGACTCGCCGACTGAGCCGCCGTCCGCATTCTCGACGCGGCGACGGACCGCCGCGTTCTAACTGTTTTAATCTAAGGAATTAACGCCAAACGCGCAAAGCGGAGGCAAGGAGACGCGCCCGATGGAAGTCGTCGATATCGAACGTTTTTTACCGCATCGCAAACCGATGTTGCTGTTGGACTCCGCGTTGTTGGACGGCGACGTCGCTCGCGGCAAGCTGAAAATCACCGGCGACGAGTGGTTTGTGCAGGGACACTTTCCCGGCGCGCCGGTCGTTCCCGGCGTGATTCTCTGCGAAGCGCTCGCGCAAACGACGGCGTTTCTCCTAGCGAACGGCGTTCCGAAAAACAAAACGCCTTATTTGGCGGGACTTAACAACGTTCGTTTCAAACGTCCGGTCGAACCGGGCGACACGTTCGAAACGGCCTGCAAAGTCGATCGAATCAAAGAGCCTTTCTATTTCACGACTTGCGAAGGTTTCGTCGACGACAAACTTTGCGTCAAAGCGGAGCTTTCCTTCGCGCTGATCGAAAAAAAAGACGCGAAATCGGAAAAACCTTGATTTCAACGCATAACGACGGCGAAACGCGTTTTCTTCCAACGCTTTCGCCGTTTTTTTACACCGCGCTCCCGTTATTCCCCCCGATCGCGCCGAGATACGACGCGTCAACGTTTCCTCCTTTTCAGAAGGCGAAAAATGACAGCGCTAAACCAAATGCATCCAACGACTTACAACCCAGAACCGATTCGACGACAATTCGAAACGGAGTTCGATTTTTTAAACGTCTTCGAACGCAACGCTCGCCGCTTCGCGAACAAACCGGCGCTCAGCGATCCGCCGATCGGGCGCGTTTGGACGTACGCCGAACTGAACGCCGAAGCAAACCGTTTGGCCGCCGCGCTTTACGCCGACGGCGTCCGCAAAGGCGACGTCGTGTCAGTCGGACTCTACAACGGCGCGGAATTTGTCTTCACCTACATCGCGTCGCAAAAACTAGGCGCGGTCTTTTGCCCATTAAATTACAACTGGTCGCAAAACGAAATCGCTTACGCGTTCGACGACAGCCGTCCGAAAATCTTCATTTTCGACGCCGAAATGGAAACGGTCGTCGCAAAAGCGCTCGCCGCCGCGGAGTTTCCCCCGGCGAAAACGATTCGCGTCGGCGTTCCGGAAAGCGTTCAAATCGAATGCGTTGCGTTCGACGACTACGTCGCGCCGTTCGAGACGGTCGCGCCGCCGAAACCGGAAGGCGTTTCGATTTTCGACGAAATCGCTCGCCTCTACACGTCCGGGACGACCGGGCGCTCGAAGGGCGTTCCGCTCACTCGAATGAACGAAGTGATGTCGGCGCACGAAGTCGCGATGCGCTATCCTCTTTTCTCGGACGACGTTACGATCAACACGACGCCTTGGTTCCATCGCGGCGGTTTTCACGGCGGGATGACGCCGACGCTCTACCTTGGCGGCGAAGTCGTTATTTTACGGCAATTTAATCCCTCCACTTGTCTCAAATGCGTTCAAAAGCGGAAGGTTACGATTCTGCTCGGCGTTCCGTCGGCGATGACGATGGTCGCGCGCAAACAGGAAAAAGCGAACGCCGACGTGAAGTCGCTTCGCCTCCTCGTGATGATGGGAAGCGACCTCGAACGCGCCGTTTACCGCTACCTGCAAGGCGTTTTCGCAAAGATAGACTTTATTAACAGTTACGGCACGACGGAATCGTTCCTAAACACCTTCCTCGACTCGAAAGACCTCCCGGAAAAAGCCGGAACGGCCGGGCGCGCCGCTTACGACGACGACGTGATTTTGGTCGAGCCGATCGAAGACGGTTGGGGTTCGCCGGAGAATCTGACGCCGAAAGACGGGCAAACGCTCGGCGAAGTGATCGTCCGCTGCAGTTCGAAAACGGCTTACGGTTATTTCAACAAACCGGAAGAGACGGCGCGCAAGTTCAAGAACGGTTACCTTTACACCGGCGATCTCGCGGTTTGGGACGAGAACGAATACGTCTCCATCGTCGGACGCAAAGACGATATGATGATCTGCGCCGGCGAAAATATTTATCCGCAGCCGATCGAAGAAGCGCTCTGCGAGCATCCGAAAGTTTCCGATAGCATCGTCGTTCCGACGCCGGAAACGACGCGCGGACAAGCGCTTGTCGCTTACGTCGTTCTCTCCGACCCGTCGCTTACGGTCGCGGAACTGCTAAAATTCTGCTCCGAAAATCCGAGTTTGTCGAGCTTTACGATTCCGCGTTACTACCGTTTCGTCGAAGAACTTCCGTACACCGCGACCGGGAAGAAACAGCGCTTCGTTTTGAAGCGTCAAGCGCCGGAAGACTTGAAAGCCGGGCTTCTCAACCGCAACTAAACGCAACCGATGCAAACGCAAAGGTTGCGCCGCCAACGTTACAAACCGCCGTCGTTCCCCGCGACGGCGGTTTTCTTTTGCGCGACGTTTAATCGACGACCCAAAGATCGGGCAAGTTCCGTCCGCTTTCGCCGTCGTCGAGCCCGTATCCAAGCAGATACAAGTCTTCCGCCTCCAACGCGCTCCACTCGACCGGAACGTCGACGGCGCGCTTAGCCTTTTTATCGACCAACACGACGACGCAAACCTCCGCCGCTCCGCGACTTAAAAAATGCTCGCGCAACCGTTTCAGCGAACGTCCGGAGTCGATCAAATCTTCGACGATCAAAACGCGCCGTCCGTCGAGCGGAGTTTCGACGTCCTTCGTCAGCGCGACGGTTCCGCTCGAAACCCGCGCGTCGCCGTAACTTGCGACGCGAACAAAATCGATTTCGAGCGAAAAATCGAATTTGCGAACCAAGTCGGCCAAAAAAATTGCCGCGCCCTTCAACACGCCGACGACTAAAATCTTATCGTTCGGCGCCTTACGATAAAACTCGTTAATTTCGGACGCGACGCGCTCGACGGCGGCGGCGATTTTCTCGGCGGAGTAATAAACCCTCAAACCATTTCTCCCAAGTTCTTATTTAACGTCACTTGCGACGTTTACTTTACAAACGACGGCGCGGCGACGTTTCGACGTTTTTCTCCCGAACGCGGCGAATCTGCGCTTCCGAAAGGCGATAAAAAGCGAATATTTCGGCGTTTACGTCGTCAATCCGTTCGCCGTCGCCGTTTAAAATTTCGTCGACGAGCCGCTCCAACCGCTCGTTCAACGCGGAATCAAGCGCCGGAAACGGCAGTTCCAAAAGTTCGCTTTTCAAGACTTTTGTTCCCGCAAACGTTTGCGAATAAAAGAATTGGAACAGATCCGAATTTAAAAGCGCGGCGACCGTTTTGACGCTCAACCTAGAAATTCGCGGAATCAAGACGTTCGCGCTGTTCAAAACGAGGCTTTGCGACACATCGTAAGCAAACGTTAACCGTTTCGAAACAAAGCGATAAACCAACTTTTCCGGCGCTCGGTAAATTTCTTCTTTCGCGACTTGCTGCAATCGCGAACGGTCGTAACGCAAGTAAAAGCGCGGCGTTTTTAAGCGAAACGGCTCGACTTCCTTTCCGGTAAAGATCGCTTCGCAACCCGTTTCGGGATCGCGTTTTAAAAGCTCGCGATTATTCCCGGTAACGACGCCGAGTCCCCAAACGCTTTCGCTCAAATCAAAACGCCCGAGTTCGCGAACGCGGCGCAAAATCGCTTCGTCTTCCGCGGTCGGAAAGGAAAAAACGCGGTTCTTCGTCGCGAAAAACGGCGCCGTCGACGCGGTTCGAACGCCTTGCGCGTCCTTGACTTCCAACGTTTCCAGCGACGGCGCGGCGCTTGTCGACACAATAACGCATTTTGTCGCGACCCCGGAAAACGTCTCGTCGCAAAACGTTATTCTCTCCAAACGAACGCGCTCCGTTAAAAACAGTCGCAAATCCCGATGCGCCGCGACGTTAAGAACCGATTCCGGCAACAAAAAACGAACGGCGGCGCCCGGTTTCGCCCAATCGAACGCCTTCGCGAAAAAACGCTCGAACGCGTCTTTCGCCGCGCAATTTTCCAACGCTAACGTTTTTTTTTCGGCGGTTTGCGTTTCCCGCGTTTTACAAAGCGTCGTCGACGCGCCCCAAGGCGGATTCGTCGCGATAAAATCGAACTTTTTCGGAAACCCGGCGGCGCGCGCGGTTTGCTCGGCGACGTCGTCTAAGAAATCCCAACAAACGACTTGCGGCGCAAAGGAGCGGTTCGGAAATTTCAGCAAAAGGTTGATTTTCGCAATAAAAACGGCGTTCTCGTCGAAGTCGCCTCCGAAAATTTGCTCAGGCGCGACATTTTTCAGCGCCGTCAAAAACGCGCCGCCGCCGCAACACGGATCGACAAAGACTTTGCCGCCGGAAAAATCGAAGTCGACGGTCATTTTTTCGGCGATTTTTCGCGGCGTGTAATACGCGCCCTTCAAGTTGCGCTCGCCTTCGAGAAGCGTCGCAAGGTACGCCGCGCCCAGGAGATCCGTTTCGTCGAGCGGCGGCGTCCAAGCGGAAATCTCCGGAATCGGCGCGAACCGCTCCTTGTCTAAAACGTCGACAACGCTCGCCTTATCGACAAGGCGTCGCTCGCGCAAAATCGCTAACGCAAGCGTCCCCAACGCGTCGCGGAGCGAAACGCCGCTTTCGTCGACGAAACCGACGAAACGCTTGATAAAATCGACGTTTGCGCGATTTGTCAAATATTCGACCGGAACGCTGCGCTTCGTCGAGCGCGTCTTGTTCGCCCGAGTCGTCAAACGACCGTCCAGGCTTGCGCCAAGGCGTCGCCAATTACGCAATGTCGACGCCGACGCCGTCGTTTTTTCCCACGTCGTTTCCTCGCGTTCGCCCACCTTTCGCCGCTTCGCTTTCTATTAATGCAACGCAAGCGGCCGTCGCGATTTACGACGCCCGCTTGACTCGAAACTTCAACGTAAAACGCCCGACGCGCTCGACGTTGGACGCTTAAACTTCGTCAGATTTTCTTGTAAATCGCGAGGAAGAACGAACGCGGCGCGAGTTTCACTTCGAGCTTCGCAAGTTCCGCTCCGCTAACGACTTCCTTCGTTCCGTCGAAGTATTCGACCTCGTATTTCGCCGTCGGGTCGACCGCCGGAAGTTCGAACGTTTTCGTTTCTTCCGGAGCGTCGGCGCGACGGAAAACGAGCGCGAACCCGTCGTTTTCGGTCGGACGGTGCAGCGACCAACCGCACCACACGTCGTCGGCGGCGCTCGTTTCGTCGGTCAGCGGGTAGAAGTCGCCCATATAATACGCTTGCAGGCGCGCCGTCAGGCCGAACATCTTTTGGAACCACGCGGTTTCGGCGGCGGTAAACTTGCGGCGCACGATCCCGCCGTCAAAGTCGGTCGGCGTGAAGACCGTCCCGGACGAAATCACGCTCATAAAGCCGTAATCGTCGCCGACCGCGACGCAGTTCGTTTCGCCGCCTTGGAACGGGAGATATGGCGTCGAGTTGAGCGTCATATTTTGGCCGAGGTTGATCGCCGTGTCGCCCGGTTTCATTCCGATGAAGTAGTCGCTGCGGCAGTACGAATGCGCCCGGCGAACCATCTCGAAGTCGATTCGGCGACCGCCCGACGCGCAGTTTTCGAGCAGAATGTTCGGGAAGCGCGCCCGCATATCGTCCAAAAACTTGTACAGCGCGGCGACGTGTTTCGCCTCGACCGCTCCGACGCGGTCGGCGCCCTCTTTCGCTTCGAGCCGCGCCCAGAACCCGGTCGGCTCCATATTGAAGTCTTGACGGTAAACGTCGATTCCGTGTTTCTCGATCGTCCCGTAAACGATATCTTGAATGCGCTTTAACGCTTCCGGGTTCGCGTAATTGTAGAGCGCGCCCTCGACGAAATCGGGGTTCTCCTTCACGACCGGCGCCGACTCGTGAACGCGCTCCGGCTCGAACCAAAGGAGGAAGCGCATTCCGGCTTTATGAACGGCGTCGGCGATCGGAAGCAAGTCGCCGGTCGGGTGCGTCGTCGTGTTGACGCGCCAGTCGCCGACGAAGCGGTACCAGTCCGGGCCGCAGTTCGGATAAGGGTCGGTCTCGTGCGGCGCGCCGTACCAACCGGCGTCGATCCAATACGTGTCGAACGGAATGCCGGAGTCGATTTTATATTGGAGAATGTCGAGCATCATTTGCGGCGTTTTGTTCCCCCCGCCGGCGGTGATCGCGAGAATCGGCGGGACGATCTTTCCTTCGGCGTCGCGCGGCGACATATGTTCGCGCATAAAGCGGTGAACGACCGTCTTGAAAGCGCGGCGCGTTTGCCCGTTGCGTTCGAAAACCAACACGGACGGTTGCAACAGCGTTTCGCCCGGATTCAGCTTCATTCCGCAACGCTCCATCCCGAGTTCGACGCGCAGCGCCCCGCCTTCGTTGACGAAACGCGCTTTCCAGTCGCCGGTCCAACCGATCGCGAAGAGCGCGCCGTTCGTTTCGTCGAAACTCGCGTCGATAAACGGCGTAAATTCGCTCGACGACCGCCCGCTCGGCGTCGCGAACGTCTTTTCGTCGCCCGGTTTCAACGCGAAATTCAACGGCGCGAAGTCTTCCGGAACGCTCGTCGAGCCGCGAAGCAGATCGAGCGTCGCGGTCGCGTCGGCGGTCGGAAGCGCGAACGAATCGGCGAAAACGCGCAGATTTTGAACGACGTCGGTCGGCTCCGTCGCGGAGAGGTTCGTCAGCGACGTCGAGATTTCGCGAACCGGGAAGCCGTCGAACGTTCGAACGCTCACGTCGAGCGCGAGCTTGCCGTCCGCCGCGACGTAACGCGTCGTCGAAACGGCGCCGGCGACTTTCGTTTCCGTCGCCGCGACGCCCGTCGAGTAAGCGCCGTCGAGCGCGAACGGAGTCTTCGTCGCCTCCGCCGCCCAAGCGCCGGTCGAAACGACCGCCGCAAGCGCCAACGTCCAAAAGAATAAACGCATTTTCATTTTTTCCCCTTATCTCGGTTGATTATCGTCGACGCCAATCCGCCCGACGTTAAAACGCGCAAATTTTACCGATCGCAACGTCGTCTTTCGTCGTTTACGCGGCCCAATATCGCGCGTCGCTACGTTAAGGATACCGGACGCGGCGTCCTTTGTCAACCAAATTTCTCGATAAATTCCGACGGCGCGGAAAAAACGACGCAAATCGCGGAATAAAATCGAAAAAAATCGAGGAACGACGCGAAAATCGGTAGACGCGAACGCGAAAAAAGATTAAAATAGAATCGGAACGTTTTTGGACGCTTCGGCCAAACTCGCGCCCGCTTTTCCCGTTTCGCAATTCCTCCGCTTCGCGCGTTTTAACGTCGTTCGTCGACGTCGGAACGCTCGCCTTGTTCTTCGGCTTTTCGACGCTCGACGGACAAGCGATAAAAACGGTCGAACGAACGAAAATCGGGAACGCCGCGCCCTCTCCGAACGTCTAAACGTCGCCTCCAACTCTTCGACGAGCGCCGGGACGTCCGGCGGGCAAGCGTCGAACCCGCTTCCGTTTCCGCGTCGACCGCGCCGTTTTTTCACCGGTCGGCGCCGCGACGCGTCGAGCCGTTTTGCGTCGAGCGCAGCCGCGTTCGGAAGCCGAGTTGAACCAGCCACGGAGCGAAACAAGACGATGACCAAGAGCTTATTTTCCCGCCGTTCGAACGCCCTGTCGCCGCGTCGCGGTTTCACGCTTCTCGAAATTTTGACGTCGGTAACGTTGGCGCTAACGCTGATGTACGCGGTCGCCCGCATCTTCAGCAACGTCGGCGGCTCGATGAACGAAACGATGAGTTCGATGGAAATGTCGAACGCGCTGCGCAACGCGAAAAATCGGCTGACCGCCGACCTCGAAGCTTTGTCGACGACGCCCGCCCCGCCGCGCAACTCCCGCCGCGACGAAGGGTTCTTCTGCTACGTCGAGGGGATGGGCGGCCCGTTCGATCGCGTCGCGCCCGATCTCGCGAGCGGCGGAAACGCCGGAAATCCGTTCGCCGTCGGGGACGTCGCGATCGACTTGGAGCGTTTCCAAACGACGAACGACGTCGACGCGAACGGCGTCGCGGAAGCGATCGACACGACGGTCGGCGACCTCGACGACATTCTCTCGTTCACCGCGAAGGCGCCGGACGGCCAACCGTTCCGCGGACGCTTTATCGAGCCGGTTTACGCGACGGCGACCGACGCCGCCGGAAACGTTTACAAGGAAATCGTCGACGGCGTCTCGACGACGATCGAATCGGAATACGCCGAAATCGTTTGGTTCGTCCGCGGGACGACGCTTTACCGCCGCGTGTTGCCGTTGGTGTCGAACGAACGCTTGCAAGAAAGTTTCGAAGCGCTGCGCCAAGCGTCCTTTATTTCCGACTCTTCGCTCGCGGGCGTCGCTTATGACAACGTGCGGCGCGGTTTCGGTTTTTACCAATTTTACGACGTTTCCGTTCATATGGGCGCGGACGGAACGCTCGTCGCGAACACGCTCGGCGACCTTTCGAACCGCGAAAACCGCTACTTCTACTGGAATTCCTGCGGCGAGCGGCTCCACCCGGACGACTCGACGCTGACGCGTTCTCCGCTTTCGTTGCACGGTCAAAACGGCGCTTGGTATTGGCTCCGCATGGCGACGCTTCAAGAGAGCGCGGCGCCGAACTTCCGCGCGGGCGCTCCGTTCGGGCGGCATAACGACGCTCGCGATTCGCAGGTGAAAATCGCCGACGGTTCGTTCAACGGCGCGGCGCGTTCGGGAATCGACTCGACCGGCGGCGCCGGGAGCGGATTCCGCAACGACGGAACGACGAACGACGCGTATTGGAGCGGGTTCCAACAAGCGTTGACGCTGACGACGGACGGTTCGACCGCGTTGGGCGCCGGAACGTACAACGCCGCGCAACTTCCGAAATTGAACTCGCCGTTCATTAATTATTGGGACGCGCCGCACGTTTGGGACGAAGTCGACCGCGAAACCGGCGACCTGCTCCTCAACGCCGAAGACCTCCGCGCCAACGGCTCCGTCCAAGATTTGACGCTGAACCAAGACGTGATGCTGACGAACGTGATTAGTTTCAACGTTCGCGTCTGGGATGAAAGCGAAAACGCTTACGTCGACCTCGGCTCCGGCGTCGCGAGCGGCGAAGCGGTCGCGAACGATCCGAACGACTTGCGCTCCTTCGGGCGTTGGTCGGATTACGCGACCGAGCTTTTCCTGCCGTGCGTTTACGACACTTGGTCGGAGCAGTACCAGCGCGACCTTTACGTTTACGACGACTACAAAGCGGCGACCGTTCCGGGTTACGTCCGAATCGCCGACGGCGCGATCGCCGATATTCCGCTCGACGCGACCCCGACTTCGGCGCAGCTCCAAAATTATCCGCCGCCTTACGACGTTCCCCTCAAGAGCGTTCAAGTCGAAATTCGCGTCTTCGACCCGCGTTCGAAAGCGATTCGCCAAGCGACGTTCGTCGTCGACCTGTCGAAAATCTAAGCGAAACCAAGCGTTAGTTTAACGCGTCAGACAACGGAAAACCGGCGAGAGCGTCAAGCGTTCCCGCCGGTTTCGTTTTTCTTGACGACGTATTTTTCAACGTTAACAAGTCGAAAGCCGTTCGCCAAAAGCCGTTCAAACGTTTAACGCGCCTTTTTCTCAACCGCCGACAAAAAAGCGTCGAGTTTTCGCTCGACGCTTTTTTGGTTTGCCGGGTTTTAAGCCGCGACTCGACCGCCGCGACGTTAACCGCTCGCGGCGATTAGAAATCGTCCGGGAGTTCCTTCATATCGGCCAGCGTGAAGACCGGGCCCTCTTTGCAGACGTAAACCGAACCGCAGTTGCAACGACCGCATTTGCCGAGACCGCACTTCATTCGGTTTTCCAAGCTCGTGAAGATCGCGTCGTCGCTGAACCCGCTCTTTTCGAGAACCGGCAGCGAGAACTTAATCATAATCGGCGGCCCGACGACCAGCGCGACCGAGTTGTCGCCCGAAACGCCCGCTTCGCCGAGAACCGTCGGCACGAAACCGACGCGACCGTCCCAATCCGGCGTTTCCCCACCCGGGTCGACCGTCTTCAACACGTCGACGTTCGGATACTTCGCCCATTCGTCGAGTTCGCTCTTGCAGACGAGGTCGCCGACCGTGCGCGCGCCGTAAACGATCGTGATTTTGCCGTATTTTTCGCGGTTTTCCAAGGCATATTGAATCGCGCAACGAATCGGCGGCATCGCGATGCCGCCCGCGACGAAGACGAGATTCTTGCCTTCCCACTCTTTCATCGGGTACGAGTTCCCATACGGGCCGCGGAAACCGATCGTATCGCCCGGCTCGACGTCCCACATGCGTTCGGTAACGCGCCCGGTCTTGCGGAAGCAGAACTCGATGTATTTTTTCGAGTTCGAGCAGCAAATGTTGAACGTCGACTCGCCGACGCCGAAAACCGAGTAAAGGCCGAATTGCCCGATATTGAACTTGAACTCCGCCGCTTTTTCCGGATCGCGGAACCAGATGCGAACGCGCTTGACGTCCGCCGTTTCCTGCGTAACTTCAAGGACTTCCATCGCGTCCGGCTTGTAAATATTTTCCATTGTTCTTCCTTCGTATCCGCGACGCGCCGTCGAAAACAAACGCGCCGCGTTTTAATCGAGTCGAGTTCTCGTTAGTCTTCTTGCTTTTGAACGACGTCGGCGTTCAACGCTTCGAGCGCCGGACGAACGCCGAACGACGCGCCGCACGAACGCGAGCAGTTGCCGCAACCGGTGCAGAGGTAAGGCCCAAATTTCCCGGGATAAATCGAGAACTTATGCGTCAAACGTTGACGTTGGCGCTTCCCTTGCGTCGAGCGCGGGTTGTGTCCGGACGCGTGGAGCGTAAACATGCCGGCTTGGCACGCGTCCCAGTTCTTGACGCGTTGGCCCTTGGAGTACGTCCCTTCGTCAACGATATCGAAACAGTGGCACGTCGGGCAGACGTAAGCGCAGGCGCCGCAACCGACGCAACGCAACGACAACTTTTCCCACTCCGGCGACGCAAAGTTTTCGGTAATCCAAACGGCGACCTTTTCGACGTCGAAATCGCACGTCGGCGGAGCGCAAGCGGCGCCGGTTTTGTCCGATTCGGTCGCGATTCCGGCGAAGAGGGCCGCGCCCTTGTCGGTGAAGGTTCGGACTTCGAACGAACCGTCGCCGAGGTCGAACAACATCGCGTCGGAACCGGCGGGATTGTCCGGGCCGCCGTCGACCGCGGCGCAGAAGCAGTGCGCGTCCGTCTCTTTACAGGCGAACGTAACGACCGTCGTCTTGGCGCGGCGTTGTTGGAAGAAGCGGTCTTGGTAGTCCCAACCGAAGAGCGGATCCAAAATCGGGAGCGCCGCCGCGTCGCAAGGACGGACGCCGAGGATAATTTGGTCGTCTTCAAAATCCGGCGCGTCGACGATTTCGACGTCGTTTCCCTTGCGAACGAAAGTGAAAATGACTTCGTGCTTCGGGAAGAAAAATTCCTTAATCGAGTTTTGGACGCGAACTTGCGGCGCGAACGTCGCTTGCGCGGCGTCGGAGATTTCTTTGAAGGAAACCAAACCGCCGTCGACGACCGGCGCGACGACGCGAGCGCCCGCGCTCAATTTGTCGGCGGCCAGTTTCTTTAATTGTTCCAGCGTAACGACTTGGCTCATCGGATGAATTCCTCCTTATCGTTCTCGGCGTACGTCCCGATCAACGGCGCGGCGCCGAGTTCTTTCCCGGCGACGTAGCCGAATTGTTCGTCGGCGGCGTTCGCGAGCGTCAAATTCAACAAATCGAGGTCGATCCCGGCCGGGCAAGCGGCGGAACAGGCGCCGCAACCGACGCAACGACCGGCCAAGTGGAACGCGCGCAGGATGTTCCAAGCGAAGTTCCCTTTAAGCGTGGCCGACGTGTCGATTCGCGTCGGACGGTTTTTGTCGGCGACGCAACGGTTGCAGTAGCAAAGCGGGCAGCTTTGACGGCAAGCGTGGCAGCGAACGCAACGCGAAAATTCGTCGCGCCAATATTGGAAGCGTTCTTCCGGCGTTTTCGACATGAGCGCGGCCAACTTCGCTTGTTTTCCGGCGGTCTTGGCGTTCGGCGCGTTCGCGGCGTCGAGTTCGGCGGCCTTCGCGGCGTCGCCGATCAAAATATCGACGTTTTGCGCGGCGTGTTCGACGCACGCAACGCATTTGTCGAGAAGGGTTCCGGTCGCGACGCCGCTAGCGTCCGCGCCTTGGATTCCTTCGCAAACGACGCCGACAACGACGACGTTTTCACGGTCGATTTGGCCTTCGTTCGCCAAAACGACGACGGCGCGAGCGTCGCAACCTTTCACGACGATCGCCGGTTTGCCGAGCGCTTTCACTTCCGGTCTCGAAAGGTGAACGGCGAGGTTTTGACGACATTCGGCGTTCCAAACGAGGCGGTCGACTTCGTTCGGATCCGTAACGAAAACCGCTCCGACCGCGCCGCCGACGCCGACGCGTCCGTACCCGATCGCGACGTCGACGGTCTTCTCTTCGAGAAGTTTCCGAATCGCGTTTCTAAGTTGATTTTCCATAATATTTTATCGTTTTACTCGTTAATCGTTTGTTCGATACGCGAGGTTCGCCGTCGCCGTCGGCGGTCGAACCGTTTTTCGCGACGGAGGCGACGTTACTTTTCGGCGACGATCGCTTTGTAATCTTCGTAAGGGCCGAGTTCGCGGGTCTTCTCGACGATCTCGGTAACGAGCTTTTGGAACTTCGCGCCTTCGGCGGCGGAAATCCAGGAGAAGTGAACGCGGCGCGAGTCGACGCCAATCGTGTCGAGGAGTTCGCGGAAGAGGCCCCAACGACGGCGCGCGTGGAAGTTCCCGGCGGCGTAGTGGCAGTCGCCCGGGTGGCAACCGGAGACCAAAATCGCGTCGGCGCCGACCTCGAACGCCTTAACGATCAAGTTAAAGTCGACGCGCCCGGTGCAAGGGAGACGAATAATACGGACGTTCGCCGGGTATTCGAGGCGGTTCGTGCCGGCCAAGTCGGCGCCCAAATAGGTGCACCAGTTGCAAACGAACGCGACGATTTTCGGCTCGAAACCGCCGGTTGTTTTCGTTTCGGGATTCATATAATAAGTCCTTATGATCGCAGCGTCGGCCGCCGTCGGCTCGCTCCGCGCGTTGGTAAAGCGGAACCGATTCGCCGCGGCGACGTCGGCAAATAAACGTTTTTATTCCGTTTGCGGTTGGCGACTCGGCGCCCCGTTTCGTCCGCTCGACGCGGTTCGACGAGGCGTTCGAGTTCGACCGTTCGTCGACGTTAGTCCGCCAACGACTCGACTTGCGCGTAAATTTGGTCGTCGGTGAAGCCGATGAGGTCGACCGATTTCGACGGGCAGACGGCGACGCAGGTGCCGCATCCCATACAGAGGCCGGGGTTGACGCGCGACGTCGTTTTGACCAAATTTCCGTTGCGGTCGCGAATTTCTTCCTTCGTAATCGCTTGGAACGGACAGGCTTTGACGCAGGCGCCGCAGGACGCGCAGAGGCGTTCGTCGACGCTGGCGATTTCCGGTTCGCGCGTCAGGTTCGGTTGGCTCAACATAATGAGCACCTTGCCGGCCGCCGCGGACGCCTGCGCGACCGTTTCCGGAATGTCTTTCGGGCCTTGGCAAGCGCCGCAGACGAAAACGCCCGCCGCGTTCGTTTCGACCGGACGCAGTTTCGGGTGCGATTCGCTAAGGAAACCGTACTCGTCGTAACCGACCGACAGTTTTTGCGCCAGTTGCGGAGCGCCGGTCGTCGGCGTCATCGCGCACGCCAACACGACCATATCCGCTTCGACGACGACCGGTTTGCCGGACAGCGTGTCGGCGCCGTAGACCATCAGCTTTTTCACGCCGTCGATCGTTTCTTCTTCGATCTTCGAAACGCGACCGCGGTGGTAAATCGCGCCGTCTTGCTCGATCGCGCGGCGGACGAACTCGTCGTATTTCTTACCGCCGGAACGAATGTCCATATAGAAGACGTGCGCTTCGCCGTCGTGCACCTTGTGCTTGTACAGCATCGTGTGCTTCGCGGTGTACATACAGCAAATCTTCGAGCAGTACGTAATCCCCTTGGCGTTGTCGCGACTCCCGACGCATTGGATGAAGACGATCTTCTCCGGAACGCGACCGTCGGACGGACGCAACGGCTCGCCGCCGGTCGGGCCGGACGCCGAAATAATGCGCTCGAATTGCAACGAGTCGACGACGTCCTTGTACTTGCCGTAACCGTATTCGGCGTAACCCTTAATGTTCGGGTTTTCTTGCTCTTTGCCGATGCTGTAGAGCTGATACCCGGTCGCGACGACGATGGCGCCGACTTCGATTTCGATCAGCTCGTCTTGGTCGTGGAAGTTGATGGCGTTCGCGGCGCATTGCTTTTGGCAGATACCGCAAAGCTCTTTGCCGTTCTTCATACTCTTGAGGCGCAGGCAGTTTTCCGCGTCGACCGTCGGGCGCGCCGGAACCGCTTGCGGGAACGGAACGTAAATCGCGGAGCGTTTGCCGAGCTTTTTGTCGTGGCCGAACCCGAGGTTGAAGTCGAACGCGTTGTCGATCTTGCCCTTCATCGGGCAGGCGTTCCAACAGGCGCCGCAGCCGGTGCACTTCGTAATGTCGACGTAACGCGCCTTTTTGCGGATCGTAACCTTGAAGTTGCCGACGTAACCGTCGACTTTTTCGACTTCGCAGTACGTCATCAACTTAATGTTCGGGTGTTGGCCGACTTCGACCATGCGCGGCGTCAGAATGCACTGCGAGCAGTCGAGCGTCGGGAACGTTTCGGAGAGCCCCGCCATTTTGCCGCCGACCGACGGCTCTTTTTCGACGACGACGACTTCGACGCCCCCCGCCGCGACGTCGAGCGCCGCTTGAATCCCCGCGACGCCGGCGCCGATCACGAGCGCGCGCTTCGTCACGGGAACCTTAATCGGCTCGAGAGCGTGGTTGCGACGCACCTTTTCGACCGCCATTCCGATCAGTTCGATCGCTTTCGCGGTCGCGATTTCGCGGTCGGTATGAACCCACGAGCAGTGTTCGCGGATGTTCGCCATTTCGACCAAATACGGATTGAGGCCCGCGTTTTCCGCCGTTTTGCGGAACGTCTTCAAGTGCATGTGCGGCGAGCAGCTCGCGACGACGACGCCGGTGAGCCCGAGCTCCTTAATCTTCTCGGCGATCATATTTTGACCGGGCTCGGAGCACATGTATTTATAATTCAGGCTGCAGTGAACGCCGGGGAGCTTAGCCACGGCATTCGACACTGCGTCGCAATCCACGTGGCGGGCGATGTTCTCGCCGCACCAACACGTAAAAACGCCAATCTTCGCCATTTAAATCGTCTCGTTCGTATAAATAATAACAATGAAAACGTCTTACAACGTTTCGACAAATTCTTTCCAAAGCGCGTCCGGAGTCGTTTGATACTCTTCCGCGAAAAATTTCTCGCCGTTTTTACGGGCTCGCAGGGCGCGGTGCAATTTAATCAAAAATTCCGGGTCTTTTTCGCGAATCATCCAATCGAAGAAGGTCGCGGTAATCCCGTAGCCTTGTTTGTAGCTCGAACGTTTCGGGTCGATGCGCCAATGGTTGCGCGAACGCGGTTCCGAAACGTAATATCGGACGTAGTCGGCGATCCCTTCGGTCGTCCAGAATTCGCCGCGACGGTACGCTTGGACGACGTGCGTCGCTTCGTGAACGACGAGGCCGAAATCGTTCGGGCTCTTCTTAATCCAATTACTCGAAACGGTGATCTCGCGACCCGCCGCGTAAGCGACGCCGTCCATATTTTTGAAGACCAAACGAATCGTGTAATCGTCCGGAATCTTCGCGACCGCGTCTTTGCCGTCGAGCGCTTCGACGATTTTCGGGAACCAGTAAATCAGGCGATTTTTCGCGGATTCGGCCCACTCGGCGACTTCCGGCGCGTCGGTAACGTCGACTTCGACCTTAATCGTTTTGGCCGGGAATTCGCCGGTTTTCGTCCATTCGGCGCGGACGTATTCGCGGACTTGTTCCGGCAACTTTTCGAGCGGTTCGAACGCTTCGATTCGCGTTTCGACGCCGTCGACCGTCGCGATCGCGACCGCCGGTTGGTTCTCCACCTTTTCGAACTTCACCGAGACGCCCTCGGGCAACGTCGGCGCGTCTTGCGCAAAGGTCGACGGAACGACGCAGAACGCCGTCGCCGCCAATAAAGCCAATAATTTTCCGCGCGTCGTTTTCATCGTCGGCGCTCCTTTTTCGTTTGATAAGATTATTCGTTGAAATACAAGTTTTCGCGCAACAGAGCCAAGCTCTTCGGAATCGCGGTCGCCGGGTTTTCCTTCCCTTCGAACTCGAGCGAAACGAAGCCTCGGTAGTTATATTTCCGGAAGAGTTCCCCGTATTTAGCGTAATCGAGCGGAAGCGAATACCACAAACCGCCGCCGTAATACGTTTTCGCTTGGATGAAATGAGCGCGCGGCAACGCTTTTTCGAACTGTTCGACCGTGTCGTCGAGGAAGTTCCCGGTGTCGAGGCAACAGCCGAAATACGGCGAATCGATCGCGTCGAGAACCTTCAACAGCCCGTCGGCGGTGCGCGCCAAGCCCCAGTGATTCTCTAAGCAGAGCATCACGCCGTTTCGTTCGGCGCACGGCAAAATTTTCTCGAACGCGTCGACGACCCAGCCGAACGCTTCCTCGTCGGTGTGCCCCGGGAGCGGATTTTCGATCCCGCGGTGTTCCATCAACGCGTCGAAACTCCCCCAAGAATCCCAGCGCCCGGTGTTGACGCGAATCGCCGGAATTCCCATTTCGGCGGCCAACTCGACGCTGTGTTTGGTGATTTCGATATTTTTTTCGCGCTCTTCGGCGTCCGGACGCACGAACGTTTGGTGCGTCGACATACAGCAGAGCGACAGCCCGTATTTGAACGCGTCGCGACGCAAGCTCTTCAAATACGGCATATCGACGCGGTCAAGCTGCTTTTCCAAGACTTCGAACGCGTCGAACCCGGCGTCGGCGGCTTGGCGCAAACACCAATCCATCGGCGCCTTGTCCTTCGCGAAATGCCAATACGAGTAGCTCGAAACGGCGATCGGGTTCCCGCGACGCGCTCCGGACGCCGATTTCGGCGGCTCTTGCGCTTTCGCTTCGATCGACGCGCCGACGGCCAAGCCGGTCAATCCCAGCGCCGCGTTTTTCAAAAATGAACGTCGATTCGCGTTGTTTTCCATCGCCGTTTTACTCCTCGTTTCGTTAAAATTTCTCTACGCTCGCGGCGCCGACGACGATCGACGACGCCGTTTTCGTCGGCTTGCCTCGATTACTTCGTCAAGCCTCGATTACTTCGTCAACTTCGTTTGGGTGAAGTGGCGGTCGACGTCGAGTTGCGACGGTTTCATACCGAGCGCCATCCCGACCAAGTCGGTGAGATAGAAGATCGGAACGTCCGCCGCCAACCCGAGTTTTTTCGCGGCGGCTTGTTTCATGTCAAGGTTGACTTGGCACATCGGGCACGCGACGACGACGCAGTTGGCGCCGGAATCAAGCGCGTTTTTCAAAATGCGATGCGACATTTGCGCGACGCCGTCCGCGTCGCAGAGCGTCAAACCGCCGCCGCAGCAAACCGTTTTGCAGTTCCATTCGACCGGCGACGCGCCGAGTTTCGCGAGGAGTTCGTCCATCGACGTCGGATGTTCGAAGTCGTCGAATTGCAACGTCTTCGGCGGACGCGTCAGGAGGCAGCCGTAATAACACGCCGGTTTGAACTCTTCCAGTTTGCGCGTCGCTTTTTCGGCGATAACGTCGTACCCGACCGCTTGGAAAACTTGAATCAAGTTGATCACGTCGACCGAACCGGAGAGCGGCGTTTCGACGATTTTTTCCATTTCGGCGCGGACTTCGTCGTTTTGCAGCGCGTCGTTCGCCTTTTTCAGCTCCATCGAACACATCGGACACGGCGCGAAAAGGCGGTCGAGCTTCATTTTTTGCGCGATCCCCAAGTTGCGGGCCGGAAGCGCGGTCGCCAACTTTTGGTTGATCGAGTGCGCCGCGGTCGCCCCGCAGCAAAGCCAGTCGTCGAGCTCGTCGAGTTGAACGTCCAACGCCTTCAAACACGCGCGAACCGACGTTTCGTAATCGTCCGACGAACCGTGCAGAGCGCAACCCGGATAATAACCGATATTCATTTTTGAACCTCTTTCAAACGTTCGTCGTTCAAATTTTCACGCCGCACTTGTCAAAGATGCGCTTCACGAGAGCCTTGTCCTTAACCGGCGAGCCCAGTTTAAAGTGCAACTTCTTCTTGCCCAACATTTTCGGCCCGAGCGTCGCGTCTTTGAGCGCGCCCATCAGGTCGAAGCGGTTCAAGAAATGGCGAATTTCGAAATCGGCGACCATTTCGAGCTCGTTCGTGCGGCCGTTTTTGCGAACGCTGCGCAGGAACGCCTTTTGGAACGCGATAATTTTCGCCGCGTCTTCCGAAAGGATGTTTTCCTCGATCGCGATTTGACGCATCGCGTCGATAACGCCGGCGACTTCGCAAGATTTCGGGCAGCGCGCCGAACAGGTCAAGCAGGAAACGCAACGCCAAATCGAATCGGACTCCGCCGCTTCGAGAATATCGCCCGTTTGCGCGGCGCGCATCAGGCGCGTCGGCGACAGCTTCATCGAAACGCCGCGAGGGCAGCCCGCCGCGCATTTGCCGCATTGGTAGCAATCGTTAAGTCGCGTGTGCGCCAAAGTTTCGACACGCGTTTTCCAATCTCGTTTCGACGTCCCCATTCCGTCTCCTCGAACTATTATTTCAAAAGCTATAAAAACGCCAAGATTAGACGACGCTAACATTTTTCTTCAACGCCGTCAATCCGCGATTCTTACAATTATGACGATTCATTCAATTCTGTCAAGAAGGATTGTCTTCGAAAGTCGAAAATTCGCCTCTCTAATCTCATTTTAAACCGTCGCGACAAAAATTTCAAGTTTTTTTGGCGAAAAAATTTCGATTCTCGCGCATTTTCCGAGCGCTCGGCCCGATTCGTCGCACGATATAAGAAAAGGACGCGAGGCGTTTTCGTCGACGGCGAAGCGCGCGCCAAAGTTTCTCTTTCCTATATTAATTGTAATTGAAAAACGACCGAATGGAAAACGTTTCTTCGACCGACGACCGCACGCTTAGGGGGCAAACGCTCTTTTTTTACGGTCGACTCGCCTTCTCGCCGCGACGCGACGCGGAGCGATTCGCTCGCGAACGGGGATTCCGGGTCGCCGCGACGCTGCGAGAAACGGTCGACCGAATCGTTCTTGGCGAAGGAGAACCGCTCGCGCAAGTTCGCGCCCGCCTCGCCGCGGAGTTCGACGACCGCTCGCGCCGCGCTTTCGAGCTCGGAACGCTCGCCGTCGTTTCGGAAACGCAATTTTGGAAGGAATTGGCGGCGACGTATCCCGCCGCTCAGCCGCGTTCTTCCGTTTTCTCGGTCGCATCGACGCCGGACGCCGCGCCCGCCGACGGGTTCCTCTTCCCGGAGCTCGCCGCCTCTTCCGCCGAGCCGTCCGTTCTCGCCGTCGAACCGGAACCGTCGCTCGAAGCGCTCGAAGAGCTCGCGGCGGCCGAAAAATTCGGCTGCACGCCGGCCGCGCTCGCGGAGTTGGTCGGCGTTTCGATCGAAACGGTTCGACGCTGGCGCCGGCGCGGCCTCCTTGAAACGACAATCGAAAACGGACGGCTTCCGTCCTTCTCAACGCGCGCCGTTCTTGTCGCCAAGCGGCTCGCGTTCCTTTGCTCGACCGGGCTTTCGGACGAGTTCGTCGAGCGTCGCGTCGCGGCTTTCCGCGAGGTCGCTCCGGACGTCGAGTCGATTATTCTCCGCTTAACGCTTTCGAGCGACGGACGCGACGTTCTTTTCGACGGCGACGCGGGACCGGTCGACTTTCGCGGCCAGCGTCGATTTGATTTCGGCGCGCTCCCGACCGACGGCTCCGGCCCTTTGCCGCCGACGCCGCCGTTCCTCTCGCCCGCCGAGGAGGAAATCGCGACGGTCGAACGGTTCGCTTCTCTCGCCGCGCCGAGCGAAGCGTCGGAACCGCTCGCGCCGCCGCCGTTTCTCGCTTTTTTCGCCGACGCTCCGACGCAAACCGCGCCGAGTTTGCCGACTCCGCCCGTCCTTTCTCCTCAACCGCCGAAACGTGTCGAATTTTCCGCCGCTCCGTCGACGCGTTTCGACTTCTCGACGTCGCCGTTCGCCGCCGGACAAACGACGCGCCCCGTTCTCGCGTTCGACAAAGACGCTCGCGAACGTTGGCGCGACGCGACGAAACGCCGGGTCGTTCGCCTTTGCGAATCCGCTTGGAACCTCGAACGCGAAGGGTATTGGGAAGAGGCGGCCCGGCTCTATCGCGGCGCGCTCTTGGCCGGCGGACTCGACGCGGGCGTCTGCTTCCGGTTGGGCAAGCTCCTTTATTTGCTCGGCGACTTTTCGGCGGCTCGCGAACGGTTTTACGCGACGCTCGAACTCGACGAAGACTTCGCCGACGCGCGTTTCGAGTTGGCGAAAACGCTCGTCGCGCTCGGCGAGCTCGACGACGCGGCCGCCGCGTTCGAAGGCGCCGTCGCCGACCGCCCGAACGACCCGAACGTCCGTTTCGAGCTCGGCAAACTTTACCTCCGCTTGGGCCGCCGAGCCGCCGCTATCGACGAACTGCGCCAAGCCGCCGCGACGCTCGACGACGAAAAACTCGCCGAGGACGTTCGCCGTCTCCTTTTCGCGTTGGCTCGCAACGAATTTTAAACGTTTTTCAAATTTAAGCCGAAACGCAACCAAAAACGCCGCGTCGAGCGAACTCGAACGCGGCGTTTTTCCGTTTTTTTCCGTTTTTTAGAGCGGCGTTAATCTCTTATTTCGCGAACTTTTCAATCGGCGGAGTCGGAACCGTTTCGAGGAGTTTCGCGATAATTTTATCGGTCGTCATCCCTTCGGCTTGCGCTTGGAAGTTCGCGCCGACCCGCTTGCGCAGAACCGGAATCGCAGCCGCTTTGACGTCCTCGACCGAAACGGCGAAACGCCCGTCCATCGCGGCGAACGCTTTCCCGCCGTTGATCAAATACTGCCCGGCGCGCGGCCCGGCGCCCCAGTCGACCAATTCGCGAACAAACTCCGGAGCGCTCGGGTCGGCCGGTCGCGTCGCTCGAACGAGCCGCGCCGCGTACTGAATAACGTATTGGCTGACGGCGACCGCCGAAACGAGCTTTTGCATTCCAAGCAACGTTTTCGCGTTCAAAAGTCGGCGCGGTTCGACCGATTCGCCGCGAGTCGTCGCCGTCAAAATCTTCTCCTCCTCTTCGAGCGTCGGATAGTCGATTTTGACGTTGAACATAAAGCGGTCGAGCTGCGCTTCCGGGAGCGGATACGTCCCTTCTTGGTCGATCGGGTTTTGCGTCGCGACGACGAGGAACGGCTCCGGCAGTTTGTACGTCTTCCCGGCGACGGTAACTTCGCGCTCCTGCATCGCTTGGAGAAGCGCCGACTGCGTTTTCGGCGGCGTTCGGTTGATTTCGTCGGCGAGCAAAACGTTCGTAAAAACGGGCCCTTCGACGAAACGGAACGTCCGCTTTCCTTGCGCGTCTTCCTCCAAAACGGTCGTCCCGGTGACGTCGGAGGGCGTCAAGTCCGGCGTGAACTGAATCCGCTGGAAATTAACGTCGAGAATCTTCGCGAGCGTCGAGACGGTCAACGTCTTCGCCAATCCCGGAACGCCTTCAAGCAAACAGTGGCCGCGAGTGAAAATCGCCGCGAAAATCTGTTTAATAACGTCTTTTTGTCCGACGACGACCTTCGCAAGCTCCGCTTCCAACGCTTGACGCGTTTGGCCGAACTCTTGAAGGAGCGCGCCCAAGTCGAGCCTTCCTTGCGGCGTCAACTTCGCGACGCCCGGCGCCGCCGCGTTCCCCGAATTTCCCGCTTCCGTTCTTTCCATCGTTTGTTTCGATTCCTTTCGCCGTTCGCCGCGGTTTCGCCCAACCGCTTAAATTAACGCGGTCGTTCGTTATCTTTCCAAAAATTCGCGAATCGCGGCGTTCGTTTCCTCGGTCGCGTCCTCGGTCAGATAGTGGCCGATTCCTTTGAGTTCGCGAACGAAAGCGTTCGGATAATACTCTTGGAACTTCTTCATGAAGATTTCCGGCGGGAAGCACCAGTCTTCCATTCCCCAAATCAGCGCGATATCTTTGTCGGCGAGCGTCGGCAGCTTCTCTTGAATCGTTTTCAGCGTTTCGTAAGAGCGGTGGCGCGGCGACGTCGGAATATCCTGCACGAACTCGCAGACGGCGATTCGGTTCGCCCACGTGTCGTAAGGCGCGAGGAGCCCGGCTTTCACCTCTTCGGAGAGTCCTTTTTCGGTCGCCATTTTCGTCGCGGCTCGCGGGAAGACGTTCAGCCCTTGGAGCATAATCCGCTTCAAAATCGGGATGTGGCAGAGGCGAATCCGCTTCGGCACGCGGTCGTTCAGATACGCGGCGGTGTTCATCAGGACGATCTTCGAAAAACGCTCCGGAATCCGCGTCGCCGTTCCCATCGCGACGGCCCCGCCCCAGTCGTGCGCGATCAGCGCGACGTTTTTCAAGTCGAGCTTTTCGACGAACTTGCGCAAATCTTCGGCGCGACGGTCGAGCGAATACGGATACTTGCGAATCGACGGTTTTTCCGAAAGCCCGCACCCGATATGGTCGACGGCGATCGTTCGGTACTTCCCGCGAAACGCTTTGATAACGTCGCGGAAAATGAACGACCAAGTCGGGTTGCCGTGCGACATCAGGAGCGTCGGACGCTCGACGCCGTCCGGTTCGGTCGGGCCTTCGTCGACGTAATGATATTGGAACCCGTCGATTTCGACGTAGCGCGATTCGAACGGGTAAAGCGGGCGCCAAAGCGCGTCGTTTTTAGTCTTGACGGAGAAAGTCGACATTGCGTTCGCTCCAAGCGGAAAAACGTTAAACGGCTAAAATTTAAGGATAAGGTCGATTAAAGGGCGCGATGCTTTCGCAACGCTTCGAGCGTCGCCGTCATATCGGGCGGAAGCGGCGCTTCGACGACGATCGTTTCGCGGGTCGTCGGATGCTCGAACGTAATTTTGCGAGCGTGCAGCGCTTGACGCGCCAAAATCGGCGCCGGGCCCGTTTCGTTTTCGCTCGGGTCGGCGTTTTTCGAACGCGGCGCTCGGTCGACGATTCCGGCGAGTTCGTTTTCGGTAATCGCGGCGCGACCGCCGTACAACTTGTCGCAAAGAATCGGACAGCCGACGTGCGCCAAGTGAACGCGGATTTGGTGCGTGCGCCCGGTTTTCGGAAGGCAGCGAATCGTCGAAAAGCCGCGGAACCGCTCGTCGACTTCAAAGAACGTTTGCGCCGTCTTCGCTTCCGGGTCGTTCGGCGCGATCGTCATTCGCTCGCGGAATTTCGGGTGATGGCCGATCGGTTGGTCGACGACGTCGCGGTCGACGTTCGGCACGCCGAGAACGATGGCGAAATATTCCTTTTGAATCCGCTTTTCTTCAAAGAGCGCGGCGAGGTTCGCGTGAGCGACGTCGTTTTTCGCGACGATAATCGCGCCGCTCGTGTCGCGGTCGAGTCGGTGAACGATCCCCGGGCGGGCCGGGCCGCGATTCGAACTCAACTGCCCGGCGAAACGGTGCGCGAGCGCGCCGACGAGCGTTCCGGACCAGTGCCCCCGCGACGGGTGAACGACCATGTTCGACGGCTTGTTAATGACCGCCATGTCGTCGTCTTCGAACAACACGTCGAGCGGAATGTCCTCCGGAATCGGCGACTCGCGCGGCGGCTCGACGAGGCGAAACGTAACGACGGAACCCGGCTTCAGGCGGAACGACGGCTTCCCGTGTTTCCCGTCGACCGCGACGCCGTCCGCCGCTTGAATCGCTTTGCGGAGCAAAACGCGGCTGTATTGCGGGAACTTCGCGGCGAGGAAAAGGTCGAGCCGCCAACCGGCCTCGGCGTCGGAAACGACGCGGGTCGCGACGTCGCCCGGCTTTTCGGTCGCGGGCGTCCAAAGTTCGACGTCGGAGAGCGACTCCAATTCGTCGAGCGGTTCGAGTTCGTCGAGCGGTTCCAGTTCCGGACGTTCGGCGTCGGACATAAAACGTTCTCCCAAAACGGGTTAAAAATACGTCAAAACGGCGCGACGCTAAAATAGCGGCGCGGTTTTCAAAAATCGACGGAAGCGGCGACGCGGTTCGTTTCCCCGACGCTCCGCTTCCGACGGAACGGCGCAATTAAAGGCCCAAGCGCTCTTTCCAAGCGTCGATTTGGAAGCGCACTTGATCCGGCGCGGTCGAGCCGTAGCTCTTCATCGCCTTGACCGCGTTGGCGGCGCCGAGGAAATTATAGACTTCTTCGTCGACGGCGTCGCAAATTTCGCGCATTTCGTCGAGCGAAAGTTCGGCGAGCGCGCGCCCGGAGTCGAGCCCGATGCGCACCAAGCGCCCGACGACGCCGTGCGCGGAGCGTTGCGGAACGCCGCGTCGAATCAGGTATTCCATCAAGCTCGTCGCGTCGAGGTGGCCGCGTTCGATGCGGGCGGCGATCGACTCGCGCTTCAAGGTCGTTCCGGCGACGAGGGGCGCGGCGAGAGCCAACGACGCTTCGACCGTGTCGAAAGAGTCGAAAATCGGCTCTTTGTCTTCTTGCAGGTCGCGGTTGTACGCGAGCGGCAGGCCCTTCGTCAAGACGAGGAGCGACTGCAGATTCCCAATAACGCGCGCCGTCTTCCCGCGAATAAGCTCCAGCGTGTCCGGGTTGACCTTTTGCGGCATAATCGACGACCCGGTGCAGAACGTTTGCGGGAGTTGCAGGAAGTCGAATTCGACCGTCGAATGCCAAATCCAGTCTTCGGCCCAACCGCTGAGGTGAATCGCGATTTGCGCCATATCGAACGCGAACTCGACGGCGAAGTCGCGGTCGCTCGAAACGTCGACGCTGTTGGCCGCGATCGACTCGAACCCGAGGTATTCGGCGGTTTTCGTTCGATCGATCGGAAGGCTCGTCCCGGCGCAAGCGGCGGAACCGAGCCCCGTCGTGTTGACGCGTTTGCGGCAGTCGGCCAAACGTTCGCGGTCGCGTTGGAGTTTTTCGACGTAAGCGAGCCAAACGTGCGGAGCCAAAACCGGTTGCGCCCGCTGCGTGTGCGTGTACGCCGGAACAACGACGTCGAAATCGCCGTCGCAACGTCCGACGAACGCGCGTTGCAAGTCTGCGAGAAGAACGTCGAGACGGTCGATCGCGTCGCGAATCCAAAGGCGGAAGTCGGTCGACACTTGGTCGTTGCGGCTGCGAGCCGTGTGGAGTTTGCGCCCGACGTCGCCGAGTTTTTCGATCAACGCGCTTTCGACGTGCATGTGAATATCTTCTTTCGAGATCGTATATTCGAAATCGCCCTCGACGATTCGCTCTTCGATCTCCGTCAGTCCGCGCTCGATCGCGGCGAACTCGTCCGCCGTCAAGAGCCCGACGTCGGCGAGCATCCGAGCGTGCGCGATGGAGCCGCGAATATCTTGCTCGTGCATGCGGCTGTCGAAACTAATGCTTTCGGAAAATTTTTCCATCCGGGCGTCGGTCGCTTCGGTGAAGACGCCCCCCCAAGCCTTGGCGGGTTTGCCGGTCGATTCGCTCATTTTTTCGCCGTTTCTAACCGTTTTTTCGTTTGTTTTTCGTTAATTTTGCCAATATATATTATTAATTATTAACGCGGCGCGTTTTTCACCGCTTTTCGCCGCGTTCAATCGAGCGGAACGACTTCAAAGTTCTCCGGAAGACGGACGAAACACGCGCCCCAAGAGAGCCCGACGCCGAACCCGACCAACAAGGCGACCGAACCCGGCTTCAACATTCCGGCGCCGACCGCGTCGATCATCGCGATCGGTATGCTGCTCGAAACGGTGTTGCCGCGCTCCGCCATGTCGTTGAAAAAGCGCGCTTCGTCGAGTTCGCAAAGGTCGCGCAGCCGGTCGAGCATGAACTTGTTCGCTTGGTGGAAAATAAACGCGTCAATTCCGACGCCGCGCTCCTCCGCTTCCGCGACGAGCCGCTTCGTCAACGCCGGAACAACGTCGACCGAAAAATTGAAAATACCGGGGCCGTTCATAAAGAGCTGGTCTTCCGAATGGAAACCGCCGAACGCGTCGAGCACCGGAACCGCCGTTTCGGGCGTCGACTTTTTCCGCGCCGCGCCCGCCGGAACGATCAGCATTTCCGCGCCGGAACCGTCCGTTCCAAACTCGAACGGGCCGACCGTCGCCGCTCCGCCCCAAACGTCGTTCGTCGTCGCGTCGACTTCGACCGCTTCGAGGAGCGTCGCGGCGGCGCCGTCGCCGAACAGCGGACGCGTCGCTCGGTCTTCGTCGTTAATGTATTTCGAGTAAGTTTCGGCGGTTACGAAAAGGACCTTCTTCGCCGCGCCGGTTTCGATCAACCCTTTGCAAATCGACAGGCCGTAAGGGTACCCGCTGCATCCGAGGTTCACGTCGAACGCGCCGCACTCGCGCCGCAGTCCGAGTCGATTCTGCATGACGCAGGCGGACGACGGCAAGAAATAATCGGGCGACTGAGTGCACAACACGACGAAATCGATTTCGTCCGGCGTCGCGACTCCGGCCTCGAACAACCGCCGCGCCGACCGAACGCCGAGATCGAGCGCCGTTTCGTTTTCCGCCGCTATCGGTCGCGTCGCTATCCCGAGCTTGCGGCGAATTTTCTCCTCCGTCCAAAAGGGGAAAACTCGCGCCAGCTCGCGATTGTCCAACCGACCTTCGGGAAGGCTCGCGGCGATCCCTCTAATTTGCGCAATTTTCACAACAACTCTCAACGCGAAAAATCGCTCGACGCGCTTTCGGCGCCGCTTTCCGCCGTCGTTTTTTAAAACGACGCTCAACGACGCTCCGCAAAACGCGAAAATGTTAATTTGTCGAGGTCGAAAACGCCGACGCCGCTCCCAAGCGTCCGCCGACGTTCTCGCAACCGTTAAAACGCAACGTCCGAAATCACTTCTCGGCGTCGGCGTCCGGTTGAACGCGTCCGAAGAATTGCGCCAAGTCGCTGAAACTGCGCATCGCCTCTTTTCCGGACTTCATGTCGGCGGAAATCGGCTTAATCTTCTTGTCTTTCGGCGCGGAAACGACGACGCGAGGCGCTCGTTCGGAACGGTCGTCGCGACCTCGGCCCCGACGGTTCCCTTCCGGACGTTCGCCGCGTTCGGCCCGCTCGCCCCGTTCGCGGCGCGGACGACGTTCTTCGCCGTCTCGTTCTCGACGCGGGCGACGTTCGGCGCCGCCTTCGGAAGGAGCGTTCGCGGCGTTTTCGTCGCGGCGCGGCCGACGCGGACCGTCTTGGCGGCGTTCTCGAACCGTTCCGGGCGCCAGCGTCGTCAGCGAAACGCGGCGGCGTTTCGGATCGACTTCCAACACCCAAACCTTCAAGACGTCGCCGACCGCGACCTTTTGGTGCGCGTCGCGGACGTAAGAGTCGCCAAGTTGGCTAATGTGAACGAGGCCGGATTCGTGAAGCCCAACGTCGACGAAAGCGCCGAAATCGACGACGTTCAAGACGACGCCGGTCAGCTCCATCCCCGGTTGCAGGTCTTCCATTTTGAGGACGCCCTTCTTGAAGATCGGGCCCGGGAGCGAGTCGCGCGGGTCGAGGCCCGGTCGGACGAACTGTTCGAGCAAGTCGGCGACGGCGAGCGGCCCGGCGCCGAATTCTTCCGCGAGCGCGGCGGCGTCGGTCGCTTTGATCGCTTCGGCCAATTCGGCGACTTTCGACGGAACGCGCAGGTCGTCGGCGGTAAAGCCAAGTTTTTCAAGGATTTTCGTCGCGAGCTCGTAACTTTCCGGGTGAATCCAAGTCGCGTCGAGCGGGTTGTCGCCGCCGACGATCTTCAGGAACCCGGCGCAGTGCGAGAACGCCGTTTCGCCGAGCCCGGAAACTTCCTTCAACTCTTCGCGGCGGCGATACGGGCCGTTGGCGACGCGGCGCTCGTACACGCGCTTGGCCGTCAGTTGGTTGAGCCCGGCGACGTAACGCAGAATCGCCGGCGTCGCGGCGTTCAGGTCGACGCCGACGCGGTTGACGCAGGAACCGACGACGTTCGTCAGCGCGTCTTTGAGCGCCTTCGACTTAACGTCGTGTTGGTACATTCCGACGCCGAGCCGTTCCGCGTCGATCTTAACCAGTTCGTTGAGCGGGTTTTGCAGACGACGACCGATCGACGCGGCCCCGCGAACCAACGGGTCGTAATTCGGAAATTCGTCCTTCGCGATTTGGCTCGTCGAGTAAACGCTCGCGCCCGCTTCGTTGACGACAATGTACGCGACGTCGGCGTCGGCAAACTTTTCTTCGATGATTTTCGCGACGAAGTTTTCGGCTTCGCGGCAACCGGTGCCGTTCCCGATCGCGAAAACGCTCAACTTGTACTTTTCGACGAACTCGACGATTTTCGCGTTCGCGGCGGCGCGGCGCTCGGCGTTCCCTTGCAGGAAGACGGCGTCGAAGTCGAGCACGTTCCCGAATTCGTCGAGCGCGACGAGTTTGCAACCGTTTTTAAAGCCCGGGTCGAGCGCGAGGACGCGACGGCGGTTGAGCGGGCGTTGCATCAGGAGGTTGCGCAGATTCTTCGCGAAGACCGAAACGGCTTGCTCTTCGGCGCGGTCGGTCAGTTCGCGGCGCGCTTCCCGTTCGAGCGACGGCGCGGCCAAGCGGACGACGGCGTCGTCGGCGCAAGCGTTCAGGAAGTCGGCGAACGGACGCCCTTCGGCGACGAGCGTTTCGCGAGCGATCGCTTTCAATTGGTCGACGTCGACGTCCAATTTGACCGAAATAATCTTCGCGTTTTCGCCGCGATTCAGCGCGAGCGCGCGGTGCGGCGGGCAGGAACGAAGGTCGAACGACGCGTCGAAGTAATCGACGAATTGCTTTTCGAGCTGTTCCGCTTGTTGTTCTTTGAACGTCTTCTTTTTCTTCTTTTTGTCGGCTTTAGCGGCGGCGTCCTTCGCTTGCGCGTCGGTCGTTTCGACGGCGGCTTCCGCGTTTTCGGTCGCTTCGGCGTTCTCTTCGACCGGCGTTTCGACGGTTTCTTCCGCGACCGGTTCGACCGGCGCTTCGGTCGTTTCGACGGCGACTTCCGCGGCGGCGCCCTTCTTCTCGATCTTCTTCGAAACGAGCTTGCCGGTTCGTTGGATTTTATCGCGCAGACGACGGCGAACTTCGAACGTTTCTGCGAACGTTTCGGCGATAATATCGGCGGCGCCCTTCAACGCTTCCTCGACGGTCGCGACGCCCTTTTCCGCGTCGACGAACGGCGCGGCGAGCGCGTTCAAGTCGGCGGATTCGTCGGCGGCGTTCAAAATCGCGTCGGCGAGCGGCGCGAGCCCCTTGTCGCGAGCCGCTTGCGCCAGCGTTTGACGCTTCGACTTGAACGGCAAGTAAAGGTCGTCCAAACGGCGAGCGGTGCGGGCTTCGCGAATCTTTTGCTCGAGCTCCGGCGTCAGTTTGCCCTGCGCTTCGATCGTTTTCAGGAACGAAAGTTTGCGGTCGGTCAGCTGGCGTTGTTTTTGATACGCCGCGGCGACTTTCGCGACGCCGTCTTCGCTCAAGTTCTTCGTTTGGTCCTTGCGATAACGCGCGATGAAGGGGACGGGATACCCCTCTTCCAACAGAGCGACCGTCGCTTCGACTTGGTCGAGCGGCAGTTCGAGTTCGCGAGCGAGAAAAACGGGATTGACAATAATAGGTTCGGTCATGGCGCCGCGTCCGTCAATAATATTATATAAGGGATAGGTCGAGCAAATCCGACGAATCGGGCTCGAGCCGGTTTAACCAGTTCCGACGTCGCGTCGGAAACGCGTCGGTCGCGCTTCAAATTTCGTCGAACGCGCTCGACGAACCGCTCGCCGCTCGTTTCTTCAATCGAAAACGAAACGCGGCGAACGAAAAATCGGCGACCATTCTAAAATCTAAAAGAATTTGCGCCGTTTGTCAAGGGAAGTCGCCGTTTTCTCGCCAAAAAGTTTAGCGTTCGCCTCGATTTATTTAACGCATTCTCTCTATCTTATCTTATTTAACAAATTAAAATCAAGAAGCGTTCAGCCCCCCCTGTCGCTTTTTTTAAAAAGGAGTAAAATAAACGGCGTCTATTAGTCGAACGCGCCGTCGAAAGCGCAACCCGCCGCTTCCTTCGGCTCGTTCGAGCAAGCCGACGCCGCTCGACGACGTTTCGGCGTCCGTTTCACTTTGACGACGAGGATTATCGATTCCCATGGAAGAACGCGTTTACAATTTTTCCGCCGGCCCGGCCGTTTTGCCGGTCTCCGTTTTGAAAAAGGCTCAAGAAGAACTCCTTTGCCTCCCCGGTTGCGGCGCCTCGATTCTTGAAATCAGCCACCGCTCGAAGCAATTCGGCGAAATCCTCGCGCAAACGAAAGCGAACGTTCGCGAACTCCTAAACGTTCCGGAAAACTACAAAATCATGTTCCTGCAAGGCGGCTCGATCACGCAATTCGCGCTCCTTCCGATGAACATTATCCGCAACACGGACAAAGTCGGCGATTATATCGTCACCGGGACGTGGAGCAAGAAAGCCGCGTCGGAAGCGAAGACGCAAGGCAAGGTCAACGTCATTTGGAACGGTCAAGACGAAAAATTCGTCCGCAAACCGAGCGACGCGGAACTGCAAATCTCGGACGACGCCGCGTACTGCTACTACTGCGCGAACGAAACGATCGAAGGGATTCAATTCCCGACCGAGCCGAACGTTTCGGTTCCGTTGATCTGCGACGCGTCGAGCGAAATTTTCAGCCGTCCGGTTCAAATGGAAAAATACGGCGTTCTGTTCGCGTGCGCTCAAAAGAACGCGGGCCCGGCGGGCGTTACGCTCGTGATTATGCGCGACGATTTCGTCGAAATGAGCGGCGCCGACCTCCCGTCGATGTTCTCGTACAAGCAACTCGCGGACAAAGACTCGATGCTGAACACGCCGCCGACGTTCGGCATTTACATGATGAAACTCGTTACCGAATGGCTCAAAGCCGAGGGCGGTTTGGAAGTCATGCGTCAAAAGAACGTCGAAAAGGCGCAACTTCTTTACGACGCGATCGACGCTTCGAACGGTTTCTACCGCGTCCACGGGAACAAAGAGTTCCGTTCGTTTATGAACGTTTCGTTCCGCCTCCCGACGGAAGAACTCGACAAGAAATTCCAAGAGGAAGCGAAGGCGTTCAAACTGGCGAGCCTCGGCGGCCACCGCAGCGTCGGCGGCGAACGCGCCTCGATCTACAACGCGATGCCGCGCGAAGGCGTCGTCGCCCTCCGCGACTTTATGGTCGACTTCGCGAAGAAAAACGCTTAGTTTAGCGTAATTTAGCGAACGCGAAGAACCGCGAACAACGAACCCGGCGTCGAAACCTCGGCGCCGGGTTTTTATTTTACGCTCCGAAACCGTCGAAGCGAAGCGTCTACAGAACGCGCTCGAAACGTCGCCGTCTCGAACGCGCTTGGTTTTCGGGTTATGCGTTAGAATCCCCAATTAATCTCGAAATCTTTACCGTCGACATTAGGGGGCGGCAAGTCACCGGGGATATTTTTGCCGACCGCTTTAGCGCTCCATTGCTCCGCGTGGGTATATCCCTTGCCTTTAATGTAGGTGTCCGCATACGGACGAACATAAACATTGACACTTTGACCAACGTTAATGCTCTTTACCGGAACCTCAATATTATACATATTGGGCAGGTTATAGTTGTGCCACGACTCTACTTCGAAAATATCACTCTCAAAAGTTCCGTCCGGGTATTCTACCGCAACGGCAAAACAAGCGCCCGGAGCCTCTTTCGTACCGCCCAAGGCGGTTGTCGTCGTAACCGTATAATTAATACCGTCCGGTTCATCGTAAGTTATAGAGACGTCAAGATACTCTTGTCCCTTGGGCGACAAGAGTATACTAGCCGAACCAAGGCTCGCGTCCGGCAACGGCGTTAATCCGTCGTTCGGATCATTTCCTTGCTCCGGAACCGTCGCTTCGATCGTCTTCGATTTCTCCGACTTTGTGTGCGTGGTCGCCGCTAGATTCTTCTTCGGGAAAGCAACCGCAAAAATTTCGTAGGTTTTACCCGCGACGCCGGTAATTTGGTACGTGGTTTCGTCGATTTCGCCCGAAGAGCTCGGAGTCAATATTCCTTTTTCCATCCAGAAAACTTCGTAACCGCGCGCTTTATCGACGGCGTTCCACGAAACCGTAATCGTCGTTCCGCTGACTTTCGCGCTCAAAACCGGCGCGGCGATCGGCGTTTTCGTCGGGTCCGGGTCGACCGGCGTGTCCGGGTTCGGGTTCGGGTCGACCGGCGTATCCGGGTTCGGATTCGGGTCGACCGGCGGATTCACGACGTTATTGCCGTCGAGCGTAATCGTTCGCGTTTCGGACGCGGCGGACGTTTCGTAACCGTTGTTATATTCCGGGTTCGCGACGACGTAGAATTCGTAGGTTTTCCCCTTGATTCCGTAGTAGGTCGTCGACGTTTTGCCGATAACGAGCTTGACGTAATTCTTCGCCGTCGCTTCTTTGTAGAAGAGCGAGTAATTCAGCGCGCCGTCGACTTCGTTCCACGACAACGAAATCTTCGTTTTCGACGCGGAAACGTTCGTCCAGGTCGGCGTCGCGAGCGGTTGTTTCGGGTTCGCTTCTTCGTTCAGAAGAATCGTCTTCGTTTCGGACGCGGCGGAAGCGGCGTTGCCGTCGTTATACTTCGGGTTCGCGACGACGAAGAAATCGTAGGTACGGTTTTTAATCCCGTAGTAAGTCGTCGAAGTCGTCGCGACGACGCGTTGCAGGAACTTTTGCGCCGACGCTTCTTTGTAGTACACCGTATAGTTCAGCGCGTCTTCGACTTTGCTCCACTCCAGCTTAATTTCCGTGTTCTTGACGCTGTGCATCGTCCAAGTCGGGGTCGGGAGCGGTTGTTTCGGGTTCGCTTCTTCGTTCAGAAGAATCGTCTTCGTTTCGGACGCGGCGGAAACGGCGTTACCGTCGTTATACTTCGGGTTCGCGACGACGAAGAAATCGTAGCTGCGATTTTTAATCCCGTAGTAAGTCGTCGAATTCGTCGCGACGACGCGTTGCAGGAACTTCGCCGAGGTCGTTTCTTTGTAGTACAGCGTGTAATTCAGCGCGTCTTCGACTTTGCTCCACTCCAGCTTAATTTCCGTGTTCTTGACGCTGTGCTTCGTCCAAGTCGGGGTCGGGAGCGGTTCTTTCGGGTTCGCTTCTTCGTTCAGAAGAATCGTCTTCGTTTCGGACGCGGCGGACTTTTCCAAGTCCTTGCCGGCTTTCGGGTTCGCGACGAGATAGAACTCGTAGGTTTTATCCTTGACGCCGTAATAGGTCGTCGAAGTCGTCGCGACGACGCGTTGAAGGTAATTCTTCGCCGTCGATTCTTTGTAGTAGAGCGTGTAGTTCAACGCGTTATCGACCGCGCCCCACTCCAATTTAATTTCCGTGTTCTTGACGCTGTGCATCGTCCACGTCGGAGCCGAAAGCGGAGTCGCCGCCCAGGCCGTCGTCGCGACGAACGCGGTTCCGACCGCCAAGAGCGTCGCCAACGCTCGGCGACATTTTTTCAAAATGCTCATCGGTTTTCCTTTCACATTTTGCAACAAATAATAGTTATCGATTCAAACAAAGCGTTCGAATCGCCGTTACGCGAATTTATTTCTTACGCTTTCGCTTTTACCAGAGAAGGGCGCGTTCATTTTTCTCACCGAAAAGAATACCGAGCAAATTTCCTATTTTCCCCACGCCTCCTAAATTTGTCCTAATTTTCATTATATGAAGAAAAAAAAAAAACAAGCGCCCAGTTTCACTATTTTCACATTTCCCTGTTTTTTTAACCGACGTCGCCGTTCGTTCTTACGCTCTTCTTTCGACGCTTCGCCGCTTTTTCCCGCGTTGGACGAGTCTTCGAAGGTTTGAAAAATTTTTTGTTTTTCTCAAAAATTCCTTGAAATCGCCGCGCGCCGCCGGTATAATAACGACCGAACCGTCGAAAACGCCGCCTTGCGCTTGGCGACGTTTCGCGCTTAACCCGCCGATTTATTGGAGCTTTCATTATGTCGCAACGTTTTTCTCGCCGTTCTTTCCTCGCTTCCGGCGCCGGGGCCGCCGCGTTCGCCGCGCTTTCGGGCGCCCAATACATTCAAGCGCAAGACGCGCCGCAAATCCAAGGGTTCGACGCGACGAAAACCGACGTCGACGCGCAAAACGTTTGGGAACCGTTCACCGACCGCAAACTGCGAATCGGAATCGCCGGGTTCGGCCTTTGCAGCTTCGGCGCCCAGTTCGGACTCCAAAATCACCCGAACGCGGAAGTCGTCGCCGTTACCGACCTCTTCGCCGACCGCCGCGACGGTCTCGCCAAGGCCTGCCGCTGTGAAAAAACCTACGAATCGCTCGAAAAAATGCTCGAAGACGCGTCGATCGAGGCCGTTTTCATCGCCACCGACGCGCCGAGCCACTGCGATCACGTTTTGAAAGCGTTGAAAGCGGGAAAACACGTCGCCTGCGCCGTTCCGGCCGTTTGGGGGTCGCTCGAAGACGCGGCTCGGCTCTTCGACGCGGTGCAAACGTCCGGCTTAACTTACGCGATGTTCGAGACTTCCGCTTACCACGACGCCGTTTACGCCTCGCGCAAAATCTACGAGGCCGGCGGCTTCGGTCGCTTGATTTACACCGAAGGCGAGTACTACCACTACGGCGCCGGAACGCTCCCGGGCTACAAAGATTGGCGACGCGGGCTCCCGCCGCAATGGTACCCAACGCACTCGAACGCCTATTATACTTGCGTTACGGGGAAAGCGTTTACGTCGGTTTCCTGCGTCGGGTGGCGGAGCAAACTCGAAGAATACCAAAAGGGCGCGAACCCTTACGACAACCCGTTCGGCACGGAAATCGCGCTTTTCGAAACGAGCGAAGGGGGCGCGGCGCGAATGGCGGTCAGTTGGGACAGCGCCGGTTGGGGCGGCGAAGTCGGACGCAACCGCGGCGAAATCGGCGCTTATCAAACCGCCTTCGAACCGTTGAACGACGAAGCCAAAGAAATCGTCGCGAAACTCGGCGACCTCCGCAAACCCGCGCTTCCGCCGAACGTCGACGCGGGCGGCCACGGCGGCTCGCACGGTTACCTCGGCTCGAACTTTATCGAATCCGTTTTGAAGGGGGAACGCCCGACTGTCGACGTCGCGCTCGCGCTGAACACGACCGTTCCGGGGATCGTCGCGCACATGTCGGCGCTCAAAGACGGCGAACGCCTCCCGATTCCGCAATTTGAACTCGACTAAGTCGGGCGAGAATCGTTAAAATCCGCCGGACGCGACGCGATTCGTCGGCGGAAACGCGACTTAGGCGCTTGACAAACGCCGCCGCGTCATTAATATAATAACGTCGCGGCGAAAATAACGACGGGAAAACGGTTCGACGCGGGTCGAGTCGCTTTCCCGTTTTGCGTATTTTCTCCATTTTAACGTAAAACATTCTTTTCACCGTCGACTCGACCGCCGTCGAGAGGAGCGCGTTATGAAAATCGGAACCGTCAAGGAAATCAAGCAACACGAATACCGCGTCGGGCTCACGCCGGACGTCGCCGCCGCTTACGTCGCCGCCGGGCACGAAGTTTACGTCGAAGCCGGCGCGGGCGAAGGTTCCGCTTTTCCGGACGAAGAGTATGTCGAAGCGGGCGTGAAGATTCTCCCGACGGCGCTCGAAGTCGCGTCGTCGGTCGATATGCTCGTCAAGGTGAAAGAGCCGCTTCCGCGAGAATACAACCTCTTGCGTCCGGGTTTGATTCTTTACACGTACCTTCACTTGGCGGCGGAACGTCGTTTGGCGGAAGAGCTTGCGGCGAAAAAGGTGAAAGCGGTCGCTTACGAAACGATTCAGGAGCCGACCGGGCTTCCGTGTTTGCGTCCGATGTCGGAAATCGCCGGTCGCTTGAGCATTCAAGAAGGCGCGAAATATATTGAAAGCGCTTACGGCGGTCGCGGGATTTTGCTCGGCGGCGTTCCGGGCGTCGAACGCGGCAAGGTCGTTATCGTCGGCGGCGGTATCGCCGGAACTTACGCGGCGAAGGCGGCGGTCGGAATGGGCGCGCAAGTTACGATCATCGACGTCAGCCTGCAGCGCTTGACTTACTTGGACGATATTTTCGGCGCCGGCGTTACGACGTTGTTCGCGTCGGAACGCAACATCGCCCGCGCGCTCTCCGAAGCGGACTTGGTCGTTGGGACGGTTCTCGTTCCGGGCGGCTCGACGCCGAAACTGATTCGCCGCGAACACTTGAAGACGATGAAACGCGGCGCGGTCATCGTCGACGTCGCGGTCGACCAAGGCGGATGCTGCGAAACGTCGCGCGTTACGTACCACGACGACCCGGTCTTCATCGAAGAGGGCGTCGTTCACTACTGCGTCGGGAACATGCCGGGCGCCGTTCCGCGCACGTCGACGGTCGCGCTGACGAACGCGACGCAAATTTACGGTCTGCAAATCGCGAACCTCGGTTTGGAAGAAGCGGCGCGTCGTAATCCGGCGTTGGCCAAGGGCGTCAACTACTACGACGGCAAGTGCGTCAACGCGAACGTCGCCCGCAGCCTCGGCGTCGAGTTGGTCGACCTCGCGACGCTGATCGGCTGAGCATTTAACCGACGCTAACCCAAGCGCTTAAAAAAGAAAAACGCCGCCGAGCCCAAAACTCGACGGCGTTTTTTCGTTTGCGGACGCGGCGACGAACGTTCGCTCGCCGCCCGCGTTTGCGTCGAAATTATTTCTCGACGACTTCAATCTTCGCGAAGTACGCCGCTTCCCAACTCCAGCCGGTCGGTTGGTTGACGATTTCGATTTTCGTCTCTTTTCCGGCGTTTTGCCCGAGCGGAACTTCGACGGTCAGCCAACCGTCCGCGCCGACGCTATCTTTCGAGATTTCAAGCTCTTTCGCCGTTTCGTCGTTCAGTTTGACGATCAAGAGGTAATCGCCGACGACGTCTTTCGTCAAGTGGTGCGAAACTTCCAAAACGAGCGTCGACTTCGCCGTCGGAACGACCGTCTTCGAGACGACCGCGCCGATTTCACGCAGTTCCGGGTGCGTCATCAAGACGTTTTTGCGCCCGCGGTACTCGGCGCGGAAACCGGGGTCCATATCCGGGCCCATATGCGAAACCGAGAAGCCGTTAAAGTGTTTCGCAGTCAACTCTTCGAGCGAGTATTCGCGGAACTTGATTTGCGCCAATTCCTCGTCGGTAAAGCGAATCGCCGCCGGGTCGCTCGGGAGTTCTTCGCTCGGCGCGACGCACGACGCGAGCGCGCTCGGCTTCGTCTCCGTTTGCGGAATGAAATAGGTCGGGACGCCGTCGACGTCGCGGACGAAACCGCCCTCTTTCTCGATCGCTTGGAGCGCCAACGAATCGCAAACGTCGATCAGTTTCGGGAAGTTGTACGCCGTATGGCTGAAGACGCCGGTTTCGTCGAGTTTTTCCGAAAAGCGCGCCGGCAACTTCGAAAAACCGAGCGTCGCGAAGAGAACGCCCGCCGCGTTCGACGGGTTGCAGTCGGAGTCTTGCCCGGCTTGCGTCGAAATAATAATCGTTTGGTCGAGGTCGCCCTTCCCGTACAAAAGGCCGATCAAGATGTACGCGCCGTTGATTTTCGCGTCGATATTAAACGCGGAGTTATGCCCGGTGCACGACCAAGCGCGATATTCGGCGTTATGTTGGTATTTTTCGTTAATCTTGTCCCAGCAGGACTTCCAGTCGTTCGGGTTCTCCCGATACCACGCCAGCAAATCGCGAACCATCTCGGCGTATTGCGACTCGGCGGGAATCGCTTCCAACGCTTTTTCGATAATCTTCACGACGTCGGTTTCAAAGAACGCTTCGGCGTACATCGCGCCGACGAACTGACCCGCGTACATACCGTCGCCGTAATTCATCAGCCGTCCGAACTTTTCGCCCATTCGAATCGCGTTGTTCGGCAGGCCCGGCGAAATCAAGCCGGAAAAGTCCGCTTCGATTTGGTAGTCGATGTCGTCGGCGCACTTGTTCAGCGACGGATAGCTCGAGAACGGCGGCGCGATACCGCAACGCAAGTTATGCCGTCCGGCGACGTTGGCGTGCCAAAGCATATATTCGCTGTTCGCGAAATCGATCCCGGCTTGGCGAATCGAAACGTCGAGGCCGTGTTCCTCCATCGAGCGCAGGAACGTCATTTCGACGTAAAGGTCGTCTTGGCCGAACGCGTTGTTGATCATCTCCGGCTTCCATTTCGGCATGTCGGCGTCCGGAATCGTTTTGTCGCACCAACGGAACTCAGTCGGCGCGCCCCAGCAGACCCCGGCGATTTGGCCGATCCAACCGGCTTTCATTTTGTCGCGGTACTCGGCGACCGGAAGCGTTCGGTAAAGTTTGCCGTCGATTTCGACGGGTTCGGCGGCGAGCGACGCGGCGGCGGAACCGAAAAGCGTCGC
>JAFYQR010000219.1 GCA_017559825.1 Thermoguttaceae bacterium | reverse complement strand
TCCGCGATTTACCCCGCAGGCGCGGTTTGGCCGAACGTATTTTACGAAAGTCTTAGCGTCGCAAGGACTTCCAGAGGAGCTGGCGGCCTCGACGGCGCGTATAATTGCGGAACTTTTTCGCGAGCGAAAGGCGTCGACGATTCAACCTACGCTATCGGCGCCGCGCCCGGAACGTCGATTCGGTGTCAAAACTTTGAATGCGGCGTCGCTTTCGTCTACGGAAAATTTTTCTCAAACCAAGTAGACGTCAAACTTTACGGCGACGCGACGGCGATTGAGAAGCGCTCCGGTTCGGCGACTTACGACGCGAGCGACGATTTTACCGTCGACGTTTCCGAAACGACAAGCGCGACGCTGACGCTCGGCGGCCAAACCGTTTACGGCGACGCGCCGACGTGCGCCGTCGCGTTGACCGGAACCGCGAGAATCGACGCTCGCGGCTTGACGTCGCAATCGCTAACGCTGAACGCCGATTCGACGCTAAATGTAGACGGAGCAAAAGTTAGCGTCGGAGCGTTAACCGTCGCCGACGGTGCGAACGTCGCGTTTTCCGGCGTCGACGCGATTTTGGCCGCGACCCAAAACGCGACCGTCGGCGCCGCGACGTTTTCCGGAACCGGCTACTTCGCGACGCCGCAAGGAACCGACGCAAGCGCCGCGACGTTCGCCGAAACCGTTCGCGTCGTCGACTTTTGCGCCGAGGTGAAAGCGTTCGCCGCGACCGCGACCGGCCCGACGACGGCGACGCTCGCTTGGAGCGCAACCGACGTAACGGCGCAGGTTTGCGTCGAACGCGAAAACGCGGCCGCGCCGAACGGTTGGGAAGTCGTCGCAACAACGCCGACGGAAGACGCGTCGCCGCTCGAAGTCGCGCTAAGCGGAAAAGAGCGCTTTCGAATCTTCGACGGCGCAAAGTTTACCGTCGATTCCGCGCATTTCCCGACCGGCGATTTTTACGTCTATGTCGCGGACGATATTTCGGCGGTCGCGACGGTCGCGGTCGAGTGGGAGACGGCGACGCAACTTGTTTCGGCGGGGAACGTTATGTATCGGAATGAAAACGTTTTGCTCTTGGCTTCGATCAAGAATAAACTGACGGCTGTCTATTTGAGTCGCGACGAAGTCGAGTCGGCGACCGCGACCGTTTACGCCGTGTCGCCGGGGTTTGGCGCGCGGGAGATTTGGTCGCCGGTCGACGGTTGGGAGAATATTGCGGTTCCGCTCGACGCAATCCTCGAAGCGCCGACCGAAATCGACGGCTGGACGCTCGACGCGGTCGGGCCGAACTTCGTTTGGACGCCGGACGCGACGACGCGGCCGCTTTTCGGAGATTCCGGAACGTTCGCGGTTCAGGTTTGCGTCAAACGCAAGTCGGGCGGAAATCCGATTTACTTCACGTTTCGGGCGGTCGTCAAATGAGCGGCGTCGAGCGGGCGGAGTCGCGGCGGGGCGAGCGCGACAGTCGAGACGGGCGGGGGCTAGGTACTACTTTGGGGCGGTCGATTTGCACCCCAAACGTATCGAGCAAGGAATGGAGTTTTGTTTCTTTCTTGCGAAAAGTTGACGGGCGCTTGAAAATTTGGCGGGAGCGGGCGAGTTGACGAAGCGGGGCGAGACGGGAGCGGTTCGCAGGGGGGACGGTCGAGCGGGGGCGGCTTGCGGACTTGCGCCGGAAGCGGTTCGCGAGTTGGCGTTTCGAATCGCGCGGGACGGGGAAGACGTCGCTTGCGTCGGGCGGTCGACGGCGGAAGTCGACGCGGCGCGCGATTATTTGATTCGAACCGCGTCGACCGACGGGCGGCTAGCGCTTGGAAAAAACTTAATTCTCGTCGAACGAGCGCTCGCCGACGCGCTTGCGACCGGCGACGTCAAGAACGCGCTCGCGGCGTTGCGTCAACAGGCGGAAGTCTTGCGGTTATGCGACTTCGCCAACGCCGATTCGGCGGCGCAAACGGAGGCGACGGAACGCGAGGAAATCGTTCGCGGTTATTTGGAGTCGACCGGGCTTTTTCGGCGGGGGCTCAAGCTCGAAGAGTTGGCGCGGTTGACGGCGCAGTACGTCGTCGACCGGATTTTGCCGGAAGAAACGAGAAAAGACGCGGCGGAAGAAACGGAAAGAACGGCGGAAAGCGACGACGGCGACAATGGAGGGGAACGAACGACGAACGAGCGCGACGGCGGGCGATAAGGGGGCCGCCGCTTACGAACGGCAAAAACGGCGCGCCGCCGAACGGTCGCGGCGAACGTCGTTGGCCGGTCGGGAAATCGCGCCGCTTCCGCCGATTTTCAACGCTCGCCGCCGCGCCGCCTGCAAGTACGACCTCGCGCTTTTCCTTCGGACGTATTTGCCGAAGAAGTTTAAGAAGTCGTTCAGTCGCAACCACCTGCGTTATATTCGGACGCTTCAAGACGCGATACTTAACGGCGGCTTGCGGGCGATCGCGATGCCGCGCGGCGCCGGGAAGACGACGATCGTCAAGGGCGCGGTCGTTTGGGCGATCCTTTACGGTTGGCACAAGTACGTCCTCGTCGTTTCGGCGACGAAAACGGAGGCGACGGAACTCCTCGCCGACGTTAAAAAGTCGTTCGTTTCGGAACGGATTCGCGAAGATTTCCCGGAAGTCGCCGTTCCGCTCGCGCGACTCGGCGGCTCGGCGTTGCTTGCGCGCGGACAACTCTTCGAAGGGGAGGCGACCGGAATCGTTTGGCAAACGGACAAAATCAAAACGCCGACGATTCCCGGTTCCGCCGCGAGCGCCGCGACGATTCGAGCGGTCGGGATTAACGGCGCGATTCGCGGCGCGTCGACCGACGGCGTCGACGGGGAAACGGCGCGCCCTTCGCTCGTCGTTTGCGACGACTTGCAGAAGATCGAGGACGCGAAGAATCCGGAGCGCGTCAAGAAGATTTGCGACAAAATCGAGCGCGATATTATCGGGCTCGCGGCGGACGGCGACTCGATGACGGTCGTTATGGTTTGCACATGCATCGAGCCGGACGACGTTTCCGCGATTTATTTGAGTCCGGAAACGCGGCCGCAATGGAACGGCTTGCGCTTCAAGATGGTCGAGCGTTTTCCCGACCGACTCGACGACCTTTGGCTGCGCGAGTACGCGTCGCGGCGCCGCAAGAGCGCGAAGGAGGCGAACGCCTTTTACGCCGAACATCGGGAGGCGATGGACGCGGGCGCCGTCGTCGATTGGCCGGAAAATTACGACCGGAAAAAAGAAGCGTCGCGGTTGCAGCGGGCGATGAATTACTTGATCGACGACGAAGCGTCCTTTTGGTCGGAGCGACAAAACGAGCCGAGGGCGCCGGAAACCGCGTCCCTCGTTTGCGACGCGCGAACGATTCGGTCGCGAACGAACGGGCTCGAACGGTTCCAAGTCCCGAACGACGCGACGACGCTCACCGCGTTTATCGACGTTCACGCCGACGTCCTTTATTACGCCGTTTGCGCTTTTAAGGACGACCGAACCTGTTTCGTCGTCGATTACGGAAGTTTCCCGGAACAGCGCGAAGAGTATTTTTTCAAAGGGCGGAGCGGAAACGCGACGCTCAAGCAAACGTTCGCGTTCGCGGACGTCGACGGCGGAATCCAAGAGGGCGTTTTCTCCTTGATACACCAGATTTTAGGGGAAACTTGGCTTTCGGTTTCGGGACACGTCTTGTCGATTTCGCGGCTGATGGTCGACGTCGGTTATCGGCGCGACCCGGTCGAAAGCGCGATTCGCCGCGTCGGCGTTCCGGTCGTCAGTCCGGCGAAGGGGCGGGCGATCGGCGCGGCGCGCAAACCGATGAGCGAGTGGACGCCGAAGCCGGGCGCGAAGGTTGGGAATCGCTGGATCGCGGAGCCGACGCCGGGGCGCGCGTTCAAGACGATCACGACGGACGTTAATTTTTTCAAGTCGGAAGTTCACGCGGCGTTCGCGGCGCCGGTCGGCTCGGTCGCGGGCGCGTCCCTTTGGGGGAGCGTCGGGGAGCGTCATCGGATGTTCGCCGACCACTGCTGCGCGGAGCGTTGCCAACTGGTGAAGGCGGCCGGAAACGAAGTCGCCGAATGGACGGCGATACCGGGGCGCGACAACCACCTTTTCGACTGCGTCGTCGGCTGTTTCGCGGGCGCCGCCGTTCAAGGGTTGCGCAAACCGGGCGAACGTCCGACGCGGCGCCGGGAGGAAGAAGACGAATGAGCGGAAATAACGGAAACAACGGAAACGGCGGAAGTTGCGCGACTTGGCGAGCGGCGCGGCTCCGCTTCCTTTACGACGAGATAACGCGGCTCTCGAACGCGCTTTCGGAGGCGGGCGCGGCGGCGTCGATTACGGTCGACGGCGTTTCGACGACGTTCGACCGCGCCGGAACGCTCGCGACGATTAAGGAGTATCGACGGGAAATCGCGGCGCTCGAAGGGCGGTCGAGTTCCTTGAAAACGTTCGGGTTGGGCGGGCCTTGGCGATGAGCAAGCGGAAGAAACGGAAGAAGACGACGGCGGCGACGGCGCGAACGACGGGGAGCGAACGCGGCGCCTTCGCGGCGGTCGAGCGACCGACGACGCGGCTCGGATACGACGCGCTTTCGGAGCGGGGGATGGCGCGGCCGCTCGTCGTTTCGGCGCGGACGGAAGACAAGGAGCTTTCGCGGCGCGACCGGTTGGCGTTGTCGTCGAGCGCTCGGGAGTTGGCGCGCAACTTCGCGCTTTTCGGGTTCGCGCTCCGCCAACATTTATGTTTCGTTTCGAACTTCCGGTTCGCTTGCGCGTCGGGCGACCGAACGCTCGACGAGGCGGTCGAACGGGAGTTCGGCGCTTGGGCCCGCGACCCGGAGCGTTGCCACTTCTCGAAGCGGCACGACTTTTGGACGCTTTTGCGGCTGATCGAAACGCATCGGGTTCGCGACGGCGACGTCGGGGCGCTCCGCGTCGACGACGGGGAAACGCAAGCGATTCAGTTGATCGAAGGGGATCGAATCCGCGACGAAGACGCGCCGTCGTCGACGCAAGAGGTAAAACACGGCGTCCGAATCGGGCGGCGCGGCGAAAACCTCGCGTACAAGATTTACCGTCGAACGCCGGAGGAAAACGGGTACGCGTTCGAGCGTTGGATTTCGGCGCGCAAGATGGACTTGATCGGCTATTTTGACGCGCACGACCAAGTCCGGGGCGTTTCGCCGTTGCCGTCGGGCGTTCGCGAATATTGGCATTTGTACGAATGTTTCGACCTCGCGCTGATCAAGATGAAGAGCGAAATGACGATCGGCCTCATCGTCAACCGCGACAAGTCGGACGACGGGTTCGGAACGGACGCGGAGCGGGCGGCGCGGGCCGAAAACGCGTTCGACCCTCGCGCCGCGTCGGAGAAATACGGCGACGGCTTGATGCTTTTCGACTTGGGGCTCAACGAGAAAGCGTCGGTTTTTCACGACGGGACGCCGTCGCAGAACTTCCAGTCGTTCGTCGAGTCGACGACGCGGTTGGCGCTGGCCGCGCTCGACGTTCCGTACTCGTTTTACGACGGTTCGTCGACGAACTTTTACGGAAGTCGCGGCGAGCTGAACCATTACGTCGAGCGTTGCAAGTTGAAGCAGCGGGCGTTTTTCCCGTTCCTGAACAAGACGACGCGCTGGCTCCTCGAATGTTGGGAGCGGGATGGGCGAATCCCGTCGGGCGCGGCGTCGGTTCCGTTCCGTTGGACGGGCGCGGCGGTTCCGCTTTGGCTCTTGGTCGGGGACGCGAAAGATTGGCAAGTCGCGATTTCGAACGGGTTCGCCGACCAGCGGACGGCTTGCGAACTGCACGGCGTCGACCCGCGCGGAACGCTTCGGCGAACGGCGGAGGCGCTCGACGACGCGCGAGCGAACGGCGTTTCGTTGGCGTACGCGCCGGAGTACGCCGGGAAAACGAACATCGGGATATAGCCGCGACCGCGCGGCTCCGGGCCCGCGCTACCGCGCGAACGCGGTTTCTTCGCTCCGCTGTCGCTTGATTTTTGAGCCCAACGGAGCGAAACGAAAACGGTTTTTAAGGGAAAAGGGAAAATGAACGTTTTTAGCGAAGAACGGACGACGGACGGTTTGCCGGCGACGCCGTTTCGGGCGGTCGCTCTGACCGGGAACGTCTTGCGGCACGGCGTTCCGACGCGAGACGGCGGGCGCGAAACGCTCGAGTTCGTCGTCGATTTGGCGACGGTCGTGCCGACGCGCAATCCGGTCGTCGTCGACTACAATCACGACCCGGCGGAGATCGTCGGGGCGGCGAGGGTTCGCGCCGACGGGTTCGCGCTCTTGGCCGACGGGGAGCTGACCCCGTTTCTGAGCGACGACCGCGCGTCGGAGATTATTTCGAAAGCGGCGCGGGGCGTTCCTTACGGGATTTCGCCGACGTTCGACTTCGCGGCGGCGGAGCGGGTCGACGTCGGGCCGGGGGAGACGTTCGAAACGAACGGACGCCGCGTCGTCGGGCCGGTCGTCGTCTTCCGAAACGCGCCTCTTTTGGGGCTTTCCGTCTGTCCGTATCCGACGGACGACGGGACGGCGTTCGCGCTCTTGGGGAAAGATTTCACTTTGTTGACGAAAGGTAACGAAATGGCCGAGGAAAAGAACGAAAAAACGACCGAATTGAAGGACGACGCCGCGAACGCGCCGGACGGCGAAGGCGCGACCGGGACGAGCGACGCGCCGTCGAGCGTCAAAAACGCCGAGTTGCAGGAGTACGTCGACCGGTTCGGGCTCGAACTGGGCGTCAAGTATTTTCAGGAGGGCGCCGACCTCGCGGAAGCGACGTCGAACGCGTTCCAAGCGTTGAAAGAGGAAAACGAAAAGCTGAAGTCGCGCCTTGCGAACGACGGGAACGACGCGTCGAAGAAAGAGGACGCGCCGAAACCGGACGACGGCGGCGGTAAAAAGGACGGCGACGCGCCGAAGTCGGGGAGCGACGGCGACGGCGGCGAACTCGCCAAGCTCCGCGCCGCGCTCGAAAAGACGAGTCGCGAACTGACGACGCTTCGCCGCGACTTCGCGACCTTCGCCGCCGCCGACCGGGACGGCGTTTCGACCGCCGACGAGAGCGCGAACCAGTCGAAAACGGAGTCTTACCGCGAGGCGTTCAAGCGCGCCGTCGGCGGTTGAGTCGGCGGAGCGGAGAAAACGGGGGAAATAGGAGAAAGGAAGGAAAATGACGACGGCTGTTAACTGGTGCGATATTTTGAAATTCGACGGATTCGGCGGCGGACGCGAGATCGCGTCGGAGGTTCGGCTGAACTGTCCGGAGTTCACCGGCGAGGATATTTACGGGAACCGTTTCAATATCGGCGCGGCGCAAGCGACGATTTCGCAAGATTACGTCGAGGGGTTGATTCGGAAGGAATCGACGCCGGTCGACGTCTTTCGCGACGTCAACGAAGGCGTTCGCACGTCGAAAGGCGAATACGAACGAACGCTTTTCAAACTTTACAACGCCGGGAGTTACGTTCGATACGACCGCGCCTTGATCGACCGCGACAAAGCGCGCGGCGCTCGCTTGATGGAGGCGGAGGCGACCCGCGTCCTCGAAAACGCGATTCGAACGCTCGGAACGCAGTTCTTTTACGGCGGCGTCGAAGGTTCCGGCGCGTCGAAAAAAGGGTTCCAAGGCTTGCAAAAGTTCGTCGGCGACGATTTCGTTCTCGACGCCGGGGGCTCTTGGGGCGGAGCGTCGGCGCTGACGAGCGCGTACTTCGTTCGCTTCAACGAAGTCGACGGCGTCTCTTGGCTCTTCGGGCGCGACGGGCGGTTCTACCTCTCCGACGTCGTCGAGAAAGACGTTCCCGACCCGAGCGACCCGGAAAAGACGATTCCGGTTTACCAGCAGTTCCTCGAATTTTATCCGGGGTTCGGCTACTTCTCGAAGTACGCCGCCGTCCGCGTCGCGAACGTCGACGTTTCGACCGCCGCGACGCCGGGGGGGATTTCCTCGACCGCGTTCACCGACGAGCATATTTTGGTCGCGCTCGAAAAGTTCAAGGGCGCTCGTCCGGACGCGCTCTTTATGTCGCGCAAAGCGGGGATTTTGCTCGCCGCGTCGCGTCGTCCGACGATCGAGATTTCCGGGACGACGATTTCGACCGGCTCCGTCGCGCTTCCGAACGAAGTGTACGGCGTTCCGATCCTTTACACCGATTCGCTCGTCGAGAACGAAAAGGCTTGGACGACGGAAAGCGTTTGAGAAAACGGAGATAAGGAAGGAGATAAGAGAAGATGAGCGGTTTTACCAGTCGCGACGCGACCCTTGTTAAGACGCAAAAATTCCCGACCGCCGGAAAGGCCGGGTCGACCGCGACCGACGCGATCGATTTGGGCGTCCGTTCGGCGATCGGCGTTCGCTCCGAGCGGTTCGAGTTGGAAGTCGCCGCGCCGGAGACGACCGACGCGACGCTTCCGAGCGGAACGTCGGCGACGTTGAAGCTCGTTTCGAGCGAGTCGCCGACCTTCGAAACGCCGACGGTCGAGAAGAGTTGGACGCTCTCCGGCGCGGGGGAAGCGCGGGCGTTTCGGTTCCGTCCGACGCTCGAATCGAACCGATATTGGCGCGTCGAGTGCGAGACGACCGGAACGACCGGCGCCGGGAGCGACGCGCTCGAATACTCGTTGGCTTACGTTTGCTGAAAGGGGGCGCCGATGCTTGCGATTTTGCAACGGGTCGAGAACGAACCGATTTCCGAAGCGATTCGCGCTCGGAACGCCGACGCGGCGGAGCGACTCGGCGCGTCGTTCGGGGCGTTTCGTGAAGACGACGTCGCGTTTTTAAAGTCGGTTCGAGCGCGAATCGCCGACGGGCTCGACGCGTCGTTCGACCGCGTTCTCGTTCTCGAACCGCGAGCGCTCCTTTATCCGAGCGGATTCGACCTCGAACGGGAACTCGACGCGCTTTTCGCCGACGAAACGACGTCGGTTCTTTGCGCGGCGGACTGCGCCGGGGAGCTTCAACGCTGGAACCCGGGCCGTCCGAACGCGGCGCAACTTTACTTGAAGCGGACGGCGGACGCGGTCGCGTTTCTCGACGCGCTAATCGACGTCGCCGAACGCCGACGCCCGACGCGGCTTCGCGTTCAAAACGCGCTTTGGTCGTTGTCGGCGCCGACGCGGCGAACGGTCGAAGTCGTCCGCGACTATTGGCTTTTCGCGGCGCGTCGCGGGCGGCTGATTCGGAATTTTTACAACGCGCCGGACGCGGAAGTCGAACGCGAATTGGCGGAGATTTTTGGAGAAACGAAAGGGGAAGAAAATGACGGAACCGATTTTGTTGGACGCGGTTCTCTTGTTGGCGGAGTTGACGGAACGCCTCTTGACGGAGCCGCGAACGAAGGCGCTTCAAGCGGAAGCGCGAACGACGTTGAAGACGCTCGAAGCGTTGAACCTCTTGCCGCCGACGGAGGAGGAAGCGGAGGAGACGGAAACGACGAAGGAAACGCCGAAGACGGCGAACGCGGCGCCGCCGGAGCCGTTTCTGGAGAAGCCGAAGGCGATTCCGAACGCGGCGTGATCGCGGAATCGGAGCCGGTTAAGAAGAAGCGAACGACGCGCCGTAAACGCAAAGACGACGGCGAATAAGCGGCGTTAATCTTTAAGTAGGCGCGGCGCGACCCGCTCGAACGTTTCGTTTAACCGTTCGGAACGCGGCGTTCCAACAGTTGAATTTTAAACGACGTTCCGTTTGGTTCCAACGGTTCGAAACGTTTGGCGGGCCGCGACCGCGCCGCCGTAAATAAGGAAATAAGCGAATGAACGCGAGGGGAAACGTCGTCGCGGCGGCGTTTAGGAGCGGGTTGAGTTTCGCGGGCGTCGACGTTTTGGCGCGGCGCGGCGAC
>JAFYQR010000218.1 GCA_017559825.1 Thermoguttaceae bacterium | reverse complement strand
GTTCTTGGCGCCGACCCAAAAGGCGCCGCGACCGAAGCCGCGACGCCGTCTCAAAATCCGCCGAATCGGCGAAGCTCGCAATCGTCCGCCGAATTATTTCGCGTCGATCGGATCCGCTTCGACGCCTTCATAGGTCAGCGTAATCGGTTTGATCGTGCCGTCGGCGTTAAATTCCAACTTATCGATGCAAGTGGCGCGGTGGTTGCCGTGCGTTTCGGTAATCGGACGACGGTGGTAAATCGCGTACCAGTTCCCGGACGGCGTTTGCAGAACGCTGTGGTGCCCGGCGCCCATCCCGACTTTCGGATCCGGCGAGATGATTTCGCCGATGCGTTCATGCGGGCCGAAGAGCGAATCGGAAATCGCGTAAGCGACCTTGTAATGCGGGCCGGTCCAGCCGCCTTCCGACCACATGAAGTAATATTTTCCGTTAATTTTCTTAACCCAAGGCCCTTCGACGTAGCCTTTCGGGGTGATTTCGCGATAAATCGTCCCGTCTTCATACGGAACGAGACCGGTGAAGTCGTCCTTAAGTTTGACGATGTTACAGTGTCGCCACCCGCCGTAAATCATGTACCAAGTTCCGTCGTCGTCTTGGAAAACGAATTGGTCGATCGGTTGCGCGCCGTTGACGATTTCGTTGACGAGCGGTTTGCCGAGATAATCTTTATACGGCCCTTCCGGTTTATCGGCGACGGCGACGCCGATTCCGCCGATTTCGCCTTCGTGCACGTCGTTGGCGCCGAAGAAGAAGTAATATTTGCCGTCTTTTTCGACGACGGACGGCGCCCACATCGCGCGACGAGCCCATTTAATTTCTTCGTTGGTAAGAATGCGCTCGTGTTTCGTCCAGTTGACGAGGTCGGCGGAGGAGAAGCAGTCGAAGAAGGTTTGGTTGTCGAAATGATCGGAGTAAGTCGGGAAAATCCAATACTTACCGTCGAACATAGCGACTTCCGGATCGGCGTACCAACCGGGGAAGAGCGGGTTTCCGGACGTTTTTTTCGCGTCGGTTTCTTGGGCGAATCCGGTTCCGACGGCGCAAAGGGCCGCGACGCAACAAAACGCCGCGCCGAGAATCGTCGTTTTTTTCATTGTGTTTAAACCTTTCCGATTGACTAGAGTTCGAAAACGTCGCGCCGCCGATCCCGCTTTTTTTCGCGCTCTCGCCAAATCGCCGCGACGTTCCATTTTACCCCAAAACGCCCCGCCTTTCAACCCGCGCTCGCTTGGATTTTTTCGTATATAAAATCTTAAATTTAGAAAAGTCTTTTCTTTGTTCGCCTGAAAATAAACAACGCACTCCAACGCGTCGCAATGTTTTTAGCGTTTGAACTTTGCAACAATCGTTCTTTTACTTAACAGGCGACGACAACGCGCCCTAGCAAACGTTAAGAACTGGAAGCGAAGCCCCAAAACGCGAGGCTCGGCAAGCAACGCCGTCGCACCTCGCGACGCAACGCATAAACTCCGTTATTTCTCCGTTTGCGGGAAGAGAACGAGCGTTCCCGACCAGGTTGAAACCGGGACGATCCAGACTTCGCCGGGTTTGAGTCGCTTCTCAAACAACGCCAACGGCGAGTTCGTTTTGTCGTTGTACTTCGCGGCGTTTTCTTTCACGAGCGTCGCGCCAAGTTCTTTGTTTTCAACGCCGACGCCGTACGACGACTCGCGTTTGGTCGGCCAAGTCGTCCCGACGAGAAGCTGGATCGTCGCCGCTTTTTTCGCTCGCACAACGACGTCGACCGGAGTCCCGCCGAACGTTTGCGGATACTCGCGCCCGGCCAACTCCGACGCGACGTCGCCCCAAACGTAATCTCGGTTCGCGAAAGCCTTTGCGCCGTTCTCCAAGCGCGCCGTTTTCAACGTCGTCTCGATCGACAGCGCGTCCGATTCGAAACGCGTCGTCGCCGTTTGGCCCGGCGTCCAATCGTTGCGCTTGTAATAGAAATGGCCGTCCTCCGCGCCGACCAACGGATCCGGGACGCCGTCGCCGTTGAAGTCGACCGTCGTCGGACTCGACGAATGCCCCTTGATCGGACGCGCGTCGATTTCCCCCGCCGACGCGAAGTAGTAAAGCCCGTTCTCCGCTTTCGTTTGGAGGTAAAGGTCGGCGTTGCTTCCGTTTGCGAGAAGGTCGAGCTTGCCGTCGCCGTTGTAATCCGCGAAGCAAATCTTGCGACGCCCGCTAGCGCCCGCGCGCCCGGAGTTCAAACGCAGCGGCTTTCCGGAACCGTCGACGAAAACGCGTTTCGGCGGCGCGAGTTTCAACGTCGTTTCGCCGCTCTTCTCGTCGGTCGACTTAAACCGTTCGTACAGCGCGAGATAACCTTCGACGTCCAACATCGCCAAATCGGTTAAACCGTCGCCGTTCCAGTCGAGCGCGACCGGCGTCGTCCGCCATTGCGTCAACAGCTCGTTTCCTTTCGGGAAGCGCCAACCCCAAGCGAGGCGCGGAGGCTCGCCGTCCCAAGCGACTTCGACCGCTCGCGGTTGCGACAGCTTCGGCGCGCCCTTTTCGCCGACGTTCTTATACCAAAAAACGACGCCGAGTATCGAGTTAAGAACGACGTCCTTCAAGCCGTCGCCGTCCCAGTCCGCGACCGAAAGGGTCGTATACCCCCACTTCGGCTCGGCCGGGCCTTGAATCGAACCGTTCGGCCCGGCGGTTATCCGAATCGGCGACATCCCGTCGCAACGCGTTTCGACAAGTCCCGCCGTTTCGGGAATTAACGCTTGCGCCGCAGCAAGGAGCGCGTCGTCCGGCTCGCTCGCCAACGCGACCGGAGTCGCCCAACGCGGATTCTCGACGCCCGGGCCGCTCAAATTTTCGAAAAAGAAGACGTAACCGGCGGTGTTGCCGCAAATTAAGTCGTCGTCGCCGTCGTCGTCCCAGTCGACGCCCCAAGGAGTCGACAGCGCGCCGCATTTGAGCGAATCGGGCTCTTGACGGAAGTAGTAAGGCGGCTTAAACAAAGGCTTTCCGTCTTTTAGTTCGCCGACGTTTTCGAAAAACGCGATTCGGCCGTCTTCGTCGCCGACCAACACGTCCGCGTCGCCGTCGGCGTCCCAATCGAACGCGACCGGCGTCGGCATCGCCAGCTCAACCGCCGCTTTCGTTCCGTCGGTCAACGTCAACTGTTCGAACGGACGATAGCGCGGCTCGGTTCGCGTCCCGACGTTTTCAGAATACTGCAACGTGTCGCGAAACTCGGCGCAAAGCAAGTCGAGGTCGCCGTCGCCGTCGAAATCGACGAAGTTCGGCGACGGCCAACCGAAGGTTTCGAGCTTCGCCCCGTCGACGTCGGTCAACATTCGCGCCTTCTCGTACCGCGGCGCTTCGTCCGTTCCGACGTTTCGCAGCAAATACAGATTCCCCCGAAGCGGCGCGTTTTGCCAAACGCCGTTTGCGTCGAACGCGTCGTCCCAACCGTATTCCGTCCAGTCGTCCGTCCCGACGACGATATCGGTCGCGCCGTCGCCGTCGAAGTCGACAAGCTTCCACATATTGCCGCGCACGTTGTTAAAATGGACGTTTTGCGGCAAGTTTTCTTCGCCGTTTTTGAGCGGAATCGATTTCTCGACGCCGGTTTTCAAAAAGTCCGGATGTTCCTTGCCCGGCGTCAGGACGCGCAAACGCCCGTCGACCCAACTCGCTTGGACGTTGATCGCCCCGCGACTGAGCCGCCGCGCCTTCTCAAAGATCGGGAATTTCGAGTCGGGGCCGGCGTTGCGGAAATACCAAACGCCGTTGTACGGAACGTCTTCGCAACTAATAACGAGATCGGTTCGCCCGTCGCCGTCGACGTCCGCCGGAACCGGCCAGCTCCAAAGCCCGACGCCGAGGAACGTTTCCGCGTCCGGATTATTGACTTCGAGCCGCGTCAACCCTTGCGACGCTTGCGCCCAAACGTTGTTTTCGTCCAATCGGCCCAAACCGCTAAATCCGCCGACGCCGAAAATCGCCGCCGCCAACGAAACGCCCCCTAAAAACGCGCCGCCGAGCCGCCGTCGTCCGCGCTTCGCTTCTTTTTTCGTCGCCATTTTCGCCGTTCCTTTCGATTTTTTCCGTCGACCTTTCGCCGAGCTTTTTCGTATTTCATTAATAAAGCGAGATTTCGCCCGCTTTCGCCGCGCCGAACCGCCGTCGCGGCGGCGATTTTATTTTAAACGAAAACGGGTCGCGATTCAAGCGTTTTCCCATTCGCGCTCCGAGAAACGTTTTTTTCGCCGTCGCTCAATTTTAAAAGGCGTTAAACTCGTCGTATTTCGCTCAAACGACGCGACCGAACAAACCGTTTTCTTTAAAAAAGTTCGCGTCGCCCTGTTATTATTAAACCGAGAAGCGCGAAAAACCGATTTTATCGCTGCGACCGGAATCGGCGAGGTCGCAATCCGCGTCCGGAGAGCCGAAAGAAAAAGGAAACCCCAACGTCGTTTCGGCGCCTCCGCGTTCCGCTTCGCCAAAAAATCCCCCAAAAAACGGAAAAGTCGCGAAAACCGTCCGAAACGGGCTGGACGCCTCGCCTCCTTTTTTGCTAAACTCGCGGGAGCGGTCGGTCGGCGTCTCGTCGATTCGACGCGGTTTCGCCGTTTTACCCGGCTCGTTTTATTCGATTATTCCCCGCGATTTCGCCCGCCTCGCCGTTTTATTTAATCCGCCCGTCCTCCCCCGCTTTCCTCGCCCTCAACCCGCCGAGAGTTCGAATGCCGCGCGCCGTTTTGTCGATCGTCGTTTCGCTTCTTTTCGTTTTCGCCGCCGGACTCGACGGCGCGAACGGGTCGAGCGAGCCGAACGCCCCCGACGCCGCCCGTCCTTCGAACGTCTCCGCCTCCGCCGACGCGTCTTCCTTTCGCCCCGGTTTGATGCGCGTCGACTTCTCGCTGACGAGCGCGAAACCGACGAGCTGGGACGGCGAAATCCGCCTCTCTCGCGGCGCGTTTTCCGAATTGATTCCGCTCGGGGTCGCTCCGACTTGCGCGACGGCGTTCTTTTTCTCCGACGAAGCGCGAACTTGCGTCTGCCTTCAAACGGTCGCGCCGCTGACGTTTTGCGGTTTCGAAACGACGCTCTTCGCTCCTCGCGACGCTCGGATCGAAATCAAACTGCGCGACCGCTCGACCGGCGCGACGCTCGAAAAAACGGCGCTCGTCGAGCGGTTGATCGACTCGTCGACGCAAATTTCGTTCGACGCGGCGGGCGCTCGGATCGAAATCGTTCGCGCTCCGGCGGACGAACTTCCGGCGCGGTTCGAAAAACTCGGAGCCGACGGCCGCCCCGTTTCGAATCCGCTCCCAGCTCGCGGCGACTCGCCGGTTTTCGCGCCCGGCGAACCGTTCCGTCTGACCGTTTTGCCCCGTTCCTCGGCGACTCGGCTCGGCGGCGATTTGACCCTTTCCCTCCGAGCGACGCGACGCGGTTCCGACGAGTCTTTCGCAACCGAAACGGTCGAAATTCCGCTCGCCGAAATCCAACGAAACGACGCGATCGTCGGCGACGCGACCGCAAATCCGGTTCCGCGCCGATTCGTTTTGACCGCGCCGAAAGCGGAGGGCGTTTTTGAAATCGCGCTCGAGTTGCGCCCGAAACAGTCGCCGCGCTCGACGTTTTCGTTCGCACCCGCGGACGGCCGCCCCTTCGCTCGCCGCGTTTTGCAGGGAGTCGTCGTCTCAAACCGTCCGAAAGCGCACGTCGACGGCGCCCCCTCCGCCGCGTCGACCTTCGACGGCGATCTCCGCGCCGAACTTCTTGAAACGATCGACCCGACGAACCCCGGTTGGCGCGGCGCGTTCTCGAAACGCTTCTCGTTCCCGAGTTTCCGCAAACACGACGCGAACGGCCCCCCCTCCAAAGACGAATCGAAGTCCGAAAAATCGCAAAATTCGGAAAAATCGCGCGCGCCTCGAGTCGGCCTCGCTCCGTTCGGCAAATCGACGGCGCAAACCGAGCGCAACTATCCGGCGACGCCAAACGAACAAAACGGCGAAAACGCGCAAACCGAGCGAAATCGGCGAATCTCGCGGGAAACGACGATTTTAGCGCAAGCGCCGCGAGCGACGGCGGCCCCGTCGTTCGGCTCGCTCCCGCTTTTCGGCGACGCCGGCGAAAAGGTCGAGTTCGACGCCGTCGCGTTCGCCCGCCGCTGGGCGCTCGAC
>JAFYQR010000217.1 GCA_017559825.1 Thermoguttaceae bacterium | reverse complement strand
GAGCTACACCCGCAAACTTTGCGACAAAAAAACCGGCGCGTCGAAAAGAGACTCTTGCCGGCTTTTTTACGCCGTCGCTTTGTTTGCCAAGCAAACTAGCGCGTAAATAAAGTGGGGGTTGAAGGATTCGAACCTCCGAAAGCGATGCTAACAGATTTACAGTCTGCCCCCTTTGACCACTCGGGAAAACCCCCTTTATTTCGACGATTTTTCACGTCCTATGTCTCGTCGGCTCTTAGAGAGCTAGCGAGGGGAATCGAACCCCTAACCTGTTGATTACAAATCAACTGCTCTGCCAATTGAGCTACGCTAGCCGGAAAATGTTTTTAAGAGTCATCTCGGCAAGCGCGACGATTTTATTTTAACTTAAAAAATGTTTTTGTCAAGCGACTTTTTTAAACTTTTTTCAAGTTTCGTTTCGCGGGAAGCGGTTGCTTTTGGCTTTCGCTTAACCCCCTAACGATGCGTTAATGATAACCGACTTTCAGAATTTGACAAGGGGTTTTTTAGATTTTTTCTTTATTTTTTTCTGGAAATCGCTTTTTCTTCTTTTCTCATACAACTTTGCGAACGCGCGGAGGAGGCCGCTTTTCCTTTTTTTAAAATCGTTTATTATATAATATATTGTCGGACGTTTGTTTTTGGGGGTTTCGCCGCGTCCCGATTCGTTTAAAATTTGCAGAGGAGCGAGCCGATGAGCCGCGTCGCAGCGCCGTCTTTTTTATCGAGCGAACTTGAAGGGATCCGCGTTCGTTTCGTCGTTGGGATCGATTTGGGCACCACCAACTCCGCCGTTTCTTACGTCGATCTTGAAGCGGCGGAGCGAAAATTGGAGATTTTGCCGATTCCGCAGGCGGTCGCGGTCGGCGTTTTGGAGGAGCGGTCGACGTTGCCGTCCTTTTTTTGTCGCTCCGCCGACGCGCCGACGGAGCCGACGAACCCGGAACGTCGCGATTTTTCGACGAAAAAAGCGGCGCCGAAAGACGGGAAAATCGGCGTTGTCGGGGCGTTTGCTCGCGATTTTGGGACGGCGGAGCTCGATTCTTTCGTTTCGTCGGCGAAGTCTTGGCTTTGTCATACCGGCGTCGACCGGACGGCGAAGATTTTGCCTTGGTCGACCGACGCGGAAGCGGGCGCGCTCCGTTGGTCGCCGGTCGAGATTAGCTCCTTCTTTTTGCGGCGGATTCGCGACGCTTGGAACGCTCGCTTTCCGGAATTTCCGCTCGAAACGCAGGACGTCGTTTTGACGATTCCGGCGTCGTTCGACGAAACGGCGCGCGAGTTGACGATTCGGGCGGCGAAGTTGGCGGGACTGCCGAAAATCGCGCTCGTCGAGGAGCCGCAAGCCGCGTTTTACGCTTGGCTCGAGGGACGCGAAAACGATTGGACGGCGTTTGTTAAGCCGGGCGAAAAGATTTTGGTTTGCGACGTCGGCGGCGGAACGACCGACTTCGCGCTGATTTACGCCCTCGACCGGAACGAAGCGTCGTGTGAAAACGGCGAGAAAGACGGGAAAAGCGGCGGCGTTCGGTTTTATCGCGTCGCGGTCGGCGATCACTTGATTCTCGGCGGCGACAACCTCGACCTCGCGCTTTTCCATTTTCTCGAACAAAAGTTCGCCGAGAAGCGGGCGGCGCCTCTTTCCGCTCGCGAACGCGCCGTTTTGTTGCGGGAAAGTCGCGAAACGAAGGAGTTTTTCTTGAGCGCGAATGCGGAAAATAGCGAAGACGCGCAAAATAAGAAGAGTCGGCGGGTCGTTTTGCCGGGGAGCGGCGCGAAATTGGTCGGCGGCGGGCTCTCGGTCGAGGTCGAACGGGCCGACGTTGAGAAAATTTTGCTCGACGGGTTCTTTCCGCGGGTTCCGCTCGACGCGGCGCCGATTCGACGACGCGTCGGCGTTCGGGAAATCGCGTTGCCTTACGCGCCCGATCCGGCGATCACCAAGTATTTGGCGAATTTCTTGACGACGCGGCGCGACGCCGGGCTTGAACTCGAACGCTCCGGGATTTTCGACGGCTCCGCCGAGCGAACGTCGTTGGACGGAAACGGCGGAGTTGGGCAAAATGGAGAAAACGGCGAAGGCTCGGCGAGCGTTGACCGAGCGCGTCCGGACGTCGTTCTTTTCAACGGCGGAGCGTTCGAGTCGCCGACGTTGCGAGCGCGAATCGTCGATTCGTTGGTCGACTGGTTCGGCGGCGCGGAAACGGGTTGGCGACCGAAAGTCTTGCAAAACGAAAACTTGTATTGGGCGGTCGCGAAGGGCGCGGCGTATTGCGGGCTCGTTCGACGCGGGCTCGGAACCCGAATCGGCGCGTCGTTGGCTCGGACGTATTACGTCGGCGTCGCGACGAACGAGAAAACGGAGGAATCGGAGAAAACGGGAAGAACGGACAAAAAAGGCAAGACGGGGGGCGCGGCGAAGGCGGTTTGCTTGCTTCCGGCGCGAGCGGAACCCGGCGACGAGGTAACGCTCCCGAAAACGTTCGAGTTGGCGGTCGACCGGCCCGTTTCGTTCCCAATCTTCGTTTCGAGCGTTCGAACGACCGACGCGCCCGGCGATTTGGTCGAGATCGACCCGAACGAAATTCGCGAGTTAGCGCCGATTCAAACCGCCCTCAAAACGCGGTCGCAAGCGAAAAAAGACGCGAAAACGATTCGAGCGCGACTTGTCGCCCGCCCGACCGAAATCGGAACGATCGAGCTGTTTCTGCAGGAAGTTTTGCCGGAAAAAACGGAAATAACGGCGGCGACGGACGCGGAAAACGGGGAGAAAAACGGCGAGTCGGCGGGGAAAGGCGGACGGCGGACGCGGGCGTCGCGCTGGGCGCTCCAGTTCGACGCTCGCGGCGGAACGCAAACCGATTGGGAGGCGACCGCGAACGAAGGGGAAAGCGAAGGCGTCGTCGACGAGTCGCTCGTCGACGCGGCGCGGCTCGTCTTGACGGCGACGTTCGCGACCGACGAAACGCTCCGGCAAACGAACGAAACGCGGACGGCGGCGGGGCTTGAGCCGCTCGAACGGGTTAAGCCGAGCGACCTCTTTCGGCGGTTGGCGGAAGCGGTCGGGACGTCGCGGAACGAATTTCCGATAACGCTTCTTCGGCGGTTGGCGGAAACGACGCTCGAACTGGCGGACGGTCGGCGGCGGCAGGCGGCGGTCGAGGCGCGTTGGCTGAATTGGCTCGGGTTCGCGCTTCGACCGGGGTTCGGCGCCGCGACGGACGATTGGCGGGTCGAGCAAACTTGGAAGGCGGTTTCCGGCGCGCTCGCGTTCGGGACGCCGGAGAGTCGAACGCAATATTGGATTCTTTGGCGGCGGGTCGCTTCCGGACTCGGCGCGGGACGGCAAAAGACGTTGGCGGAACCGGCGCTCGGGAACTTGCGGGCGCTCCGTCGGCGGTTGGTCGACGGTCGCGGGAAAGGGCCGGACGTCGATTTGACGTCGCAAGAAGGCGCGGAAATTTGGCGGCTTCTCGGCGCGCTCGAACTTCTCCCGCCGGAGACGAAAGAGGAAATCGGTTCGATTATTCTGGACGTTTTGCCGAAAAAGAACCTTCGCCCGATTCGCGACGCGCTCGTTTGGGCGCTCGGACGGGTCGGGGCGCGAACGCTCTTCAACGCGCCGCTCGACCGCGTCGTTTCGGCGGCGACCGCGAGCGCTTGGGCGCGGCGATTTCTCGCCTTCCTGCAAGAGCGGGACGAACCGCCGACGGCGACCGACTTTTTCGCGTTGGCGCGGTTGACTCGGCGTTCCGGCGAGGCGGCGTTCGACGTCGACGACGCGACCCGCGACGCGGTTTCCGCGTTTTTGGCGAAGAACGGCGTCGCGGAGTCGACCGAACGGGGGCTCGAAGCGAAAGAGCGCGTCGTCGACGCCGAAACGACCGCGATTTTCGGCGAAACGCTCCCGCTTGGCCTGCGTTGGAATTGAGCGACGTTAAAACGAGCGTTTTTGGGGGAATTGGCAAACGGCGGCGAGTCGGCGGGACGCGTCGATTTTGCGGTCTGTCGTCGGTTTTCGGGGCGTTTTCGACGCGTCGCGGGGCGGCTCGGGCGCTTGGAAATCGGGCCGAACGAGCGTATAATATTGATTAAGGGCGAAAACGCGAAAACCGTCGCGAACGGATTCGAGCGTCGACCGGGCGTTTCGGGCGTTTTCGCCGACGTTGAACATTTTTTGGAAGATCGAGGAGTCTTTTCGATGAGACGTTTTTTTAAGGCGGTTTGCGTCGCGGTCGCGGCGGTTTGCGTCGGTTCGAGCGCGTTCGCGGCGGACGGCGTTTTCAAGTTGGGCGTTATCGGCGCGACGACGTCGCACGTCCCGGCGTTCGTTAAGGTTATCAACAATCCGGACGGCGAAGAACTTTATCAAAAGTTCGAAGTCGTCGCCGTTTATCCGGGCGGAATGCCGGACAACCCGGACAGCTGGGACCGCGTCGAGAAATATACGAGCGAATGCGTCGACGCCGGGCTGACCGTTTACCCGACCGTCGAAGAACTCGTCGCGAACGTCGACGGCGTCTTGCTCGAAAGCGTCGACGGCCGTCCGCACCTCGAACAAGCGAAACCGGTGATCGCCGCGAAGAAACCGCTCTTCGTCGACAAGCCGATGGCCGGCTCCTTGGCCGACGTTCTCGAAATGTTCCGCTTGGCGAAAGAAAACGACGTTCCGATCTTCACCGCGTCGTCGCTTCGTTTCGTCGCCGGGTATCAAAAGATGCGCAACGAACAGCCGCTCGGCGAAATTTACGGTTGCGACGCGACGAGCCCCTGCTCGACGAATCCGAAACACCCGTCGCTTTACTGGTACGGGATTCACGGCGTCGAATCGCTCTTTACGATTATGGGCCCGGATTGCGTTTCCGTTTCGCGAACCAACTCGGCTTCGGCGGACGTCGTCGTCGGCGTTTGGAAGGGGCGCAAAATCGGGACGTTCCGCGGGATTCGCAAAGGTTCGGCTCCTTACGGCGCTAAAGTTTTCGCCGAAAAGGGCGTCGAAGAAGCCGGGACTTACGAAGGGTACGAACCGCTCGTTCGCGAAATTTGCAAGTTCTTCGAAACGGGCGTCGCGCCGGTCTCCGAAGAGGAAACGACCGCGATTTTCGCCTTCATGACCGCCGCCGATATGAGCCGTCGCGCCAAGGGAGCCTCGGTCGACCTTAAAGACGCGATCAAAGCGGCGAAAGCGGAGAAACGCTCGACCGTCAACATTCGCTTCACCGCGAAGAGCGAAATCATTTGGACCGGCGAAGACGGCGCCGAAAAAACGGTTCAAATGGAAGATTTGCGCGGCTTGGTCGAAGCGGAAGCGGAAAACTGCGACGTCGTTCGCGTTATCTTGGACAACCGCGCGGGCGTTCCGATCGACACGGTGCATAAAGTTTTGACCGAAGTCGAAGACGCTTACCTCGCGAATTATCTTTATTGAGCCGAGGCGCGACGAAGCGACCGCCGCCGAGCGCGAACGTTGAGATTCGTTCCGATTTTCGCTTCGGCGGCGTCGTTTTTTCGACGTATTAATATATATTGGCAAAAACGCGGTCGACGGCGGCGCTTTTCGCTCCGGCGTCGGCGGCGAACGTTTTCGCTTTTTCGGGCGTTTTTTTCGCGAAACGAACGATTTTTGCGGAAACGGCGGCGCGTCCCTTGGAAAACGACGCGTTTCGTGTAAAATAAAGGCGGCTTTTCGTTCGACGCGACGGCCCGAGCTTTTATTTTTTCGACAGGAGACCCTTAACAATGCCGGTAGAACGCGAGCAAATCGACCGCGCCGAACAAATTCGAAGCGGACTTGCGCAACTCAAAACGTCCCTAGATTACGACGCGAAAAAAGCGGAAATCGCCGAAATCGACAAACAAATGACCGCCGCCGACTTTTGGGACGACGCGGACAAATCGCAGGCGGTCGTCGCTCGCATGAAGGCGCTGAAAGCGTTGACGAAGCCGATGGACGAAATCCTCGCCGAGCTCGACGAACTCGACGTCTTTTTCGAAATCGGGCGCGACGACGAAGAGACCGCCGCCGAAATCCCGGCGAAGTTGCGAAGCGTCGAAGACACGCTCGCGAAACTGCAAACCGCCGCGCTTCTGAACGGGCCGTTCGACGCCAACGACGCGATTCTCTCGATCAACGCTCGCGACGGCGGCACCGACGCCAACGACTGGGCCGAAATGCTCCTGCGGATGTATATCAACTGGGCGCAGTCGCGCGGATACGCCGTTGAAATCCTCGACCGTCAAGACAACGAGGAAGCCGGAATCAACAGCGCGAGCGTGATGGTGCGCGGCCCGATGGCGTACGGCTACCTCAAAAGCGAAATCGGAACGCACCGCTTGGTTCGCATCAGTCCGTTCAACTCGGAGGGAAAGCGCCAAACGAGCTTCGCCGCGGTCGACGTCAACCCGGAAATCGACGATTCGATCGACGTCGATATTAAACCGGAAGACGTGCGCGAAGACGTCTTCCGCGCGAGCGGCGCCGGCGGGCAGCACGTCAACAAAACGTCGAGCGCGATTCGCTTGACGCACGTCCCGACGAACACCGTCGTTCAATGCCAAAACGAGCGGAGCCAACACAAGAACCGCGCGACCGCTTGGAAAATGCTCCGCGCTCGTCTCCTTCAACGCGAAGAAGAAAAGCGCGAGCAGATGATGGCCGAAAAATACAAGAATATGGCGAAAGTCGGGTTTGGGTCGCAAATTCGCAACTACTTCCTGCACCCGGAGCAACGCGTCAAGGACAGTCGCACCGGGTTCGCGATGGGGAGCTTTCACGAAGTGCTCGACGGCGGCGTCCATCCGTTCATGGAAGAGTACCTGCGTTGGCGCGTCCAAACCGACTGACGCGGAGCGTTCGAGCGTCCCGGCGCCGTCGCGGCGGCGTAAAAACGATTGTTGAAACGGAGAAGGATAAACGTGCCGACGTCTCTATTTCAGTACGAGATGCTGCCGACGACGTGGTTTTATCTGTCGTCGCTGATGATCGTCGCGGTTTTTTTCCGTTTCAATCGCGTTTTTAGCGTTCGGAACCTCGATATTTTGGCGTTGATTCTTTTGACGCCCGGTTTGGTGTACGTCGCGATGGGGTCGGCGCCGCAGGGGTACGTTTGGCTGACGGTTCTCGGGGCGCTGATTTTCGTTCGATTGGTTTTGGACGCCGCGCTTCGTCGCCGCCCTCTTTTGGAGCCGAACTTGAACGCCGCCGGACTGACGTTTTCCTGCGTCGCGGCGTCGGCGTTTATCGTTCCGAATCTCTTTGTGAATCGCGGCGATTTTTCGGAGTCGCCGCGCGCTTGGCGGCTCGAGCAAATTTTGACCGCCGCCGACGAAAACGACGAGGACGCGGTTGAAATCGAGGAGCGGCCCGGTTTTCGCCCTTTTTTGCGAGCGACGGAAGCGACGAACCGCTTTTTCGCGCCGTCGCCCGAAGCGTGGGAGCGCGCCGCGTCGAACTCGGCGGTCGAAGCGGCCGACGGCGTTTATTTTTTTGGAACGCCGATTCGCGGCGGAGCGCGAGAGCGGGCGGACGGCGAAAAAACGTCGCGAGCGTTGCGGGCGATGCGTTGGGCGGCCGGACGCGGCGGCGAAAACGAGTTCGCGGTCGACGCGGTTAAACCCGACGACGCGGCGAATTTTGCCGGAGCTCCGACCGTCCCG
>JAFYQR010000216.1 GCA_017559825.1 Thermoguttaceae bacterium | reverse complement strand
GCCGCTTTCGCCCCGTCTTCCCCGTTTTTTCCGTTTAACCGCCGATACCCGAGAAGCGCCGCCGCGCCGCTCGCCTCGAACTCCGCGAAAAACGGCGCGTCCGCACCGAACCCGCCGTCAAACCCGCGAACGTACTCCGCCGCCGAAATCGCCTCCAACGCCGCGGCGCCCCAAACGCCCGTCTCCGTTTCCGCTTCTCGACGCGATTCTTCCGAACTCATTTCAGCGCCCCAACTTTCCTAGTTTCGCTTTTTCCCTGAAAAACGCCGTCAAACGGCAAAAATTACGCAAATTTTAACGCCGCGACTCGGTAAAATCGCCGGTCGCCTCGTTCGCATTATAACGCCGAAACGCGGTCGCCGCAAGAGCCAAATCGCCGACCCTACCCAAACGGCGTCCTACCTGAAGAAAAATCGCGGCCGTTCTCGCCAAGAAATCGCCGGCCTCCGCTCGCCGCAAGAGAAATCGCAAAAGTTAGACAATTTAAACTAAGGCCCGTTCGCCGTCGTTCGTCCGCCGCCTTTTTCCGTCCGTTCAAAAGCAAACGCGACCGCTCGCTCGAACGCTCGGTTTTCGACGTTTCGAATCCCGACGCTCGAACGCGGTCGCGTTTTCGTTTTCAACCTTTGCTTTTAACGTTCGACTCGGCGACCTAACGCCGAACCGAACGTCGCCGCGACGCTCAGTTCATCGGCGCCAACGATTCGCGATAAATCTTCTCGACCGTTTCCCGAGTCGCTTCGGTCGGCGCGACGGCGAGAAGCGCGGTCAGCGACGGCGTTGAGAAGACCAAATCGACGAGCTTCGAAACGTCCGCTTCGCCGAACCCCTCTTCGGTCAACTTGCGGTTCGCGCCGACGCTAAAGAGCCATTTTTCAACGCTCTTCGCGACTTCTTCCGCTTCGCAAGCGCAACCTTTCAAGCCCGGAACGATCGGCGCCAAGACGTCGGCCAAGACCGCCGCGCTCTTCGGATAAATTTCCTTCAAGACCGCCGGAAGGAGAACGCCGAGCCCGCAGCCGTGAATAACGTCCGGATTGACGCCGCTCAACGGGTGTTCGAGCGCGTGCGTGTAGTGCAGAAAACCGTTGTCGAACGAAATCCCGGCGATCAACGCGGCGTAAGCGAGGTTGTAACGCGCGACCATATCTTCCGGATTTTCAAGCGCGGCCGGCAAATAATCGACGACAAGCTTGACCGTTTCGCGGGCCAGCGTGATCGCCAGCGGGTTCGAACAGGTCGTCGTCGCCGCCTCGACCGCGTGGTTCAGCGCGTCGACGCTTGTGTACAAAATTTGCGTTTTCGGCAGCGTTTTCATCAGTTCCGGGTCGTCGATCGACCACGTCGGATAGATGCATTCGTAAGCGATCGCAGGCTTGTGCTGCTTGGCCGGAATCGAAGCGACGGCGACGCGGTTCCCCTCGGTGCCGGTGCCGTGCGTCAGGTTGATCGCGAGAATCGGCGCGGCTTCGGTCGGCGCAAACGAATACGAATAAAGGTCTTCCGCCGTTTTTCCGGGGTTTTTGAGAAGAATCGCGACGCTCTTGGCCGCGTCGATCGGGCTCCCGCCGCCAATCCCGACGACGCCCTGAGCGCCGAACTCAACCGCGACTTTCAACGCTTCGTCGATCGCTTCGACTTCCGGATTCGGACGGTTTTTGTCGAAGAGAACGTACTCGACGCCCGCCGCTTCGAACGCCGCGATAATCGTCGGCCAAGCGCCGCACTTCTTATACGCCGACGGCGACGAAACGACGATAACCCGGTCGACGCCCCGCGCCTTCATATCGCGAGCGACGTCGGCGACCTTTTGAATCGCGCCGCAACCGAAATAAATCAACGAACGCGCCCGAATTTCCTTCACGTCGTTCAAGTTCAAATATTTTTCCAACATCTTCGCCGTTCTCCTTATCCGTTGGCGTTCTTCGAGTTAAACAAGGCGACCGCGCTCGGTTCGACTTCGTTGGAACGCCGAGCGTCCGCCGTCGAAGTTCCGCCGCGCCGTCTGTTATATTGTACGCTCCAACGCGCAAAATGGAAGGCGACGCCGCCGTTTTCTTACGAAAAACCCAAAGACGCGTTCTTTCTCAGTTTCCAAACGCCGACTCGCGTCCGATTATTAGCAACGCTTATATATTAGCGAATCTTATACATAAGCAAAACTTATATCCTACCCCCTCCTACGGGCCAAGATCCGCCCATTCCCCGTAATTTATCCGCTTTAACGCTCTATCGCGAAAAGCGAATCTAAAATCGAAAAAATCAAGGAAAAAGAGCCGAAACCGTCGCCGTCCCCGATTGCCAAAAAATACGAAACGATTAAAATAACGTAAGAAATTTTGCGCCGAAAACGCTTGACGCGTTCGACGACTCTCCCCAAATTACCCAATTTATCGAGTCGGCCGTCGAAGCCGTAATTTCGAGCGCGGCGAACTCAAATTACCATCAAAAGCTAAACGGAGAAAAAGAAGACATGAGACGAGCGAAGATCAGCGTCATCGGAGCGGGCAACGTCGGCGCCACCACCGCGCAATACTGCGCTATGGCCAACCTGGGCGACGTCGTCCTTTTGGACATCCCGCAAGCCGGCGATATGCCGAAAGGTAAAGCTCTCGACCTGTTCGAAGCCTCCCCGCTTCTCGGCTACAACGCCAACATCACCGGCACGAACGATTACGCCGACACCGCGAACAGCGACGTCGTCGTCGTTACCGCCGGTATTCCGCGCAAACCGGGCATGAGCCGCGACGACCTCCTCGCCACCAACGCGAAGATCGTCTCCTCCGTCGCCGAACAAATTGCGAAAACGAGCCCGAACGCCGTCGTCATCGTCGTCAGCAACCCGCTCGACGCCATGACCCAACGCATGCTCGAAGTTACGAAATTCCCGCCGGAACGCGTCATCGGTCAAGCGGGCGTTCTCGACGCCGCGCGTTTCTGCGCTTTCATCGCGATGGAACTTAACGTCGCGGTCGAAGACGTCAACGCCATGCTCCTCGGCGGCCACGGCGACACGATGGTCCCGCTCGCCAGCTGCGCGTCCGTCAACGGTATTCCGGTCACCCAACTCATCTCGGCCGAACGTATGGCCGAAATCGTCGACCGCGCTCGCACCGGCGGCGGCGAAATCGTCAAACTCCTCGGCACCGGCAGCGCGTTCTACGCTCCGGCCGCCGCGACGGCCAGCATGGTCGAAGCGATCGTTCGCGACCAAAACCGCGTCGTCGCGGTCGCGGCGTACTGCGACGGCGCTTACGGCGTCGACGGCTACTACGTCGGCGTTCCGGTCGTCCTCGGCGACGGCGGCGTCAAGAAGATCGTCGAACTCCAAATGACCGACGACGAAAAAGCGCTCTTCAACAACAGCGTTCAAGCCGTTCGCGACCTCGTCTCCACGATGCACGGCCTCGTCGGCTGAATTCGCTAAACGTCGAAACCGAACGACTTCCCGCCGCGACGTTCTCCGACGAAGCGGCGCGCTTTCTCGTTCGTTAACTTTCGACGCGCGATTCCAACGCTTCCGCCCAACGTTAAAGCCGCTTGATTTCCGAGCAGTTTTAACGTCGGGCGGCGTTTTTCTTGCGTCGCTTTCAAGAGCGACTTCAACGCGGTTTTCGCTCGTCCGTTCGAGCAAAGGGGCAAGGAATTTTATGTCGTTTCCGCGTCTTTCCTTCGCCGGTCTCGTCGTTTTGTGCGCCGCCGCTATGTTCGCGCTTTTCGTCGTCGCCGTTTATCGCGACCCGAGCGTTTTGACGACGTTTCCGCCCCCGTGTATTTTCCGCAAAGCCACCGGAATCTATTGTCCCGGTTGCGGTTCGACGCGGGCCCTGCGAGCGTTGTTCGGAGGCGATTTTCTCGCCGCGCTTCGTTATAATCCCTTCTCGGTCGCCGTTATTTTCGCGCTTCCGGCTCTTCTCGTTCTTCGCCGACCGCGATTTCGCGCCCTTTATTACCGTTTAGCCGTCGTCGTTTGCGCCGTCGTTATCGTCTTTACCGTTTTGCGCAACGTTCCGTTCCCGGCGTTCGACTTTTTGCGCCCGCCGACCGCCGCCGTTTCCTCTTCTCCGTCGCGTTAACGCCGACGCCCCTCTCCGGCGTCTGCAAAACCATTATTATCGCCATTATTGTTACCAGTGTTATTATATTTTCGCAATTCCGCGCAAAAAGCGGACTTTTTACGACACAACGGCGCATATCGACGTTATCCTAGAAAATGTTCTTAACGTTTATTCTTACAACGTTATCGATTTTTTCACCTTTGTTTTATTAAGGAGACGTCATGTTTTGCCCCAATTGCGATTCTCAAGTTCCGAACGGCGCGGCGTTCTGCGAAAAGTGCGGCGTTCAGTTTAAAGCCTCTCCGGTCGCGAAAAAGCGAAGCTCCGGCGGCGGAGGCGGAAGTCGAGGCGGCGCCGCGCCCCCGTCGTACTTAGTTTTGAGCATCCTCGCGACGATGTTCTGCTGCTTGCCGACCGGAATCGTCGCGATCATTAATTCGACGAAAGTCGGCGGCGCGCTCGCTCGCGGCGATTACAACGCGGCGCAAGAGGCTTCGTCCGCCGCGATGAAATGGTGCGTTATCAGCTTCGTTCTCGCTCTCCTTTACCTCCTCTTCTCGTGGATTATGATCGTAATGAAAGCCGAAGCCGGCGGAGGCGCGGGCGTTTAATCTTTCCCGCTTTACCCAACTTGCCCGTTTTTCCCAACTTTTCGCCAACGCAAGAAAAGCCGAACGTCAAGCGTCAAGAAAACGGGCGAGTCGTTTTTTTATCGCTTGTTTCTTGCCTCCGGCTTCTCTACCCCCGACTTGCTTTTTTCCGCCGCGTCGAGTAAAATAGAAATTAATGTCGCAGACGCGTCGTTCCGCGGCTTGCGACGTCGCCAACCTTCCCGTTTTTCCTATTTTACCGCGCGAGGTTCGTTATGTTTTGCCCGAAATGCGGAAATCCTCTCCCCGCCAACGCGCGTTTTTGCTCGCTCTGCGGCGTCGCGGTTCGCTCGAACGCTTCGTCGGGAATGGAGTCGCCGCTCGGTTCGGCGTCGTTCGAAACGTCCGACGACTCCGGCGCTTGCAACGAATCGGCGAACCCTTACGCCTCGCCGTCCGCGTCCGAGCCTTACGCGCCGTCCGGTTGGGGCGACGTCGCCGACGTTCCCGATTACTTGATTTGGAACGTTTTGTCGACGCTTTTCTGCTGTATGCCGCTCGGAGTCGCCGGGATTATTTTCTCGATTCAAACGAGCTCGGCGAAAACTCGGGGCGATTTCGAAACGGCGGCGCGGCATTCGTCGACGGCGAAAACGCTTCTAATCGTCGGTCTCGTCGTCGGCGGTCTCCAAATTTTACTCTCGTTCCTTTGGTTCGTATTGGTCGCGACGGTCGAAGTCGGTTCCCTCGGCGCGCTTTAACAAACGTTCGGCAAACAGAGCCCCTCCAAACCGTCTACTTCTCCCAACCTAACGTCGCCGTCGAAGGCGACGAAAAACGGGCGCGTTACTCTTTGACGTTAAACCCGGCAATTTATTCTAAATAAGCGGGTTGCAGTTAGACGCGTCTTTCTTTTTTTCGAGAAAATCGGGAAAAAATCGATCGTTCCGCCTTCATGCGCCGCGCCGTATCCTTGACGAAAACGCAAGAAGCGCTAAAATTTTATCGATTTTACCTCGTCGACAAGGGAAATATTGAAAATTTCGCGTTTCCCCTTCCCCCCCCTCGACGCAATTTAAGTCGACGACGAAACGAAAATCGCTCGACGCTCGCCCGCCCGCATTCCAAGCGGGAGTCGGCGACGCGCCGCCAGAAAAACGCAACACGGGAGATTATCATGCCGAAAATTGTCGTTCTTGACCCCTTGGCCGAAGACGGTTTGAAAATGATGCAAGACGCCGGGCTCGAATACGAAGTTCGCACCGGCCTCAAAGGCGAAGAACTGCGCCAAACGTTGACCGAATTCGACGGCGCGATCTGTCGCAGCGGCGTCAAAATTACCGCCGAAGCGCTCGAAGGCAACAAACGGCTCAAGGCGATCGCTCGCGCCGGCGTCGGCGTCGACAATATCGACCTCAAAGCGGCGACCCGTTGCGGCGTCGTCGTGATGAACACTCCCGGCGGCAACACCGTCTCGACCGCCGAGCAAACGTTCGCGTTGATGCTCGCGCTCAGCCGCAACACCTGCGCCGCGAACCAATCGCTCGTCGAAGGTCGTTGGGATCGTAAAAAATTCGTCGGTCGCCAACTCGGCGGCAAAACGCTCGGCATCGTCGGGATGGGACGCATCGGCCAAACGGTCGCCAAGTTTGCGAAAGCGTTCGACATGAAGCTCGTCGCGTTCGACCCGTACCTCTCCGCCGCTCGCGCGCAAGAATTGGACGTCAAACTTTACGACTCCGTCGCGGAATTTTTGCCGATTATCGACTACCTAACCGTTCACACGCCGCTGACCGACGCGACTCGTAACCTGATTTCCGATAAAGAAATCGACGCGATGAAAGAAGGCGCCTGCTTGATCAACTGCGCTCGCGGCGGCATTTACAACATGGACGCGCTCGTCCGCGGCCTCGACTCCGGCAAGCTCGGCGGCGTCGCGCTCGACGTTTACCCGGAAGAACCGTATACCGAAAGCCCGCTCTTTGGTCGTCCGAACGTCGTCTGCACTCCGCACCTTGGCGCCAGCACCGCCGAAGCGCAAATGAACGTCGCTTTGGAAGCGGTCGAACTCTTGATCGACTACCTGAAAAACGGCGTCATTCGTCAAGCGGTCAACTTCTCGTCGCTCGACCCGAAAACGCTCGCCGAACTTCACGGTTCGCTCGATTTGGCTTACCGTCTCGGCGTTTTCGCGCAACAAGTCGCGCCGGGCGCCGTCTCGACCTGCAAGATCGAATATAAGGGCGAATTGGCGCGCAAAAACACGACGCTCGTCACCTCGGCCTTCTGCTCCGGCTACCTGACCGGCGTGATGGGCGAAGAAATCAGCGTCGTCAGCGCCGCGCCGATGATGCAAGAACGCGGCTTGAAAGTCGTCGAAGAAAAATGCGCGAAAACCGGCGACTTCAGCTCGGTCATTTCGATCGAACTCGAAACGGACAAAGGTTCGGTTTCGTTCGCGGGCGCGTTGTTCGGCGCTTCGATTCCGCGTTTGATCCTTT
>JAFYQR010000215.1 GCA_017559825.1 Thermoguttaceae bacterium | reverse complement strand
TGGACGCGATGGGCGGCATGGGCTCGTCCGGCGGCATGGGCCCCTCCGGCGGAATGGGCCCGAACGGCGCGGGCGCCGGGACCGATTGGCTCGTCAACCGCGAAGCGGTCGCGAAGACGATGCTGAGCGCGCAAACGGTCGCGTCCGTCGAATATTATTTGTTCCGTTATTTCGACTTTGAAGTGGAAGAAGGAAAAACGTATCAGTATCGCGTGAAGCTCTTGCTGGCGAACCCGAACTACGGCGTCGAGGAGCGATTTGTCGAAGACCCGACGTCGACCGAGCAAAAGATCGTCGAATCGGAGTTCTGCGAACCGTCGAATCCGGCGTCGCTGGGCCGCTCGGCGCGCATCTTCGCGGAAAGCGTCGAAGCGCCGTCGCGACCGGGAGCCGAGCCGCGCGTTCGCATGTCGTCGATTTATTTCGACCAAGAGTCCGCGACCGAGTCGCTGGCGCAAGGTCAATCGATGACGTTGGGGCAGCTCGCGAACTTTTACAAGAAACCGCACGAACCGGTCGCCGTCGCGGGCGCGTTGTCGACGAACATGATGGGCGCGGGCTCGGCGGCCATGACCGGCGGAGGCGGAGGTTCGCGCGGCGGTCGCGGCTCCAACAAACCGTCGACGGTCGACCACGTTTCCGACGCGTGTTTGGTCGACGCGGTCGGCGGCGAGAAAATTTCCGGCGCGGAACTGCGCTCGCCGGGTAAGATCATGATTCTGGAGCCGAACGGTTATCTCCAAGTGCGCGAAGTCAAAGAAGACGCTCGCGAGCTCGGGCGTTACGACGGTTCGCAATCGAACGGCATGGGCTTCGGAACCGGAGCGGCCGGCATGATGATGTGATCGGCGCGTTCGCTTAACGAAACCCCGACGGTTCGCGCCGTCGGGGTTTTTTATTCGCGTCGGGCGAAAAAGGCGCTTGTGAAAACGCTAGAAATAAAGAGAAAAGCGGAAACGGAAAAAAGGGGAAGGCGGGAACGGCGATGCGGATTCTGATCGCGATCAATCAGGCGCGAGTGCTTTACGATTTCAAGCGCGAACTGGTCGAGGCGCTTTGCGCTCGCGGCGACGAGCTCTTTTTTTCGTTCGAGGAGGATTTTCGAACGTCGGCGTTCGTCGGCAAGGGAACGATCGTTACGACGCCGATCGAGCCGCGCGGTTTGAATCCGCTGAAAGACGTTAAACTTTACCTGTTTTATCGCAAACTCTTGAAACGACTCCGTCCGGACTTGGTTTTGACCTTCACGGTGAAGCCGAACGCGTACTGCGGGCGCGCTTGCCGAGCGACGCGGACGCCGTATGTCGCGACGATTTCCGGGCTGGGAACGGCGTTTTACGGCGGCGAAGCGAAACGGCGAATCGCGACGGCGCTTTATCGGGGCGGATTGCGCGGCGCGGCGCGAGTTTTCGCTCAAAACGCCGCGATCGCCAAGCGGTTGATCGACGAGAGGATGGCGCGGGCGGATCGGATCGTCGCGACGCGCGGCTCCGGCGTCAATTTGGAGCGGTTCGAATACGTCGATTATCCGAGCGCCGACTCGCCGACGCGGCTGCTTTTTATCGGGCGGTTGATGCGCGACAAGGGCGTCGTCGAGTTGATCGAGTGCGCTCGCCGGGTTCGTAAAACTCGTCCGGACGTCGTTTTTCAAATGCTCGGCGCGACCGAGCGCGGCTGCGACGTTCACTACTTGACGTTCAACGCGGCGAACGCCGGAATCGTCGAGTATTTGGGGTATCAAGAGGACGTCCGGGAAGCGCTGGCGGCGGCGAGCGCGGTCGCGTTGCCGTCGTATCACGAGGGACTGTCGAACGCGTTGCTCGAGGGCGCGGCGGTCGGGCGGCCGATTTTGGCGTCGCGGATACCCGGCTGCGTCGAGACGTTCGACGAAGGGGAGACCGGATTCGGCTTTGAGCCGCGTTCCGTCGACTCGCTGGTCGAGGCGGTCGAGCGGTTCCTTGCGACGCCGTTCGAGCGACGGCGCGAAATGGGGCGGCTCGGACGCGCTAAAATCGAGCGGGAGTTTTCGCGAGCCGACGTCGTCGCGCAATACTTGCGGGAGATCGACGCGGTCGCCGCCGAGTCGCGGAAGCGGTAAAGAAAGACGGGCGATGTTTGGCGCGGGGGCGCCGTTTGAGGCGAAATCGGCGCCGCGTCTAAAAGACGATTCGAGCCGACCGCCGCGGCAAAAGGGAAAATCGAAGGACCGTTCGTAAAAAGCCCGAAAGGCGCGTCGCGCGCCGCGTTTTAAAACGCAAAAAGCGACGCGGAGCCGAAGCGCCGCGTCGCGGATTGAGGGGAAAGACGAAACGCCGATCTTAGAAACGGAGCGTTTCGTTCGAGAACGCCGTTCGGTAAACGCGGCGTTCGTCGACGCGCGACGGCGCGGAGCGTTCGCTCGGGTAACGCGAAACGTTCGAGCGGTTCAAAGGCGCGTTTCTGGAGTCGCGACGGTCGTCGTTCGGGCGACTCGGCGAGGCGGCGGAGCCGCGACGGTCGTCGTTCGAGCGGCTCGGCGAGGCGGCGGGGCCGCGACGGTCGTCGTT
>JAFYQR010000214.1 GCA_017559825.1 Thermoguttaceae bacterium | reverse complement strand
CTCGCTTGATCGAGCCGACGATCGGCGCCGCCAAAATCGCCGCGCCGGTTCGCGCCGCCTCGGCGAAAACGTTCTCGACGTCGCCGTCGCCTACGCAAGGCCGCGCCGCGTCGTGCACCGCGACGCAATCGACCGACGCTTTGACCGCTTTCAACGCGTTTTCGACCGACAAAAACCGCTCCGCGCCGCCGTCGACAAGCTCAATCCCGTAAAGCGAAATTTCCGCCGCGAACTTCCGCTCGACTTCGTCGCGGTCCTCCGGCGAAACAACCAAAATCAACTGCGCGACGTCTCGACGCCGAGCGAACCGCTCCGCCGAATGGAGCCAAACGGCGCGTCCTTTGAGCGGCGCGAACGGCTTTTTCGGCGCGTTCAACGCCAACGGCGAGCCGCCTTTGCGAAACCGAGCGCTCTTCCCGGCGGCCGCGATAATCACCGCGAACTTTTTCATCGACCTTCCTCCTTTTTTATCGTCGACGAGCTCGAACCGTCGGCGAGCCCGACCGCGCTCAAACTCGCGTTTTTCCCAATTTGTCTAAACCGCCTCAAACGTCGCTTTTCCGACCCGCGCCGTTTACCCCGCTCCCCTAAACGTTCTATTCAGCCGATTCGTTCGACGTCGTCGATTCGTCCCGACTTCCGCCCGACGCGGCGCGTTTCATTTGAATTTTGACGCTTCCGGAGTTCTTCGCGAGGTTGCCGGGCGCGTCGTTGATTCGGAAAAAAAGCGTTCCGGAACGTTTCGGCGTCAGCGTCGCCGTCGACGTTTCGAACCCGACGGCGGCGTTCCAAGGTTCGAGCGTTCCGCGCGGCGCCGATTTCGCCTCGTTCGCCGATTTCCCCCGCCTTAACCCGCCGATTCTTTTCGCCGAGCCGCCGAAGTCTTCCCCGCTTGCCCCGTTCTCCGATTTTAACGAATAAAACTCGTCGAACGTCGCGCTTTCGAGCGGAACGACGACCGCCTGCAACCGCCCGAGCGGCGCTCCCTCGACGTATCGAAAGGTCGCGCCCGGCGCCTCGAACTCCAATTTTTTCCCGGCTTCCTCGACGTTCAACCGATACCGTCCCGCCGTCGCCAAACGGTACGTCGTCCCCGCTTCGAGCGCGACGCCGGAATTTTGCCAACCGCGATTCGCCGCCGCTTCGACGACGACCGCGTTTCCGCCCTCCGTCGCCGCTTCCTCGAACGGGCGTCCCGGCGTCGCGTCGACCGCGGTCGAGTCGAAGTCGTATTCAAAATCGATACGACCGACAAAATCGGCCCAATCGTTCTCCAATTCCCCCCAACGGTCGCCGAGCGTCTCGACAAAAACGCGGTTCGGCTCCCAATACGTCGACCAATACGGCAGGCGCTCGACGACGTCGCGGTATTTCGGCGATTCGTTCAGGAACGCGACGAGCGCCCAACTCCAAGCGTACGTCGACGTGCGAACGTAATCGCGCGGCTCGAACGCCAAAATCTCGCGCAACGTCGGCGCTTTTCCGGCGCGAACGAGCTCGCGAATCTCCTGCAAGCGGCCAAAACCGGGCGTCGCGTCCGGATCGGTTTGAAATTGGGCGATTTTTATCGACTTCGCCGCCGGATTCCAAAGGTGCAGCGCCAAATACTCCGCCGTTCCCTCCGAATACCAACGCGGGCGCAAGTCGCCGAAAACCTCGTGCATAAAGGAGTGAACCAACTCGTGCAAGAGCAGAAAACGGTTATAATATTCGATTCCTTGGTCTTTCGCCAAAATCCGGTCGTAAACGGAGTAACCGTACAGGAAGCGCGGCGGGCCGTCGAGAACGCCGATCTCGATGAAAGAGTCGACGTTTTTCATCAAAAACGCGTTAATCTTCCAATTTTCGAATTTCCGCTCGTCGATTTCAAAATAACGACAAATAAGCGGTATCGCCGCGTCGAGCGCCGCCGGAATTTGGTCGACGCCGGGCGACGACGGCAGATCGGTCGTCAGCGTTACGTTTTTCCCTTCGATTCGACGAATCCCGAGCGCCGCCGCTTTTTTCTCGTTAATCGCCGAGAACTTCGGCCAGCTTTCCCGCCGCCGTCGCGCCGCGTCGAGAACTTGCGTTCGCAATCGCTCCGCTTCGGTCGAGTCGGCCCAGAGCGCCGCCCCGTTCCGCTCCTCGTCCGGCGAGAAAAAGGACGTTCCCCCCGACGCCGGGAGCGCGCCGTCGGTCGTCTCCGATCGCGGAGCGTTCCGTTTCGCCGCTCCGCCGTCGTTTCCCCAACCTCGCGTTTCGCCTAAATCGCCCGCTTTCTTCAAAGCGTCTTTCTTCGCCGAACCGTCGGTCTCGCTCAAAGCGCCCGTTTTCGCCGAATCGCCGGAGTCGTTCCGAAAACCGGCCGTTCGCGGCGCGGTTCGTTTCGGCGGCGCCGCCTCGACGAAAGAGTCGGCGAAGACAAGAGCCGCGACGAGCGCCGCGCCTCCGCAAATTCGCGTCCAAACCGCCCGCTTTCTCGCATCGTTCGTCGCCGTCATCGCTCCTCCGCCCATTTTCTCTATTTAATCGTTTCGCCGCCGACGCGTTCGGCTTCGCTTTCTATTTTACTCGAAAAGCCGCTCGCGACGCAAGAGAAACGGACGATTTTTCAAAACGCTCTTGATTTAAACGCAAAAAACCGTTACAATCGCGACGTTTTATCGCGACGCGTCCGATTTTAACGACGGCGACGACGGCAAGGAGGTCGAAATCGCTCGAACGTTCGGCTCGGTTCGCGTTTTTTCGCCGATTTCGGCTCGTTTTGTCAATATATTAATACAACGTCGAGAGTCGCCGCTTCCCGCCGAACGCCGCGACTCGGCAAGGACGCCGCCATGTCGTTTCGCTCGCCCTTCGTTTTTTCGTCTCGTCCGACGCTCGCCGGAACCGCTCTTTTCGCGCTCCTCGGACTCGGGCTCGCGACCGGCTGCGCGTCGCCGAGCGGTCTCGTCGCGTCGCGCAACGCGCAGGGCGTCGAGCGGTACGCGGCGGGCGATTACGACCAAGCGATCGCCGTCTTCCAAGAGACGCTCGCCGAGAACCCGAACTCCGCGGAAACGCTTTACAACCTCGGCGCGGCCTACCAGCGCAAAGCGCTCGCGACCGGCGACTACGCGCTTTTGACGCAAGCTGAAAACGCGTATTGGGCCGCGCTCGAACGAGACGCCGCGCCGGAAACGATCGTCTGTTGCTATCGCGGCCTCGCGACGAGCGCCTCGACTCGCGGCGACGCGGCGGGAGCGTTGCGAACGCTCGAAGATTGGCGCGATCGCAACCCGGATTCGATCGAGCCGAAACTCGAAATCGCCTACTTCCTCGAAGCGCAGGAACGGGACGACGACGCCTACGCGATCCTCGAAGAGGTCGCCGAAGCCGCGCCGAACGACTACCGCGCCTTCTACAAAATGGGCGTTCTCCAAGAACGCGCCGGCAACGTTCAGGAAGCGCTCGACAAAACGACGATCGCCGGCCGCCTTAATCCGACCGACGCCGCGCTCGCTCAAAAAGCGACCGAGCTCCGCGCCGCGCTTGAACAAAACGCCGAGAAAGCCGCCGACGCCGCCGACGAAATCGCCGAGTTCGAAAGCGAAACGACCCTCGTCGCCCCGACCTCCGCGACCGACGAAGCCGCCGAATTTGAAAGCGACGCGCCGACGCTTCCCTCGCCGACGTTCTTCGACGACGCGACGCAAACCGACGGAGCCGACGGCTCGACGACGAGCGCGCCGCAAACGCTCGGCGCCGACGAAGTCGTTCTCTTCTCGCGCCCCGACGTCGACGAAACGCTCGTCGCCGAATCGAAGCCCGCCGCCGCGACGCGCCGAATCGTCGTCGACGAAGGAAACGTCAAATGGATCGCCCCGGCCTCCGCCGCGTCGAGCGAAACGGTCGCCGCGGCGAAAAAAGACGCCGCGCCCGGCCTTTCCGACGGTTCCGGCGACGCGTCCGCCGTCGCGACAAACGGACAAAAAGCGCAAACGCCGCAAACTCAAACGGTCGCGCAAAAAGAAACGAATAAAACGCAAGCGTCGATCGCTAAGGTCGCGCAAGCGCCGCGAACCGCCGAATCGTCGAAACGCGCTTCCAAACGAACCGAGCTCAACGCCGGGCCGCCGACGCTCCGCGCCGGTTCCCTTTTCTGACGCCGCTCGTTAAAACGCTAAAAGCCGACGCGACCGCTAAAGTCGCGTCGGCTTCGTTATTTCGCGCCGCTCGCTCAATCTCGCGATTCCGCGCGGAACCGCTTGTTCTTCCCGCTCGCTCTTCTCCCGTTTTCTTTCTCTATCCTTTTTATTCCGCCTATTTTATCGGCGTCGACGCAAAAAAGACGCGAACCGTTTCGGCTCGCGTCGCCCGTATTTCGCAACGATTAAAAATTATCGACTCAATATTCGTCGTCGAGTTCGCGCGTCGTCCGACGTCGAGGAGGCGCCGCCGACTCGATACGTCATCCGATACGCGTCCTCGTTCGTTCGGAGGTAATACCCGCGCCGCACGGCGACCGCGCGGAAGCCCAAGCTCCGCAGGAAGAGCTGCGCCGTCAAATTTCGCTCGCGCACGACGCAAACGAGCTCCGAGCGCCGCTCGTCGAGCCGCCCGATCAGCGCCCGCGTCAAGAGCGTTCCGACGCCGCGACGACGCTCCGCTTCCGCGACCGCGCAACTCAAAATCCGAATCGAACGCCGCCGAATCTCGAAGCAGAGATACCCGATCGGCTCGCCGCCGCGCTCAACGACGAACCCGCCGAAATTCCGCGTCCGCACGCACCGTTCGAACTCGTCGCGCGTCCAAGGAAACTCGAACGCCTCCCTTTCCAGCGCGAGCAAAGCGCCGAAATCGCGGCGGCAGAGCCAACGCAAACGCAAATCGTCGACGCTCGGCTCGATCGCCTCGCGGTCGCAAAAGAAAATCGGACGCTTTTTCCTCAATCCGTTCAAAAGTTCGCTCCTTCGTCGGTCGTCGCGACGCTCCGCGCCGCGCCTTCGAGTTCGCCTAGAAAAGCGAGTTTTCCCCGCCTTTCGTTTCTCTCAATCCTTTATCTTTTCCTCCGTCGCCTCGATTCGGCGACGGTCGGCGTCTCGCAGGGGTCTTATCGTACCGCAAAACGCGCTCGAACGCAAGAGCAATTTTCCCGCGATTCGTTCCGTCTCGGTCGCTTCCGTTTCGCTATTTTACCTTACCTGCGCGTTCTCGCTCGTTTACGCGACAAAATAACTCGACGTTTTCTTCCGAGCGATCGGGCGAGCGGCGGAAAAATCGGGCGAAATTCGACGTCGCGGCGACGATTTTGGAAAAAATTTCGAAAAGTCGAAGAAAATAAGAGAAAAAGAGGAAAATTCGGGCCGCGCGGGCTTGAAGTCCCCGCGAAGAAGGTTTATTATTATAGTTTAATGGAAAAAGATTACTCTTTCCTCGAAGACACGTTTTCAAGAACGCGTTCGAGCGGTCGCGGCGTCGCGGCGTTCGTTCGGCGTTCGTTTCCTCGATAGGAACCGCGATGACCGTTTTATCGACTTTACCGACGCTCGCGCCGCTGTTGGCGGCCGACGCGCCGACGCAAGCGCCGGCGGGTTCGGGCCCGTTCACCGTCGTTTTGATGACGTTCGTCATGCTGATCGTCTTGTTCGTTCTGATCGTTCTGCCGAAACGAGCGCAGGACAAACAGGCGCGCAAGCTGATCGACTCGCTGAAGATCAACGACAAAGTGATGACGACCGCCGGCATTATCGGAACGATCGCTTCGATCGACAAAGAGGGGGGCGAGGTCGTTCTCCGCGTCGACGACTCGACGAAAATCCGTTTCGCCATCGGCGCGATTTACTTCGTCTACAATAAAGACGCCGCGAAAGACGGTCAAGCGAAGAAAAAATAATCGTCCCGACGCGGTTCCCGACGAACGACGGCTCGCCGCCGCTCGTCTTGCGTCCGAACAAACTTTTCGCCCGACGCCGCCGCGCGCGCCGTTTCGGGAAACCCTGTAAAATTAGCGCAACGATAATTTAACCAATGACTCGCATCAACATTTTGAAAAGACCTTTTGCCCTCGGTCTTGTTTTGTTTTCCGCGTTTGCGTTGACGGCGGCGACCGCGCCGACGTTCGCGCAAGACGCGGAGCCCGCCGATAACGCCGCGACCGTCGTCGCCGACGCCGAACCGGCCGCCGAAGAAGCCGAAGAAAACGCCGACGCCGAACCGGTCGCCAAAGAAAACGCCGACGCCGAACCGGTCGCCAAAGAAAACGCCGACGCCGAACCGG
>JAFYQR010000005.1 GCA_017559825.1 Thermoguttaceae bacterium | reverse complement strand
GGAAGCGGTTTTGACGATTTTAACGGTTCGAACGAGTCGCCGACGCCGACGCGCGGCAAACGAGGCGGGTCGAGAAAGGCGACGAGGCTTTGCAAGTTGCGCGCCGACGTTCGCGAGTCGACGAAACCGCCGACCGACGTCGCGGCGACGATTTCGACGTTCGGGTCGAAAAGAGCGAAAGCGAGCGCGAGGGCGTCGGCGACGCCGGGATCGGCGTCGAGCGCGATTTTTCGCATCGTCGCGTTCTCCTTGTTAAAACGGGAAATGCGGGCAAACGAGGCGAGGCGCGGTCGGGCGTCTCGTCGTTTTCGAAGCGAAAAAGGAAGCGGGCGAACGCCGAACGTCGCGAAAACGCTCCTTTCGCCGATTGGGAAACCGCGCAAAGGGCCGTTTTAACGCGAGCGTTCGAAGACGCCGGCGATTCCGCGCCCGCAAACTCCGCAAAATCGCTCGAATCGGCGCTCTTTGACGGCGGCGTCGGCGGGCGGCGAAGCGTCGGCTCGCCGAGCGGCGGCGACCGTCGTCAACTCCGGCGCGATTTGCGTCGCGTATCCGGAACGAACGATCAACGGCGTTCCGCAATCGGGGCAGAGCGTCGTTTGATTATTAGAATCGGCGACGTTGCCCGAATAAACGTAACGAACGCCCGATTTTCGAGCGATTTCAACGGCGGCGCGAACCGTTTCCGGCGGCGTCGGCGGAACGTCCGGCAAGCGATAGGCCGGGAAAAACGCCGAAAAGTGGAGCGGAATTTCCGAACCGAGGCGTTCGACGATCCGATCGCAAAGGCGCGCCGTTTCGTCCGGCGCCGTGTTTTTCGTCGGAATCAGCAAATTCGTTATTTCAAGCCAAGTCGACGTATTTTTCGCGACGTGTTCGAGCGTTTCCCAAACCGCCGCGAGCGAACCTCCGGTCAAGTTGCGGTAAAACGCTTCGGAAAACGCTTTAAGGTCGACGTTCGCCGCGTCGACGACGTCGAAAAACTCGTCGCGCGCCTTGCCGATAATCGTTCCGTTGGTTACCGTGACGGTTTTCAAACCGGCTTGGCGGCAAAGTCGAGCGACGTCGACGACGTATTCCGCCCAAATCGTCGGCTCGTTGTAAGTGAACGCGACGCTCGGACAGCCGCGAGCGAGCGCCGTTTCGACGACCGCTTCCGGTTCCAAGATAGAACGGGGCGTCGCGTCGAGCGGAAACGCCCGCGAAATTTGCCAGTTTTGACAAAATTGGCAGGAAAGATTGCATCCGAACGTTCCCAATGATAGAATAGGGGTTCCGGGTAAGAAATGATGGAGCGGTTTTTTTTCGATCGGATCGACCGCGACCGAAACCGGACGTCCGTAAAATCGAGCGCGCAACGAGCCGCCGACGTTGACGCGAGCCGAGCAAAAACCCGCTCGACCGGGCGCGATTCGGCAACGTCGGAAGCAAAGCTCGCAATCGACCGAGCCGTTCGCGTCGTTGGAGCGATTGGACGAAACGACGGCGCTTGCGGGAGTTAGCGCGTTTTGAACGTTGGGCGCGGCGGACGGAGACGGCGCGGCGAGACCCGTGTTTCCGAACGCCGCCCAACGGGGCGAGAGCGAGTAAACGGGGCGCTCGGCGGAGCGCGTCGCTCGGCTTGGCGGCGGTTCGACGACGGAAAACCAGCGAGCCGGTACGGTTCCGGCGCGAATCGCTCGGGCGTCGACGGGAACGAAAGGGGCGGAAGAACGGGAAAAATCGTTCAAAACGGAACTCCTCGGAAGCAAAGCGCGGCTTGCGAACGGCGGCGAATAAACGAAACCGAGTCAAAAACGTCGCGAGGGAAACGAAACGGAGCTAAGAAAGGAATTGGAATTTAATGAAAACGCGTGTTTTAACGGTGTTGAATATCGCGCTGCAATCGGCGTTTTCAAACGTCGAACGCCGTTCAAGCGAGAGGCAAAAAAAGCCGAGTCGGTCGAAAAACGAGCCGAATCGGCCTTCGCTTAGCGTTCGGTGTTCGCGTAAATTTCTTTTGCTTTATCGCTCATCAAAAACGTTTGGCCGGGATCGACCTCTTTTTTCGTTTTCGATTTGCGACCGAATTGCGAAACGAAGTCGGAAAGTCCGGACTGTTTTTCTCGTTCCGCGTCGAAAACGGACGCGTCCTTGTCTTTCGTTTCGGTTGATTTTTCCGTTTCTTCCGATTCGTCGAACTCGGCGACTTGCGAGTTCTGCGGCGATTTTTTACCGAAAACGGCGCAACCGGACGACGCGCTGAGAACGCAAACGCTCAACGCGGCGACGAGAAGCGCGTCGCGGCGGACGGCGTTTAAGAGAAAAAGGGAACGACGTTTCATTATTGGCTTCTTTTTGGATAAACGTTTGAAATTTTTTGAGGAAAGAACCGCGCTGTTTTGAATTATCGGCTCTTTGCGAACCTATAGTTTATTTTTTTCGGAAAAAACCGCGTTTTCGTAAAATTTGCGACGGTCGACGCGAACGATAAAATTTAAACGCTCGTTTTCGGAAACGAAAAAGAAACAACGAGGCGAGCGAAACTTAACGTCGCGGCGAGCGGGCGACGGTTCGGTAAATTCGTTTTTTTCGGAAAAATTGGCGTCGACGAAGCGAGGAAACGCGTTCGGCCCTTGCTTTTTTTGGCGATTGTGTTATCGTAATAGTCGTCGTTTTCGCAAGATGAAAGCGAATCGCCGCCGTCGAAAGAGAAAACGGCGACTTGGCGAAGCCGCGCGGATTGCGTCGGTCGCGTTGAAAAAGCGAGAAAGGGAAAAGGCGAGCGAGTTGAGCGAAAATAACGATAACGCCGAGTTAAACGAGCGGCGCCGCGCTCTGGTTCGGCGTTTGGCTCGCGCGAGCGGACACTTGACGGCGATCAAGAAAATGGTCGAGGAAAATCGTCCGTTTGAAACGGTCGCGCCTCAACTGGCGGCGGTGAAATCCGCGTTGGCGAGCGTCGAGAAGATCTTGCTGCAAGAGGCGATTGAACGCCGCGTCGACGAAGCTGTCGACGGCTTAGATTCGGAGGCTCTCGCCGCTTTTCGAACGAATTTGGAAAAACTTTTGAAAAATATTTAACGTCTAAATTGCGGACGTTCCAACTCGAACGCGGACGTTTGGTTTTTATTGTAAAGTTGTAAAAATGGGTTTTTGTTCCGATTTGAAAATATTGTATTATCTGGCGTGCAAACGAACGCGAGGCGAGTCGCACGCCGAGCGGCTCGAGTCGTTTTACGGCGGGCAAGCGGGCGGTTACGACGACTTCCGCAAACGCCTTTTGACCGGGCGCAAAGAGCTGATGGAGGCGATGGAGCCCCGCGCCGGCGAAGTTTGGGTCGATATGGGCGGCGGAACCGGCGCGAACTTGGAGTTTCTCGGCGATAATTTGGCGAAGTTGAAGAAACTTTACTTGGTCGACTTGACCGAGTCGATGCTGAAAATCGCCGACAAACGCATCGAGCGCAACGGCTGGACAAACGTCGAGACGCGCCAAGCGGACGCGACGACTTGGCGTCCGGAATGCGGAAGCGTCGACGCGATCTTTTTTTCGTACTCGCTGACGATGATTCCGGACTGGTTCGCCGCCGTCGATCGAGCGTTCGAAGCGCTCAAACCGGGCGGAACGATCGGCGTCGTCGACTTTTACATCGCGCGCAAATATCCGAGCGAAGGCCGAGCGAAGCAAAGTTTCTCGACGCGCTCCTTTTGGCCGGTGTGGTTTTCGTGCGACAACCTGTTTTTGTCGAGCGACCACCTGCCGTATCTGTCGCAAAAGTTTGAGGAAGTGCGACTTATCGAGCGCGCCGACCGAATGCCGTATTGCCCGGTCTTTTGGAAAAAGATGCCGCGTTACGTCTTTATTGGGCGCAAACCGCTCGACGCGAAACAATGAAACGCCGCGCGGACGGCGATGTTTTTAATGTTGATATTATTGATTTTAAAGGAGATAACAATGCGGAAAACGATGTTGACGGCGGCGCTGACGCTTATCGCGGCGACGCTCGGAACGGTCGCGGTTTGGGCGAAGGAGCCGCTTTGTCGAGCCGCCGTGTACAACGGGCCCGGCGCGAGTCCGACGTGCGCCAACGCGTCGCTGGAAATTTTGGCCGCCGCGCCGAACTTCGAGGCGAAATACGTCTCCGCAGAAGAGATTCAAGCCGGAAAATTGCGGGACTTCGACGTCGTTCTCTTCCCGGGCGGCTCCGGAAACGGCGAGTCGCGGGCGATCGGCGACGCCGGTTGGCGGGAGTTGCGCGCCTTCCTGAACGACGGCGGCGGGTACCTCGGGACGTGCGCCGGGGCGTATATGGGGCTTGTCAATTTGAACCGCGACGCCGGGCGGCTGATCAACGCGAAGTTGCAAGAAGGGAATTGGGAACGCGGCGAAGCGATTCTTGAAATCGAGCTAACCGACGAAGGTAAGCGGGTTTGCGGCGACCGTTCCGGCCGTTTTACGATCGCGTATCAAAACGGTCCGGTGATGCTTCCGGCGAATTACGAGCCGCTTCCTGAATACGACGTCTTGGCGTATTTCCGAACGGAGGTCGCCGAAAACGACTCGCCGAAGGGCGTCCAAATCGACTCGCCGGCGATCATCGCCGCGTCGTATGGGAAGGGGCGCGTTATCCTGTGCAGTCCGCACCCGGAACTGACGCCGTCGCTGAACGAGTTCGTGCCGCGACTGACGCGGTTCGCCGCCGGGAAAGACGTGAAAACGGAATAGAACGATGTTTCTAAATCGGCGTTTAACAAGGCGTTAAGATAATGCGAAACGTCGAAACGCCGTCGCGCCGAAAACAAAAAACGCTCGTCGATTTCGCGTCGACGAGCGTTTTTTTATTGGCGAAATTCGCGGCGATCAATGACCGCCGCAACCGCAGCCGCCTTCGCGCGAATGCCCGGGTCCGCCGCAACCGCAGCCGCCTTCGCGCGAATGTCCGTGGTCGTGTCCGCCGCAAGTGGGGCCGGTCGCGCCGATTTCTTCGCCCGCCAAGAGCGCGGCGACCGCGGCGTCGGCGTCGCCCGAGACTCCGGCGTAAAACTTGATTCCGGCGGCGTTTAACTTCGCGAGCGCGCCGCCGCCGATTCCGCCGCAGATCAACGCGTCGACGTTTTCTTTAGCGAGAAGATTCGCCAAGGCGCAGTGCGCGTAACCGTCCGCCGCAAGCGTTTGCGTCGAAACGACTTGCGAACCGTCCGTTTCGTAAATTTTGAACGTTTGCGTTTGGCCGAAGTGGCCGAAAATTTGCCCGGCGTCGAAAGGAACCGCGATTTTCATCGAAAAACTCCTTGGTTGGTTGTTGCAAACATCGGTTCAATATCTTAAGTATAGTCGCTTTTCGGTTCGCGTCAACGGTCGACGGCGAAATTTTTTTGAAGCGTTGGGTTTTGCGATAATGTGAAGCGAATAAAGGAAAACGCGGTTCCGCTTTCTTAAGTTGAAGCAAAACCGCGTTTTATCAAGACAAAATGCCGTTAAAACGACATGATGTCATTCGAGGTCGGGCCCGGCGATACGTTCGCCGCGGCGTTGTCGTTCCTGATCTTCGACGTTGAACGTGCCGTAGAAAAGCGCGTTGACGTCTTGCCAAGTATTGAGTCGTTCCCAATCGTCGGCGTCGAGCTCGACGTCGTAATGCCCGTCTTCTAAGAGTTTAGTGAGTCGACTCGGGCGCGATCCGAAGCGGTCGGGCTCGGTCAACGGTTCAAAATTTCCGTCCGGATTGCCCCAAGCGGAGAACGGAACCAGCTTGACGAGCGCGTTATAGGACTTTGTGTAAGCTCCTTCCGGCGTTGAAGTTAAGTCGACGCCGCCTTCCGCTTTTTCGGCGTTGTGGCAAGAGACGCACTTCTTATCGAGAACCGGTTGAACTAAAATCGGGAACGAGAACGGTTTAGAGCCGTCCGGACCGGGGTTGATTTTCGCCGGTTTCTTGGTCGACGCGATCGTTTTCGCGCTTGGAACCGCCGCCGTTCGGTCTTCGTGGCAACCGACGCAACCGGCGGACTCGCCCGGTTGGAGGTAAACAAGGGAGCGCATCCCCTGAACCATCCGGCCGTTTTCATCCAACGCTTGGAATAACAACGGTTTGCAAGCGGGCGCTTCGAAGTGCGCGGAGCCGTCTTCCTCGACCGGAACCGTTCCTAAAACCTGTTTGCCGGGGGACGCGAACGCCGCTCCGACGGTCGGCTGATTAGCGTTCGGCGTAGTTTTCGGCAAGACTTGAACGAGGCGCAGCGACTTAATTTTCGCCGGAAGCTTCGTCGGCCAACTTTCGTAAACGTTTTGCATAAAGAAGGTTCCGGTCGGCGATTCGGCGTCGCGAGCGGTTTCGTCGAGCGTCGACGCGGAAACCGGCGGGACCGGGCGCGGGCGAATCGGGAGCGCCCAAACGCTCGAAATATTCGGGTCGCGGTAAACGAGTTCGCGGTTCCCGAACGCGTCGCAAAAGTAGACGCCGTATTGGTTTGGGATGTTCGGGCCCGCTTCGCCGATCAGCTTGTCGTAGCTGTACGACGCGACGAAGTATTTCTCCGACAACGGGAGCGGCGACTTGAACGTGTGAACCGGCCAGCGGCGTTCCTCGACCGTTTGCTCGGCGCGTTCCGCTTCGCGCGCCGCCTGCCAAAAACCGGTCGGAACGTAATCGAAGTCGCTTAAATGCGGGAGTTGCGGAACGTTCGGAAGCGGCGCTTCGCCCTCGGGAAAACGAACTTCCGGCGTGAGTCGTTCGAGCGGTTCCGGCCCGTCGACGCCGCGGCTAACGTCGAGCGTTACGACGGTTCCGGCGCTCATGCCGTGGTGCGGCCCGGCGATCGCGAGCGTTTTCGACGAGCCGGGGATCGCTTTCGACTCCCAAAGGCCGCAGGGGTTGAACGTGTTGTTGCCGTAATGAATGCGGACGTCGGTTCCGTCCTGCCGCGTCGACCAAAGATTTTGATAATACACGGCGTCGCGGTCGACGTAATCCCAACGCGTGTAAACGACGCGACCGTCGGATGTTAGCGTTGGGTTCCATTCGTTTGTTTCGTGGAAAGAAATCGGGCGCGCGTCGGAACCGTCGCCTTTGGAACGCGTCAACGTGTAAACGTAACAGGGCCCGGAGCCGCAACGGTGGAAGCCGCCGCGTCGCGTCGAGCAGAAAATCAGGTCGCCGTCCGGAAGAAGGATCGGCGAAAAGTCGTCGTAAGGCCCGTCGGTCAAACGGGTTGCGTTGACGTTTTTCCCGGCGAGAGCTTCGGCGAGCGGCGTCTTGTAAAGATGAAAGCGACGTTCCATCGTTTCCGGATCGCGCCAAACTTTCGGCGTCGACGGCGTTTCGCAGTAAGCGAAGTAAAGCGTTTTGCCGTCGAAGGATAACTCCGGCGTCATGTACGAGCCGAGCGGTAGATTTTGCGACGTGACGTCGCGTGTTTTCATCGAGCGGCCGGGGGCGTCGAGGACGAAAAGACCGCCGCCGGGGCGCGCACAGTAACCGTAAACTTGCGTAAGTTGGTGCGACATAACGCCCGGCGCGTGTTTGACAAAAAGTAGCGAGCCGAATTGGAAGAGCGGCGATTCGACCAAAATTTGTCGTTTTAACGTTCGGACTTCCCGCCAAAGCGACTCGGCGTCGCCGTCGTTGGGATCTTCGGCGTCTTTGGTTTTTAACGCGTTGAAACGTATTTCAAAATCGGTCCAAGCGGCGTTCCAAGCGTCAAGGCGCGGCGCGAACGCGTCGATTTTTTCGCCAATTTGCGGGTCGTAAGAGCTTAAATTATCGAACGTTCCGTCGTCGATTGAAACGGTTAAGTCGTCGAGAAGCGCGCGTCCCTGCGGGAGTTGCTTTTCGAGCGCTTGAAGGAACGTTCGCGGTTCGCGCTCCGTTCCGATTCCGTCTTGGAGGCGCCAATCCCAAGTAATCGCGGCGTTTGCGAGCGCGGGGCGGAAATCGGGCGACGTTTCGATGGGCGCGAGCGACTGCGGTTTGCGCGTCGGTTCGAGCGAAAGAGGCGCGACGACCGGGCGCGTCGCCGTTTGAAAGTCGGAAATTTCGACGGCGCAAGAAGTTTTGCCGTCGCTGTTTGCGTCGGACGCGGCGTTTGACGACTCGGCGTCGAATTTCGGCGCTAGAATCGTCAAAACGAGCGCGCCGTCGGTCGGCGGAAAGTCGGCTTCGAGCGTCGCCGCGGAGGAAACGGAGGAAACGTCGCCGCTTTGCGAATCGCGCGACCAACCGACTAACCCAGCGACGTCGCCAAGTTGTTTAACGGCGCACTTTGCGAAGGCGAGTTCGCGCGGCGAAGCGATCGGAATCGTCAAACGAACGACCGATTCGGAGTTCAAGTCGGCGACGAGGCGGTAATTCGGCGCTTGCTCGACGCCGCCCTTCGGGAAGCCGAGGAGCAGGACTTGCGAACCGTCCGGGCCCGCGTTGTAAAACCAAGAACCGGCGACGGTTCCGAACGAAGGTTGGCGGACGGCGCCGTCGATTTCGACGACGACTTTCGGCGCCGCGTCGGGGACGGCGGGCGCAGTTTGCGTTTCGGCGGCGCGAACGTTTGCCGACGTCGCGAATAAAAGCGACGCGGCGCCGACGAAGAAAGCCGCCGGTGAAAATTTAAACGTCATTGTTGAACCTAAACGATTGTGTTATTGAGGGCTGAAAACGTTCGGCGCGCGTCGAGACGGCGGCGTCGGCGAACGCTTTTGATTGTTTGAAAATGTTAGCGTATTTAATTGTTTTCAAAAACAACGCGTTTGAAGCGGCGTTACTCGGCGTCGTTGGGCGGCGTTTCCGCTTTTTCGAGCGCGTCGAAAACGAACTCGGCGGCGGCGCGAACGTCGTCGTAAGTCGTCGAATGCCCGCCTTCCGGACGGTAAAGGAGGAGAACCGGCGCGCCGATTTTTTCAAGCGTTTCGGCGAGGCGTTTTGCGGAATTCGGCGGAACAATTTCGTCGCGACCGCCCAACGTAAACGCCGACGGTTTCTCGGTTAAGCGTTCCGGGAAATACTCCGCGCTTCGATTTTTGTACTCGAGCGGAACCGCCGTTTTCGAGCCGCCGAACGAAGCGGAAATCGCGTCTTGGAAATTTTCGTATTCGAGATGGTTCGCGGTTCCGTTGATCGAAATAACGCCGTCGATCAGGTCGGGACGCCGAACCGCGAAGGTCAGCGCCGAGGAGCCGCCCATCGACGCGCCGGAGATAACGACGCGGGTTATGTCGCGCTTATCCCGTTGTTCCGCAATGATTTGCGCGACGTCTTTTTCCGCCGCCGGGCCCATCCAGGACGTCCTGTCGCGATAGTCGGGGGAAACGACGATCGCGCCGCGTTCTTTTGCGACGTCGAGTAGCGCTTCAAATTCGGCGTATTTTCCGGCGAAAATTTGCGCGCCGTCGGAACCGTGCCCGTGCAGCGCGATCAAGAGCGTCGTCGGGCGTTTCGGGTCGAAATTTTCCGGGAGCCGCTCGAAATAACGTTGCGGCGTTCCGTCGAACGCGACGAACCCGACCCAAGTCGCGGCGCTTTTGGGGACTTCGTCGGCAAAAACGGACGACGACGCGGCGCCGGCAAAAGCGGGAAATAGGAAAGATGGGGTGAACAAGGGGAGCGCGAGGGCGGTCGACAAGAGCGTCGGCGCGGCAAGCGATCGAAGGAAAGCGGAAACGGAACGCATCGGGATCCTCCTGCGTCGAACGGAAAGTAAACGAACGCAACGCGCTAGCGAAAACGCGTCGACGGGGCGGCGCTTGAAAACGCCGTTCTTTTTATTTTAACGCAAACGGCGGGCGATTGCAAGGAAATTTTGCCGCGCGGGTAAAAAAGTCGGAGTTTGTCGAGCGTTTCGGCGAAATCGGCAAAAGTTAGCGTCGGCTAATTGACGTCGGCCGGCGTTTTCGGCGATTTTCTCGAAACTTTTACGTCGACGCGCTTTATTTTTCGGCGGCGAACGGGTATAATGGGCGTAAAGGAAACGCGTTTTCGGCGGCGCGTCGCGACGGTCGCGGCGGCGTCGGGCTTTGACGGAGGCGCGTTTTTACGAGAGGACGATAAAATGAAACGATTATTCGGAAAAAACGCGGCGTTGGCGTTCGCGTTTTTAGCGGCGGCGTCGCTGACCGCGTCAAGCGTCGGCGCGGCGGAAACGTCGACGTTGCAACCGTTGGGAACGACGGTTGAAACGACGGCGAATCCGGTCGGCGTCGGAACGGCGAAACCGCGGTTGAGTTGGAAGTCGAAAGACGCGAGCGACGGTAAAGGTTACGCGTTGACGCAATCGGCGTATCGGATTTTGGTCGCGTCGACGCCGGAAAAACTCGCGGCGGACGAGGGAGACGTTTGGGACAGCGGGAAAGTCGCGTCCGACGATTCCGTTTTTGTCGAATATAACGGCGCGCCGCTGCGGTCGTTGCAACGTTATTATTGGAAGGTTCGCGTTTGGGACGGAGCCGACGTCGCGAGCGCTTGGAGCGAACCGGCGACTTGGTTGCAAGGCGTCGTCGACCCGGCGGATTGGCGCGGCGAGTGGATCGGCCAGCCGGAAACGGTTCGTCCGAACGTCGATTTGACCGGCGCCGCTTGGATCGCGTCGGAGAAGGAAATCGAGTCGCCGCAAGGGTTTGCGCCGGAGTATTTCCGTCGCGAGTTTGAAATCGACCGTCCGGCGAGCGACTTCGAGGCGCAAAACCTTGTCGGGACGCTTTACTTCGCCGCCGATCAAAAGTGCGACCTTTACGTAAACGGCGAAAAAGTCGGCTTTACGATCGGGATGGCGTTCAACCCGGATCAACTTCGTTCGATCGACGTTTCGTCGTATTTGCGACCCGGGAAGAACGTCGTCGCGGTCGCCGTCGCGAACGATTCGAAGAACAATACCGGGACGAAATTCGGAAACGGCAAGGTTCGCCCGAGCGCGCTGATTGCGAAACTCGAAGTGAAAACGCTCGATAAATCGAACGCTCCGAAGAATTTAACGACGCCGAATCGTTTCGGCGTTCCAGCGGAAACGCTCGTTTCGTTCGCGACCGGAACCGATTGGCTTGCGTCGCTCGAAGCGATTGAAGGCTGGAACGGACTTGAATTTGACGCCGCGTCGTCCGACGCTTGGAGCGCCGCGAAAGTCCGGTACGCCGACGCCGACGCCGGGCCTTGGGGCAAGCTCCGCCGCCGAACCGAACAAGTTTCGCCGTTCTTCCAAAAGTCGTTCGACGTCGCGAAGAAAGTGAAGTCGGCGACGCTGGCCGTCTGCGCGCCGGGGACGTTCGAGGCTTACCTCGACGGCGAAAAAATCGGCGACGCGGTTTTGCTTCCGGCGTTCACAAGATACGACCGCCGCTGCCTTTACAACGTTTTCGACGTTACCGACCGCTTCCAAAACGTCGCGCAAGATTCGCCGAAAAAGCGCGAGTTGGCGTTCGCGCTCGGGCACGGCTGGTACGACGTCCGTTCCATCGTTACTTGGAACTTCGACGCGGCGCCATGGCGGGACTTCCCGCGCGTTCGGGCTTGGCTCGAACTCGTTTTCGAAGACGGGACGACCGAAACCGTCGCGACCGATTCGAGTTGGACGTACTCGACCAGCCCGGTCGTTTTCGACTGCATCCGTCAAGGCGAAATCGTCGACGGACGTTGGAAGCGCGAAATCTTGGGGAACGCCGTCGTCGTTCCGGCGCCGATCGCGAACGAACGGATTACCGCGCAGGACGTCGCGCCGTCGCGAGTAACGGAAACGTTTGCGGCGAAAAGCGTTAAGGAAGTCGCGCCGGGCGTTTGGGTCGTCGACGCGGGACGCGACGTCGCCGGTTGGGCGCGCGTCAAATTGACCGGGCAAGAACCGGGCGACGTCGTTCGCTTCCGTTATTCGGAACGCGTCGACGACAAGGGCGCCGTCGAGCGTTCCGATATCGATTTGCACTTTATGGAGGGAACGCCCGCGAACCTGACCGGGTATAAGGGCGAGTTCCAGTCCGACGTTTATTTCTGCAACGGCGCCGACGGCGAAACGTTCGAGCCGCGCTTCACTTACAACGGCTTTCAATATATCGAAGTCGTCGGCTTGCGCCAAGCGCCGAAACCGGAAGACTTTACGATCTGCGTCGTCAACACCGACTTCGCGTCGGCGGGCGCGTTCGAATCGTCGAGCGAACTTTTGAATGAAGTTCAAAAATGGACGCGCTACTCGTATCGCGGCAACTACGTCGCGGGTTATCCGACCGACTGCCCGCATCGCGAGAAGAACGGTTGGACCGGCGACGCGCAGCTCGCTTGCGAGTTGGCGATGTATAACTGGGAAAATACCAACGGTTACGAAAAGTGGGTCGCCGATCTCCGCGACGAGCAAAAGGCCGACGGGAACCTGCCGGGGATCGTGCCGACCGGCGATTGGGGGTACCCGTGGGGGAACGGCCCGGCGTGGGACTCCGCGCTCGTGATGATTCCTTGGTATCTGTACGTTTATCGCGGCGACGTTCGCGTTCTCGAAGAGTCGTTCGACGCGATGAAGAAATACGTCGATTACGTTACGTCGCGCGAACTGCCGAGCGGAATCGTCGCGCACGGTCTCGGCGACTGGTGCCCGGCGAAAACGACGACGCCGACGGAGGTTACGTCGACCGCGTTCTATTATCTCGACGCGAAAATCGTCGCGCGGACGGCGAAACTCCTCGGGAAAGACGCCGATTTCGAAAGATACTCCGCTTTGGCCGAAAAGATTCGCAAGTCGTACAACGCCGCGATTTACAAGGGCGACGGCTTGTACGCGAACGAGAGTATTACGTCGCAAGCGTGCCCGATTCACCAGGGCGTCGCGGCCGGTTTGTCGGAAGCGGAACAAGCGGCGGCGTTCGAGCGACTCGTCGGCGCGGTCGAGAAGGCGTCGAAGCGTTTCGACGTCGGGATTTTCGGCGCAAAGTACGTGTTGAGAACGCTTAGCGAAGGCGGACGGCACGACGTCGCGCTGACGATGGCGCTGCAAGAAGAAGCGCCGTCTTACGGGTATTGGATTCGCAACGGCGCCGGAACGCTGTGGGAAACGTGGGCCGACACGAAGGGCTCGTCGCTGAATCACATTATGTTCGGCGATATTTCGACGTGGTTCTTCCAATCGCTGGCCGGGATTAAAGCGGCGGGCGCGCCGGACGTCGTCGTCGCGGAAGTCGCGCCGGAAAACGTTGGCTTCAAACGCTTTATCGTCGAGCCGAAATGCGGCTTGAACGAAATCGCGGCGCCGGGTCGCGAGCCGTTGACTTGGGTTCGCGGGGCGTTCGAATCGCCGTACGGCGAGATCGTTTCCGAATGGCGTTGGAACGACGACCGAACGAAACTGACGTTGAACGTCGTCGTTCCGCCGAACGCAAGCGCTTGCGTCGTCGTGCCTTGCGACGCGAAAACGCAAGTTTGCGCCGCGACGGTCGGCGCCGACTTTGCGCGTCGAGTCGACGAAACGCGCGCGGACGCCGCCGTTTTCGAAGTCGGCTCCGGCGTTTACACGTTCGAAACGACCGCGAAGTAAGCGGTTGATGTACAAGAGGTTTCGCGTCAAAGCTCGTTGAGCGACGACGTGAAGCGTTAAAAAAGGGCGACGCGTTTGGCAACGTGTCGCCCTTGGTTTTTCTTGCCGTTTTCTTTTAACGGCGTCGGCGGTAACTGTTTGTTGATTAAGGGGTTGCGGTTATTTCTTTAACGGGGAAATTTCGAGCTTCTTTATTTTAACCGCGTCGCCGACGTTGTTGACGAGCTTTAACGAACGCTCAGTCGCCGTCGGGAGATCCGCCGTCAACGTTCGTTTGTCGTCGACGCAAACGTCGATTAAATTTGACGTTAGAACGCAATCGAAGTTCAGTTTGCCGGTCGACATATCGACGCGCTCGATTTTGAAGCCGCCGAGGTAAACGGCTCGCTCCGAAAAAACGACGCGCAGTTCTTTGCCGTCGGCGTAGGTGAAAACGACGTCGTGAAACGTGTCGACGCGCTTCGGATCGTAGACGAGCGAAAACTTGACGCGGCAACGACTTGGAAGCGACGACCAAACGCGTTCCGATTCGGCGATTTCGCTTTCCGAAACGACCGGCGCGTTCGTTTCCGGAATCATTTCCGGGACGAATTTCTCGCCGAGCGTCCCGTCGTCGAAACGGATTAGCTCGTGAAAAACCGCGCTCCCGCCGAATCCGCGCTCGCGACTCCAGCCGCAAACCAAGCGACGACCGTCTTTAAAGGCCGCCGTTTGCGGAACGTTGACGACGCCCGGCATTAAAACGTTCGGCGCGTTCGGAACTTCCCAAGGCCCGGTTGGCGATTTTGACGTCTTGTAATAACCGTTGAGATGATTCGCGACGACGTAATAATCGTCCCCCCAACGGAACCAGTCGGGACACTCCGGCTCGCCCGGTTTGTGCGCGTAAATCGGGTCGGTAAGCGTCCAATTTTCAAGGTCTTGCGACGTCGCGTGCGCCCAACAGCCTTTGCCGCGATACGATGTCGTAATATACATATGGAACGTTCCGTCGGTCGGGTCTTGGAAGACTTGCGGGTCGCGCGTTCCCCAAGAGTAGCCGTCCGGGAGAAGAAAAATCGGATCGCAACCCCTTTTCTCGAAATGGATTCCGTCTTCGCTTGTCGCTAAGCAAAGGAGACCGTACGTCTTGCGTTTCTCGCCGCTCGGATGGTCGTACTCGACGGCGCGATTGGCGTAAAACGCGTAATAAACGCCTTTATGATAGTAAACGCAACCGGTGCAGATCGAGCCTTCGTTTTGGCGGTCGATCGGAACGACGAACGGGCGGTGCGTCCAGGTTTTGAGGTCGGTCGACGTCGCTTGAATCCATTGGTGCGCGCCGAGGCCGTTTTTCGCGCCGTGGCGGCCCTTGTCGAGAAGGTACATAAAGTGGAAGACGCCGTCGACGTAAAAAGGCATGCAATCCCCGACGCCGTAAGCGTTTGGCGGCGTCCAATATTGCAACGACGCGCCGTCGCCGAGGTCGGTGCGTTCCCGCGGGTCGATTCGGTCGAAGCCTCCGCTAAGCGTTGTTATTTCGTCGTTTGACAACGCTCGGTTCCAAACGGCGATATGGTCGATTTCGCCGACGAAACCGGCGCGCGCCTCGCCGTTCGACTCGATTTGAGCGCCGATCGTAAACGCGACGTCGTTCGGGCGGAGCGTTCCGAGAACGAAGTCCTCGTCGTAACAGCGACCGTCGACGAAAAGCTCGACTTTCGCTTCGTCGACGCGGCAAACTACGTCGCGCCAAGCGGTTAGCGCGGATTTCGGATCGCGGGTTTCGGAACGTAGCGCTCGGCAGCGGAGAAGCCCGCGGTTCCCGGTCGTTCCAATTTCGGCGCCGAGCGCGTCGTCGAGGCAATAAAGATTGTACGCAAGCCGCTCGTGCCCGCCGTGTTTCGAGAGAAGCGGGGAATTCTGCCAAACGGTCGCGTCGTAACGCAAACGAACGCAAACGGTTAGCTCGGAACCGGCGACCGCGAGTTCGGAGCCGAGCGGGGCGTCGACGCGGAGATAACCGCCCTTGGCAAAGCGAGCGACTTTGCCGTCGCCGCCGCGTCGGAGCGATTCGGTTTTCGCGTCGCCGTCGAGTTCGACGCCGGTCGCGACGTCGCCGAACGCTTGCAAAACGCTTGCCGCGCCGTCGATTGCGTTGGCGTCGTTAAGGTCGGCGAAATTCCAAAAAGCGACCGCGTCGGCGAACGGCGACTTGGCGTCGTTTGCTGGAACGGGAGAGTCGGCGAAAGTCGGGGACGCGCCGAGGGCCGCCGTTAAAAGCGTCGCGGCGCCGACTCGAAAAGCGGGGGAGCGTTTCGACATAACGGTTCTTTCTGTTGTAAACGTTGAAGTTGCGTCGAACGAAAACGAAAAAAACCGCGCCGAAAAGAATGTCGACGCGGCGTCGTTAAGCGTTATTTCGCTTGAAATTGTTTCAGGTCGACCGGTTGCGAAATCCCTTCGCGGGTCGGGACGATCGGCTTGATCGAACCGTCTTCGTTAAAGTACATACGGTCGACGCAAGTCTCGCGCGCCCAAGGGTTTTTGCCGAGCGGCAGGCAAAGGCGGTGGTAGAAGACGTAGTTGTCGCCGTTCGGAAGGAAGAGGAACGAGTGGTGCCCCGGGCCGTAAATCTCCTTTTCCGGGACTTTATAAAGAACGATCGGGTCTTTTTCCGGAGCGACGAACGGGCCGAGCGGCGAATCGGACGTCGCGACGCGCACTTGATACTCGACGCTGCGGGTGTCGTGCTTCGACCAGGTGAGGTAATATTTGCCGTTTCGGTAAAATACGTAAGTTCCTTCGAAGAAGTCCGGCGGCGTAATGTCGCGCTTCGTTTCGAGTTTGAGCGACGTCATGTCGTCGTTAAGTTCGCAGACGCAAAGGTAGCTGTTGCCCCAGTAAAGGTAGTTTTTGCCGCTGACCGGGTCGGCGAAAACGTAAGGGTCGATTTCGACGCCGCCTCGGCCCTCCGGACGGAGCGAGCGGTCGATCAGGACGGAGCCCTTGTCGACGAAGGGGCCGGTCGGATCGTCGCCGACCGCGACGCCGATTTTCTCGTTCGCGCAGAAGTAGAAGAAATACTTGAACTTACCGTCGATTTTCTTTTCGATAATCGACGGGGCCCAATAAGCGCGGGTTTCCCAACTGACGTCTTCGTCGGTCAGAACGAGGCCTTCGTCTTTCCAATCGACGAGGTTGTCGGTCGAGAAAACCCGGAAACCGTTCGCTTCGGACGTCGGATAGACGTAGACGCGGCCGGTTTTTTGCGAATAGAGAACCTCGGGGTCGGCCTTTTGACCGGGGAAGATCGGGTTGCGCTCGACCGGCTTGGCGGCGTCGTCGGCGAGGAGGGCGGGGGCGAACGCGGTAAGCGTCGATGTTAAAACGAGCGATAACAACGTGTTGCGGCGTAAAAACGGAAGCGCGAAACGCATCGGATTTCTCCTTATTACTATAGGGGGGAAATTTCGGAGGAAAAACGGCGGAAACGGCGAAAATCGGCGGCGGCGCGCGAAAACGAGCGAACGTCGCGAAATTTTAGCCGTTTGAAACGCGTTGGAGCCTATATTTTACGGGGTAAGCGCGGTTTTTGCAAGTCGAAAGAAAAAAAAATGGAAAAAAAATGATAAAAGGCCTTGCAAAGTTTTAAATGTATGTTATATTTATTTGCAGATGAGGGATAAATAAGCGAGAGCAAAAAATGAAAAATCCCCAAAACGATTTAATACAAGAGTTTGCGGAACTTTGCCGAAACGTCGGTTGGAAGTTCACCCCGGCGAGGTTCGCCGTTTGGCGGTATCTGCGAGGGAATATGGAACACCCGGTCGTCGACCGCGTTTGGGAAAACGTCAAGCTCGAACTGCCCAAAATTTCGCGAGAAAGCGTTTTTCGAATTTTGAGCGATTTTGCGGAGCGCGGTTTGATCGCGATGATGGATCGCCCGAACGTGTTGGCTCGGTTCGACGCAAACCCGAAGCGACACGACCACTTTTACTGTTCGCACTGCGGGCGCGTTTACGATTTCGAGATCGAAAATTTGGAAGCGCTCCTGCCGGAAGAAGCGGCGGAGATTGGAAGCGTCGAACACGTTGAAACGCGGATTCGCGGCGTCTGTCGCGAATGTTTGCAAGCCTTGGAAAACGACGTGGTTGCGTAAAATCAACGCGTCCGCGAAAAGCGGAGAGAGACGAGTCGGCGAGTTCGGGAACGAACGGCGGCGAAAAACGGCTCTTCGAGATTTAACAAACAAAAAAGGTTAAATCAAAAACAACGATAAAAAGGCGTTCGTCGGCGTTGCGCTAAACGTTGGCGACGCAAGCAAATACACGATTGACGCCGTTGAAAATCAACGGATTTTACCGAGAAAGGAAGATTATCATGCAAGCGACGAAAAAATTTGTCTGCCAAGTCTGCGGTTACGTTCACGAAGGCGACGCGGCTCCGGAAAACTGCCCGCAATGCAAAGCTCCGGCGACCAAATTCTCCGAAAAAGTCGACGGCGGCGAACTCTCCTTCGCGACCGTTCACTCCATCGGCGACGGGATGGTCGAAGACCAAGAAATCGTCGAAGGTCTGCGCATGAACTTCATGGGCGAATGCACCGAAGTCGGGATGTATCTCGCGATGAGCCGCCAAGCGGAACGCGAAGGTTACCCGGAAATCGCCGACGCCTTCAAGCGTTACGCGTTCGAAGAAGCCGAACACGCCGCCAAGTTTGCGGAACTCCTCGGCGAAGTCGTCGTTCCGTGCACCAAAACGAACCTCCAAATGCGCGTCGAAGCCGAAACCGGCGCCTGCGCGGGTAAGTTCGAAATCGCTAAACGCGCTAAACAACTGAATTACGACGCCGTTCACGACACCGTTCACGAAATGGCGAAAGACGAAGCGCGTCACGGCGCCGGCTTCGCGGGCTTGCTCAAACGTTACTTCGGTTGAGTTTAAGCGAAGAAAAAAGCGGGGAAACGTCGAGCAACGAGGCGTTGCAACCGTTTGAAACGGCGCGGGTTGCGAAATCCGCGTCGACGTTCCGAAACGAGCTTGCGTCGCGAGTCGGCGCAAGCTCCGGGACGACCGAACGACTCGGGCGACCGAGCGAACGGCGTCCGCCGCGTCAAAAGGCCGAGCGCGGCGGGCGCCTTTTTTCTTGGCGGTTGCGTCGGCGGCGTTCCTTAAACGTCGACGCGGCAATCGGTTGCGTCTTTTGCAACCGTCTCTTGATTTGGACGCGGTTCTCGGGTAAAATAAGAAAAAGCGGCGAAACGAGAAAGCGAAAAGACGCTTTCCGAATCGGTTTCGACGCGAGTTTAAACGTCGACGTCTCAAGCGCTTGCGTTTGGCGACGAACGAGAAAAAAGGAGAAACGGCGATGAAGAAAAGAATCGAAATCTTGGCGGCGGCCCTTTGCGTCGTCGGGTTGGGGAGCGTCGCGGACGTTCCGTTTGAACGAATCGCGCTTGGGAACGTCGACGCAAACGTTGCCGATAATAACGTTGCGAACGAAACGGTGGCCGTCGTCGCGACGCCGATTCGCGCCGAGGAGCCGATTTTGATCGCGTCGGACGGATCGGAAATCGCGACGAAGATAACGACGTTAAAGGTCGAAGGCGGCGCGAGTTGGGAACGAATCGTCGTCGGCGTTTCGGACGTCAAGTTGTTGAAACGGTTGGAGTTGCGCTCCGGCGAGCTGATTTTGGGCGCCGTCAAAATCGACGGAACGCAAGGAGGCGCGGCGGAATTTCGCTTGACGCCGACCGACGCGGAAAAACTCGCAACCGTCGAAATTTGGGCGTTTGCGTCGAAAAACGCGGGGCCGGGCGACAAGGTGAAAATCGCGGTGAAAGAGGCGGTCGCGACGGCGGCGGTCGGGAAAGCGGCGGCGTTCGACGCGACGTCGCTCGAATATCGGTTCGGCGTTTTGGTGCGCGATTCCGGTTGGGACGGCGTCGCGAAGCACCGTATTCCGGGAATCGCGAAGACGCTAAACGGAACGCTGATCGCGGTTTACGACGCTCGCTGGAAACACGCGGGGGACTTGCCGGCGGACGTCGACGTCGCGTGTTCGCGGAGTTTCGACGGCGGGAAAACTTGGGAGCCGATGCAAATCGCGATGAATTTCGACGGCCCCGACCCGGCGAAAGAGGGCGTCGGCGACCCGGCGATTCTCGTCGACCCGAAAACCGGGAGAATCTGGCTCGCCGCGCTTTGGGCGCATAACGGCAAGTCGATTCGCGCGTCGCAACCGGGCCTAAAAATCGGGACTTCCGGGCGTCTTGTTTTGTCGTATAGCGACGACGACGGCGCGTCGTGGAGCGAGCCGATCGACGTTACGAACGAAGCGGCGGCGGGAGAAAATTGGCGCATTTTGTTCCAAGGGCCCGGTTGCGGAATTGCGACGCGCGGCGGCCAACTCGTTTTCCCGGCGCAGTTTATCGACGAGAACGGCGTTTGGTTTTCAACGCTCGTTTGGAGCGGCGACGGCGGGAAAAGTTGGAAAGCGGGGAACGGCGCGGTCAAAATGACTTGCGAAGCGCAGGTCGTCGAACTGAACGACGGCTCGTTGATGCTGAATATGCGCAACTTCGAAGGGCGCGCGCGGTCGGTCGCCGTAACTCGCGATTTCGGCGAAACTTGGGTCGAACACCCGACGTCGAAAAAGACGCTCGTCGAGCCGATTTGTCAAGCGAGTCTCATCCGGTTTTCGTCGACGCTCGACGGCGACAAGGGCGACCTGCTCGCGTTCATGAACCCGAATTCGAAGAACGGTCGCCTCGACATGACGCTTAAACTAAGCGCCGACGAGGGAACGACTTGGGATCGCGAACTGCTCCTTTATCGGCCCGGCTGTTGGGGGTATTCGTCGCTGGTGAAGATCGACGACGAAACGATCGGCGCGCTTTATGAAACGCTCGGCGGGCTGATCTTCCAAACCGTTAAAATTCAAGACGTTCCGAAAGTCGGCGGCGCGAATTAACGGCGAAGTCGGCGGGAAAGCGACGCGACGTCGTTAAGAAAAGAAAAACGAGCGGCGTTTTTACAAGCGTCGCTCGTTGAACGGGTTAAGACGAAGAAGCCGGACGCTCGAACGAAAAAGTTTGGGCGTCCGGCTTTTTAACGCGTTATTCGGCTTTGCTAAGTTCTTGCGCGGCCTCGGGTTCGTTCGACGCGGCGACCGCTTCCATCTTCTTCCAGCAGGCCCAAAGGACGGCGCCGCCCGCGACGCCGACGACGGTCAACGCGCCGCCGAGGACGAAATCGCCGTAAAGGAACGCGCCGGTTCCGAAGAGCGCGGCGTAAATCGCGACGCAACCGACGACGCTGCAAAGGATTCCGAGCGGAACCGGCCATTTGTCGCGTTCGCCTTCGAGCGACACGCCATCGCGAGCCGCGTCTTCGTAAACCTTGCGCCAACCGGGGCCGCCGGCGCGCGTCTTGCGGACGAACTCGCGGAGCGTTTCCTTGTCGTCCGGCGGCGTCAGGAAGGTAACGGCCAACCAGCCGACCGTCGTCAGGGCGACGCTTGCGACAAGTTGAAGCCCGCCGTTCGAGAGCCACGACGCGGCGAACGCTTCTTCCGTCATTCCGAAAGCGTTCAAACAGACGGTTTTATGGTAAAGTTGGAAGTAAACGGCGGTCGGGAGCGCGAAGCACATCGCGGCGATTTCCGAATAAGCGTTGATACGCCACCAGAACCAGCGCAAGAGGAACAAAAGCCCGGTGCCGGCGCCGATCGAAATCAAAATTTGGAACGAGCCGAGCGCGCTTTCGAGTTGCGTCGCGACGACGCACGACAAAATCATCAAAACGACCGTCCAAATTCGCCCGACTTGCACGAGCTTCTTCTCCGACGCGTCCTTGTTGACAAAACGCAAGTACAGGTCGTTCACCATATACGACGAGCCGAGGTTCAAGTGCGTCGCGATCGTCGACATATACGCCGCGAAGAGCGACGCGACGACGACGCCGAAAATGCCCGCCGGAAGAAGCGTCATCATCGCCGGATACGCCATGTCGTGCCCTGGTTGCGTTACGTGCGGGAACGCTTTTTGCAGCGATTCCAAGTCCGGGAAGATAATCAGCGACGCCAAACCGACGATAATCCAAGGCCACGGACGGACGGCGTAGTGGCACGCGTTGAAGAAGAGCGTCGCGCCGACGGCGTGGCCAGGCGTCTTCGCGGCGAGCATTCGTTGCGCCGTGTAGCTCCCGCCCCCAGGCTCCGCGCCCGGGTACCACGCGCTCCACCATTGGACGACGAGCGGAACGACCAAGAGCGACAAGACCGCCGAATAGTCGTTAAACGCCGGGAAAAACGAGAGTTTCGACGCGACCGCTTCGTGCGCGAAGAGCCCGGAAAGCCCGCCGACTTCCGGAAGACGAACCGCGACGACCGCCGCGGCGATACTCCCGATCATCGCGACGATGAAAAGGACGAAGTCGGCCCAAAGCACCGCGGAGAAACCGCCGACGGTCGTGAAAATCACCGTTACCGTGCCGGAAATCAACAACGTTTCGAGCGCGGAAAAACCGAGCATAACGCCGAAAATCTTGATGATCGCAAGGGTTACGTTCGCCATAATCAGCGTGTTGACGACGAGGCCGAGGTAGCCGGTGCGGAACGCGCGGACGAAGGCGCCCGACTTGCCGCTGTAGCGCGTTTCGTAAAATTCGAGGTCGGTCGTAACGCCGAGTTTGCGCCAAAGTTTCGCGTAAATAAAGACGGTCGTGAGACCGGTCGGGAGGAACGCCCACCAGCACCAGTTGCCGTAAACGCCTTGTTCGCGAACGACTTGCGTTACAAAGTTCGGCGTGTCGGCGGCGAACGTCGTCGCGACGAGCGAAAAACCGAGAAGCCACCAAGGTTGCGAACGGCCAGAGAGAAAGAATTCGGACGAGCTTTCGCCCGCTTTCCGCATCGAACGCCAACCGATGTAAAGCGTCGCGAGGAAAAATACCGCCAACACGGCGTAGTCGAGCGCGTGAAGGTTCGACATATCGATTTCCTTTATTCGATGATTGCGTTAAAATAGGGAAAATACGCGGTTTCGAGCGGGCGGACGTCGGCGACTTCCGCGTCGGCGCGAAACCAAAAAACCGCCGCGTCGTTGGACGCGACGGCTTGCGCGAACGGGCGGTTCGACGGGAAACGTCGAAAACGCGTCGTTCGGGAAAGGGAAAATGGCGCCGCGTTTTGCGTTAAGACGCGGAGAAACGCGGCGTTTCGATCAGACTAACCGTTCTTATTTAACGATTTCAAACGGAGCGGCCGGGAGACCGGCGGCGTTGTAGAGGTTCGCGCCGTCCGGGTTCATTTGCCAAGCGTAACGAACGGCGGTCGGTTCGGCGACGGCGTCCGATTTGACGACGACTTGGTTTTTCCCGACGATTTCGGCGTCGGCCCAAACGAATTTGCCGTCTTGACCAGCGACGGCGAAGCGAGCGAGTTTCGCGTCGGTCGTCGAGAATTCGCGGTCGTTCAGTTTCCCGACGACGAGGCCGGAATCGACGAAATCGAAGTCGACCGTAACTTTGCCGTCGGCGAAGTCGGCTTTAACGGCGATCGGCGAGGCGCATTCGACGTCCTTTTGGAACGTGTGCGCGAGCGCCCAAGCGGCGAGGCGGTTGCCGACGACCCACTTGTTGCGCGGGTGAATGTCTTTCGCTTCGCCGGCGTCGATAATGACCGCTTGACCGGTGTTCGCGACTTCAAGGCAGTTTTGTTGACCGCGACGGAGGTACGGCCAGTCGCCCGTGTTGTTCGGGTCGTCTTGCGCGTCGGTGAAGGAGGCGAGTTGAACCCAATAGAACGGGAAGTCGCCTTGACCGAACGCTTCGCGCCATTCGCGAATCATCGCCTTTTGCTTGAAGTAGTAGAATTCGCGTTCGCCGGCGTTCGAGCAGCCTTGGTACCAGATGGCGCCGCGGATCGAGTAGTTTTTCCAAGGCGCGAGCATCGCGTTGTACATGCCGCCGCATTTATCCCAATCTTTCGCGGCGTCGCGTTGGGCGAGGAGGATTTTGCCGTGTTCGACCGTTTCCGGAACTTCGTTCCAACCGGCGTCCGGAATCCAACTGTTGATGTTCGAGCCGCCCCAGTTGGAGTCGATCAGCCCGACCGGAACGTTCAGTTCTTTGTTAAGGCGAACCGCGAAGTGGAAGCCGCAAGCGGTGCAGTCTTTTTGGACGCCGTCTTTGCAGACGAGCCAGCCGTTCGTCGCGAAGTCCTTTTGTTCTTCGGACTTAATGACGTGGTGCGCGCGGTTGAAGCGAACGAAGCTATAATCGCCGTTGATTTCGTCTTCGGTGCAGGAGAGGCGCGGTTGCCCCCAAGAATTGAGCGGCTGCTCCATATTCGATTGGCCGCTGCAGATCCAAACTTCGCCGACGAGAACGTTCGAGAAGGCGATTTTGTTCTTGCCTTCGACGACGAGGTCGCGCGCTTCGAAGGACGCCGGTTGCGCCGGGAGGTAAACTTTCCAAGCGCCGTCTTCTCCGGCGGTCGCTTTCGCGGTCGTTCCGGCGAACGTAACGGCGACTTCTTCTCCGGCGTCGGCCCAACCCCAAACGCAGATCGGTTTGTCGCGTTGGAGAACGGCGTTGTCGCCGAAGCATTTCGGAAGGGTAACGTCGGCGCGGGCCGAGGTCGCGAACGTCGTCAGCGCGAGCGCCGCGGCGAGGAACGAAAGGAGCGTTTTTTTCATTAGGAAACCCTTTATTCGGTTAAAACGGATAAATTGGGGAAAATGGAATGCGATTTTAACGCGTCGCGGCGACCGCTCGAAGCGTCGAAACGCCGGAAACGGAGGCGGGGGCGCGGTATTCGGTAATTAACGGCGTTTAAGCCGGTTAAGGCGATTTTGACGGTCGCGGCGACTCTTCTTCCGGCGTCGGCGCGGCGCCGAGCAAAAACGTTTGGAACGTCGCGCTTTGGTGGGCGAGTCGGCGAATTTTCGCGCGGTCGACCTGGTCGGCTTCGGCGGTTTGCGACTCTTCCGACGAGGCGAGGCGACGGGCTTCGGCGATCATCTCCGGAAGCTCGACGTCGAGATAACGGCGGTACCAGGCGACCGACGGAAGTTCGACGCGCGCCCAATAATCGACCGGAACGACTCCGGCGCCGACGTCGAGACAACGGGCGAACGCCGCTTCGAAGAAAGCGCGGGCGTCGGCGTCGGTCGCGGAACCGAGTCGGCGCGACGCTTCCCGAACGACGCCGGCGATCAACGTCTCGAAACGCAAGAGGAACGGCCAAAAACGCTCCTCGTAATCGCGGTCGGAAAGGTATTTCAGGAACATCGGTCGATTTTGAGCGCGAAAAACGGGGAAAAGGGCGAAGTCGGCGGGACGACGGCGGGTTTTCGGGCGAAAAACGGCGCGTCGAACCGCCGAAAGGTGCGCTTATCAATATTAATGGCAAAACCGGCGAACCGGCGGCGTCCGGACGCGTCGCGGCGGCGGAAATTTTGGCGAACCGAGCGCGGAAAACGTCGGACGCCGAAACGACAAACGACAGTATAACGGAAGCGCGGCGCGATTTCAAGGATTTTCGCGGATTTTTTCGTTTTTTTCGCCGATTTTGCGCGTTCCGGCGGCGCGTCGTCGGTCGACTTGGAGTTTTGGCGAAACTTTGCGGCTTGCGACGGGGGAAAGCGCGGCGTTTTTGACGGGAAGAAAACGCGACGCGGCGTTGTCAAACGGTTGCGAAGGGGTATAATGGGAAACGAAAGATTAGACGCGGCTAAGTCGGCGGCGACCTAAACGGCAAGCGGCGGTAAAATAGCGAAACAAGGGGGAAAATGACGACGCTGAATTTTAACGTAACGGGAATGACGTGCGCGGCGTGTTCGGCGCGAGTCGAGTCGGCGATTCGGCGGGTTCCGGGCGTTTCGGACGTCGCGGTCGGCTTGCTGACGAACTCGGCGCGGGTCGACGGGAACGGCGTTTCGGCGGAGGCGGTCGTCGCGGCGGTCGAGAGGGCCGGGTATCGGGCGACTTTAAAGAAGGGCGGAAGCGATAAAAACGGCGGAAGCGGGACGGCTTGCGGGAACAGCGTTGAGTTTGACGGTCGAGACGGTCGCGACGACGACCCGGAGACGGCGCGACGGCGGGAGACGGCGGAGCGTCGGCGGCGAACGCTTGTCGCGGCTGTTTTGCTAATCCCGCTTCTTTACTCGGCTTGCGGCGTCGGGTTGTTCGGGCTTCCTGTGCCGGGCGTCGTCGCGAATCCGCTTGGGCGCGGGCTCTTGCAACTCCTCTTGACGGCGGCGATTCTCGTCGTCGAGCGGCGGTTTTTCGTCGACGGTTGGGCGAGTTTGCGGCGCGGGGCTCCGACGATGGACGCGCTGGTCGCGCTCGGTTCCGGCGCGTCGTTCGTTTTTAGCGTCGGCGTCCTCTTCGCGGCGGCGGACGCGGCGTTCGGCG